>CAITND010000001.1 GCA_903893625.1 uncultured Oscillatoriales cyanobacterium
CCGCTAGGCAGACTAGGTTTTTAGACAGGTTGCTTACCTTTTCCTGTTACTGGAAATGGTAGCACAATCAGATGTCAATAGACAACCTAATATAAAGCCTAAGTAGAACTTAGGGGTTTTATACCCATTTTTTTCGATAAAACAGGAGAATTATTGGTTTAATTAACAAATCGCAATTAATAGTTCAGAAACTGGGTTTCTTGCTGAAATCCGGTTTTTTTCACTTCTCACTGTTTAAGACGGGCTATATTAAGATCAAAGAGGTGCAATTAATTCAGTCGCAAGTTTAGGCAAGGAAGGAAGAAGAGTATGTTTGAATTTAAACAAGGGTTATTTCAGTTTGAGTTTACGGATCATCATGCGATTTTAGGGGTTTCCCTGGAGGCAGACTTTGAGGACATCCGCAAACGCTATATGCGGATCGCCCGTCGGTTGCATCCTGATACCTGTCCCTTTGACAACCCCCAAGATCAGGAGTTCGCCAAGCAATTATTAGCGAAGTTAGTCAGTCCCGCCTATAATCAGTTTTCTAAGGAAGGTGAACGCAAAGAATATATTCTGCTGTTAAAAACAATCGGCGATCGCACGGTCAAAGAACAGCAAAACCTGAAATTGCAAACGGAATCGGCTCAAAAACTGATGCAAGCTTCAGATTATCAAAATGCTTATGAAGCTGCTATTCAAGAGTTAGCTAAAAATCAATATGAATCCCCTCAAAAAGCATTAGACTTTATTGGTCAAATTAGTGAGTTAAACTTAGTTTATTTACTTCGTAAAAATCAAAAATGGGGTGTTTCTCCCTCCCCATCTCCCAAAGTTGCCGATCAAACTCCTCCCCCTCCTCCGGCCATACCGAAGAAAGATTCTTTTGTCGAACAAGCTTGCCGCCGCGCAGAACAATTAATGGCCAGTCAAAACTATGCCCAGGCAATTTTAGAGTTAAAAGATGCAATTAAACGAGAACCAGAGAATAGTCTTTGTCATGGTTCATTAGCGTTAGTTTATTTAAAACAAAATCAACCGAAACTGGCAACACCCCATATTAATCGAGCGTTACAACTGAACCCAAAACAACCTCAAGCCTTAGACGCTAAAAAACAACTGGAAAAAGCCACACCCCAAGCCGGAGCAAAATCTAAAACCGCCCAACAAACGGCTAAAAAATCAGAAGGAGGTTTGTTTGGGGGATTATTTGGAGGCAAGAAGAAATAGGAGGTTGGCTGTTAACGGACAACGGACAACGGACAACGGACAACCAATACCCAGAATGCGGTATTGTAGGAATAGTTACAAATTGCCGTTTGTAACTCGATTCTTAATGCTTAATTGTTAATTTTTACGCTCTGTATGGTTTATCAACCCCCGTCGGGTGCGCGAGATTTACTTCCCCTCGATGTTGCCCAAAAAATTTGGATTGAACAGCGCTTGCAACAGGTGTTTCACCGTTGGGGCTATCATCGAATTATTACCTCGACTTTGGAACGGTTGGACACGCTCATGGCTGGCGGTGCGGTACAACTGTCAACGGTGATTCAACTGCAAGATGCTGAAAATCAGGGGTTAGGACTGCGCCCCGAATTAACGGCGTCTATCGCTAGGGCGGCGGTGACTCGCATGGGGAATCTGCAATCTTGGCCCCAACGCCTCTATTACGATGCGAATGTTTTCCGTAAAGGTCAGGCGATTGATCACGGACAACAGTTAGAATTTTATCAAGCGGGTGTTGAACTTTTGGGTGCTGGCGGGTTACGCGCTGATGCGGAAATTCTGTTATTATTGCGGGACTGTCTGCAAACTTTCGGGTTAAATAATGCTAATTTAATTCTAGGAGAAGCGGGTTTAACTCAATCGTTATTATCGCCTTTTCCTCCTAAAGAACGGGAAAAAGTGAGAACGGCGATCGCTAATTTAGATCGAATTGGTTTAGAATCCTTATCACTATCTTCAGAACTGCGAGAGCGAGCGTTATTTTTATTTGATTTACGGGGTCGTCCAGAAACCGTATTATCCCAAGTTTCTCAACTGGATTTAGATCCGTCCCAACGACAAGCGGTAAATAACCTCAAATCCTTAATGGAATTATTGCAAAAATGTTGGGAAAATTCGGAAATTCAACCTACAATTACCCTGGATTTAAGTTTAGTTCAAACCTTTGATTATTATACCGGAATTGTGTTTATTGCCGTGAGTGATACCGCATCCGGGGCGAGGGTATTAGGACAGGGAGGACGTTATGACCAACTTCTCGGTCTGTATCATCCCCAAGGACAAACCGAAGCGGGGATTGGGTTTTCCTTGAATCTTGAAGACTTGCATCAAGTGTTATTGGGACGAGGTGAACTGCCCCATCAAACCCCAGCCAGTGATTGGTTAGTGGTGGCCCAAACCCCGGAAGCGGAAGCGGATGCGTTTGCCTATGCGGGTCAGTTAAGAGAGTCTAGTGAGTTAGTGCGGGTAGAAGTGGAGTTAGGACACCGGGAAACCCCCGAAGATATTCGGGACTATGCCCGTCGTCGAGGCATCCATCAAATCGCTTGGGTTAATATTAACAGCGACCCCAAAATTGAGGAAATTCTCTAAGGGTAGAGTGGGGTAATTCTTGGGCATTTCTAATAATTTTAGGATAATATTTTCACCCACTCTATAATTTTTATCCCTGGCAAATCCGTTGATTTATCGTTAACAATTACAAAGAATTAACCGCCCTATTTTTTAGCAGGAGAATACTAATCATGCCCCATAGCATTGTCACGGACGTTTGTGAAGGTATAGCCGATTGTGTTGTGGCTTGTCCCGTTGCCTGTATTCATGAAGGGCCGGAAAAAAACCAGAAAGGAACGGATTGGTATTGGATTGATTTTTCTACCTGTATTGACTGCGGAATTTGTCTACAAGTTTGTCCTGTTGAGGGAGCAATTGTAGCGGAAGAACGCCCTGAATTGCAGAAAACTCCTAAGTAAAATCGGTTGAGATTTAATCCCAAAAAACCGATTTTATAGAACAATACCGTCGCCATTTTTTCTAATCTTCGGGTGGGTGATACTATAGCGCTACGCGCATACGTTAGGACAATTTCTAAATGCAGCATCCACGCATTCTCTGACAGTTTGAAATTCGTTTAATTTCTGTTTCATCCATGTCTTTAAAACAGCCCACCAGTTTTCAATCTTGTTCAAGTCGGGAG
>CAITND010000002.1 GCA_903893625.1 uncultured Oscillatoriales cyanobacterium
GTTCAAGCTGCTGAAATGAATTTCTAATTTTGAGTCATTTTGATGATTTCAACCCTTGTAGAGACGTTAAATTTAACGTCTCTACAAGGGTTGAAATCATCAAAATGACTCAAAATTAGAAATTCATTTCAGCAGCTTGAACTTTCTCAACCTGTTTCTTCTTCATCACCAGCATGACTTGAGTTAACATCACCAAGGCGATAAACGCAATTAACCCAAGAACGCGAGTGGAACTTTGCAGAACGATTTCCGTATCATGCTGACCAAAACCACCGACATTGGGGTTATTGGTTAAAGCCTCACCGACTGCAACAGTTTGACCTTCAGAAACAATCACAGAAGGGCCAAAGGGAATTTCATCCACAACGGTTTGACCGTCGGCCTTTTGAATTGTAACTTGAGAACCCGATTCTGCGTCTGTTGTTACCTTAGTAATAGTTCCGGCAACAGAGGCTTTATAAACGGTATTATTGCTAGAGTTTCCGGCGGGATAGACTTGACCGCGACCTCGGTTTCCGCCGACATGAATAGCAAATTTACCATAGTGAACGGATTTATCCGTTGCGGGGTTAGGAGACAACACTGGGAAGATAATTTCTTGATGTTCTTTCCCAGATAATGGCCCGACAATTACCACATTTTCTTGATCTTCCCGATAGGTTTGGAAGTACAAATCACTAATTTCTTCCTTCCAGGCTTCAGGAATTCGATCTTCTGGAGCAATCTTAAAGCCTTCGGGCAGCATTAACACCGCACCGACGTTTAAACCACCTTTACTACCATCTGCTGTAACTTGCTGAACATTGGTATCGTAAGGAATTTTAACAACAGCCTTAAAAACAGTATCGGGTAGAACGGAATGGGGAACTTCAATTTCTGTCTGCTTTGCAGCTAGGTGACAGTTCGCACAAACAATTCGTCCTGTCGGTTCACGGGGAGTTAAGGGAGCCGTTTCTTGCGCCCAAAAAGGATAAGCCGCCGCCGACTGGGGTAGGGCAAAATCACTGGTTAGGAAGAAAGCAACCGTTGCTACGACAACCCAAAGGATTTTCCAAGCCCGCAAACGAGGCATTTTTACTAATTGATCAATTGGTTGCATTACTAATGTTCTATTTCTGGTCAAAGTCAACAGAATCAATCATCACAGATTTTAGATTTCAGATATTGATCTAAAATCCAAAATCCTTGTATCTAAAATTTATTAAGACCACCAGGGATTTTCACCCGTGCGGAAATCGGTTTCTGTCCAAGTCGTAAAGCTCAATTTGTCATCCGCAACAGTGGTGTGAACCAATGCCAAGGATAAGGGGGCTGGCCCACGAACGACTTTACCCGCCGCGTCATATTGAGAACCGTGACAGGGACACATAAATTTGTCCTCGCTGTTGTTCCAAGGCACAACACACCCTAAGTGGGTACAAACGGCGTTGATTCCATAGTCCGCTAAAGTAGCATCGCCTTCTATCACCATATAGGTCGGATCGCCTTTTAAGCCTTGGGCTAAAACACGATCGCCCGGTTTATGGGTGGATAAAAATTCACTGACGATAACATCGTTACCCAGAGCATCTTTAGCCGTAACGCCACCACCTGCGGCACCGCTAGAGGGAGGCAGAAAATATTTGACAAACGGATACAGCGCACCCAGAGCAACGCCTGTGGCTGAACCGAAGGTCAGTAAGTTCATAAATTGACGACGCCCCATGCTTGGAACATCAGGGTTCAAAGAAATTTGAGTCATCTCAACCTTACTGGAGAACGGAAACCGCGATGTTTTAACTCGCGGAGGAAGTTTGACGCGCAGTTTTTAAACTGCGTCCCCTTTTTGGGGGGTGAATAGTAAGCATTATCACATTATTTGCACCCATGTTTATCGGGTTTCGGCTGATCAACAGTCTTCTGTAGAGACGCGCCATGGCGCGTCTCTACTTTTTTGGTAATCTAATCTCAAATACAAGATCCTAAATTGAATGAGTATTACATCTTTTCGCCCTTTGAGGGGGTTTCGCGTTCCTTCTGTGTCAACGGCTATGACCTTTTGTGGATTAGTCATCACAATTTTATTCTTATTAATCGCCATATTATCACCCTTATTTTCAACTTGGGGATGGATACAAAGCCCTACGGAATTTCTGTCTAACCCGATTCATCAACCTCCTTCTCCTCAACATTGGTTTGGAACCAGTCGCTTAGGATATGATGTATTTTCGCGGACATTATTTGGAACTCAAGTCGCTTGGAAAGTGGTGTTATTAGCAACCCTTTTGAGTGTGGGAATTGGTGTGCCTTTGGGAATGGTGAGTGGATATTTAGGGGGGAAAATAGATCGGGTTTTATTATTTTTAATGGATACGATTTATACGTTACCCGGATTATTACTTTCAATTACTTTAGCGTTTGTGGTGGGAAAAGGGATTTTGAATGCTGCGATCGCCTTAAGTGTAGCTTATATTCCTCAATATTATCGAGTCGTTCGTAATCATACCACTTCTGTTAAGACGGAATTATTTATTGAAGCGGCGCAAGCATTAGGAGCAAATACTTGGACGATTTTAACTCGTTATTTATTTTTAAATGTGATTCAAAGTGTTCCGGTATTATTTACGCTGAATGCGGCGGATGCAATTTTAACGTTAGGCGGATTAGGATTTCTAGGATTAGGTTTACCCGATGAAGTTCCCGAATGGGGACATGATTTAAGAATTGCGTTAGAAGCGTTACCTACAGGGATTTGGTGGACAACATTATTTCCTGGTTTAGCATTAACAATCATGGTCGTTGGTTTATCTCTATTAGGAGAAGGATTAAACGATTTTCTCAATCCCCGTCTTCGCAATCAACGTTAACAAAAAAAATAGCTGTCCCCGATCAATTAGGACAGCATTACAAGCTAGGCATTTTTACTCCTTTGTATAGAATTTTTATTCTAAGATCGTGTAAGATACCTGGGATCACGATTCGACAGTTTCCTCCGAATCTTCTGTATCTAAGTTATCAGGATCAACGTAATAACAAACGGTATCATCAACGCAGATCAACGCCCAACCAGACTCATCAATTGTTTTGAGTTTGTAGGCTCCTTGTTTAACAAAAAAGCCTTTGTGGTTACGGGTTTCGGGTTTGACAAAAACTTGGCTATCCATAGTCATCTTATCTCCTTAGTTTATTATCAAAATTTTTTGTGAACGGCTGATTATGATTGTTAATGACTGAAGTTTCCAAATAGTATCACTATTTTTCATCTTTGTTTGTTAATTTATGTAATTTTTTGTTGCGATTCCTCAATACTTCCTCCGAGATCATCGATTTTCAGTCATTAACAGCCATTTTCAGTCGATCCCCCGTAACCCAAGTTACTTTAATATTCCTTTAGCTTCTGTGAATAATTACCTATATTATGCTATTAGATCAACAACACTAGGTAAATGTTCCTTAGCCTTCAAACAACCATTGTTTAACTTTTATTAAGGATTTCCAGTCGGGTTTGCGGGTTAATCCATCTTCAAAATTTTTGACGATTTCCTGCTGCCAATCTGTATCCACTAACACCAATTGAGCAGCGAGTTCAACATGGGAACGCACCCCCGATTTTCCTAACTCCAACATCGCCGTAGCCAAATTCACTCTTGCTTGGGGATCATGGGGATTGAGTTTAACGGCTGATTTTGCCGCGTTATAGGCTAATTTCGGTTTATCCGTTAACAGATATAACCACGCTAAACTTGTCCAAGCATTACTATTTTTAGGCGCGCGATTACAAATTTCTTTAAACACCGGAATCAACGTTTCTGGGTCTTCACCCGCTTGATACCGTTCAAAACCTTCCTTAAATAATTCTTCTGGAGTTGTCATGAGTCGTTGAATATTACAAAATAGAGCGATAGGTTATGAACTGGGCTATTTCTGCCTAATCCATCACCTATCGCCAATTGCCAACCTTTAATTTTAATCTAAAGCGGGAAAGCCGTCTATAAAATTTTTGATAACTCAGACAGAAACCGGGTTTCTGAATTAGAAAAGTTGATGGTCATCAACTAATAACTGCTAGAAACCCGGTTTCTTGAATCTTAGGTCGCAAAGGATTTACCACAACCACAGGTTTGAGTAGCTTGGGGATTCGTAAATTGAAACCCACCCCCAATCAAAGCATCCGTATAATCCAGGACTAGGCCGTAAATGTAGAGTAAGCTTTTGCGATCGCAAACGACCTTAAACCCTTCATAATCAAAGACTTCATCATCCTCTCGAATGGTGCTAGGGTCAGCAAAATCCATTACATAGGACATTCCCGAACAACCGCCTTGGCGGACTCCCACCCGCAGACAAAGATCTTTTCCTTGCTTTTCACGCAGAAATTGAACTTGCTTGATGGCTGATTCCGTCATCTGAACCCCTTGCGTTGGGGCTTGAGTCGCTTGTGTCATGGGTTGGCTTGACTCCTTTTGTGATGTTTTAAACTGATCAAACTTGCTATTTATTTCGGAGGATCTTTGATTCGGGCGGGTCTTTTCATACCGCTATTATTCTAACACAAAGCCGTCCTAGAACGACGGGGCTTTCAACCCAAATTTTTCGGTAAACGGATTGTTGACACTCCCACCCCTACGCTTACGCGCTTAGGGGTGGGATTCTCGGATCTAGCCCCGTCAAAAAGAGACAGTTGAATATACTCTTTTTGAACAGTATTCATCGAGTTCGGGGGTGTGCCAAGCGCCCCATAATTTAAACCGGATGAATCCATTACAGAGACACCTTTCTGTAGGTTTAAATCACAAGAAAAACCATCCCATTGGGCTAGGTTTTTCGCCGCATTAAGATCGGAATTGTGGTAGTGACCATTAGGACAGTTGAAATCATGTCGATTTCTTTTTCCAATAACACCACAAGTTGAACAGGATTTTGAAGTATAGGGAGCAGGTCTTTTGATTAGTTTTAATCCTTTCAAAGCCAACTTATAACCCAGTTTTTGCTCTAAGGAATAATACGACCAGCTATAACGAACAATTCGGCGACTAATGGTGTGATTAATTGCCTCACTCCATCGTTGCTCTTTCTTGTTCCATTTCTTTAATGCCCGAAACTTTTTAGCTTCTTGAAGTTGTTTTCTTCGTTGTTGAAAATAACGTCTTCGATGCTTAACACTTTGACCATTAAAGAATTTACCGAAACCTTTTTTGGGTGCAACTACCGCTAAGTTATTCTGTCCTCTGTCGCATCCTAACCGTTTCTCTGTCTTAACTTCTGGAACATCCTCAGTGATTGACAGATAGACATACCACTTATTTCGATGTTTAATTAGCTTAAAAGATCCCCCTTCAATTTTTCCCTCTAGTAATCCATCTAAAATAGATTGCCAATAAGAGGATATAACTTCAATAGGGATTCTTTTTTCTCCTTTGAGAGTAGGAAAGCTAATTGAATAAGTATTAGCTTTATGGGTTAACTTCCAGTTTTGATTGTTAACTTCAACGGGAAGAACTTTATAATTGTTAGTTTTGCGACCCGTTGGTGATGTGGTATGTCGGATTACTTGATTAACCAGGGAAGATTTCAACTCGGACATGATTTTAGCTGTTGTCATTTTACGCCGTTCTTTAATCGGCAATGACAACAACTTATTAGCAATTCGTGTGTTTTCTTCTGTCATTTGCTCAAACATTTGAGCTTTACAACGGTTGAGATTCACGAATTTTAACTTAATAGTCCGAGTTACTTTTATCATGTTTCTTATGATATCATAAATGTTGACTAATTGGATGCAAATTAAAAAAGCTAGATGACGGCGCTTAAAAGCGCCTGCGTCGCGTTTCATCCCACGACTGAAGCCAGTGGGCTTTCACGCTCCCACCCTATCTTGTAAGATTTTGACACTTCCTGCCCTAAAGTGACGGAGTTTTCAGGGATTTTTCTTATAAGATGGAGAAAGCATTGCATTACAATATGGCAGGTTCAGCCATTGGTTGTGCGGCATCATCATAACTGGTGAAACTACCCAACGAGAAGATTAATTTGATGGCACGTCTCAATCACTCAACCCTTCGTCGGCTTCAAAATTTACCCCAAATTCCCAGTGTGTGGGAAGGGGATCGACGTCCCATGGCGACGGATGCGAACCCTAGTATTGACGCAGACTCCGAAACGGCGGGCGAATGTATTATTTGGGTGGACGGTTCTCAGGGTATGGTACGAGCAATGGATATGGTTCCACCGGATATGGGGCCAGAAGCGATTGTGCGGACGTTACTGCGAGCAATGGAACACCCCCAAAGTCCCGCACCTGTCGCTCGTCCTCAAAAAATAGTGGTTAAAGATCGGGAAATTCAATTTTTCCTACGAGGTGTTCTCCAAGATTTAGAGATAGTCATTGAATATGTACCCGATTTACCTCTAATTGATGAAATTTTTCGGGGGTTGCAAGAAGTCGCGGAAAGTCGTCCCCCTCAACTTCCTCCCCAATATGCGGAAATAGTCACGGAAAAAGCTTATCAAATTTGGCAAGATGCGCCTTGGGAACGGTTAGGGGAACATCAAATTATTTCGATTGAATTAAAGCTATTTGGGATTGATACCTTATATATTTCTACCTTGGGGAAACTGGGGATGGATTATGGGGTGTTATTGTATCGTTCTTTAGAATCGTTAAAACGGTTTCGGGAAAGAGTGGTTCGCAATAAATCCTCTGATAATTTAGAAGAAGCCTTTTTAACTCAAGATTGTCTGTTTGTCACCTTTGATCGAGCCGATGGTTTTGATGAAGATGAGGATGAAGATGATGATGATTTCATTAATATTGCCAGTTTACCCCCATCGGAAATTGAACCGAATTTTGGCAACCTTCATCCCTTAGAAGGATTACGTTCAATCCTCTATGATGAGGAAGCTGCTGTTGTTTTAGTCGCGTTAGAAGCACTGCATCGATTTTTACGCGATCATCGTCAAAAATTAGTTCGATATCAATTTCCTAGTCTCAATCGTCGGTATCGAATTCCCGTTAATTTACCCGATGGCGAGAAAAAACAGGTCTCGGTAAAAGTGGAAACTTTACCCGATATTGCTGATGAATTAGCGGCAATGGTCTCTGATGATGAATCAGAAGATGAAGAATTGGAAGTGGAAGTTCCTCGGTTACGCGATGATTTAGTGCCACCTAAATCTTTCTTAAGTTTGGGAGTTGTCCCTTGGGAAACTGCAAAATATTTGCGGAGTAATACCCAATTTCATCAAGCCGCAGAAGGGGAAATTCCAGAAATTGGGGATGGTTTACCTGTGGTTGTGATTCAAACGTCTAAACCGAAAGCAGAACTGCTAATTCGCAGTTTACAAGAGGCAGGAGGACTAGAAGGAATTTGTTTTAATCCCGGTGAAGACCCGACGGTGGGACGTAATTATGATTTAGGAATTCTGAAAACAGAGGATGGGGATTTACATTTATTTGGGGAGTTTATAGAAAATGATCCTGTTCATCAAGAAGCGCGTAAAAAATGGGAACAACGGTGTAAAAAAACGAAAGGTTGGTGTGGTTTAATTATTGCTATGGGATTAACTGGAGCTTCACGGGGTCAACCTCAATTTAAGGATATGATGGCATTATTAGAAGTTCGTTCTATTCCTCCCCAAGAGTTGGGTTTAGGGCCATTACAATTAATTCCAGCCCCGTTTTAAGAAGCTCCCCCTAGTCCTGCTAAAAAAGCCGGGTTGTTTCATTTGAGTAAAAGACTGATCTTGAAACCTAGACAGTGCAATCTTTTCCAAATGAGTTGATTCCTAATATTTTAAGTTTCGGCTGAAATTCTAACTTAAAGCAGATGACAGTAAGCTCTATCTATGTGTCAATTCTTGAGTTAGAATTTCAGGGTATGATTTGATTAGAGGATAGAACCTTTCCATACCCTAACAGCAACTATCATGGCTATTTTAGCTTGACCGACGGGAATCCCCACACCAACCGAAGCGGTATGGTGTGGGATGAAAGGCGCGATCTGCTGAGGATTCCATCTGTTCGCAATCTCAAAGCATAGCTTTGAGCAGTGGGCAGATGGATGACGAGACGAACAAAATATTTTTTTAATTGTTCGATCATTTGTGATCAAGTAACACTAATTGAGGCATATTAGTCACAACTCAATGAAAGTAACA
>CAITND010000003.1 GCA_903893625.1 uncultured Oscillatoriales cyanobacterium
GGACTTGTGAACATTGTCAAACAACCCATGACCGAGATATTAACGCTTCAATTAATATCAAAAATGAAGCCTTGCGGATTTTGTCGTTAGGAACTAGCGACACTGCCAATCTGAGGGAATGTAAGTCGTCTGGTAAAACTTCTGTTCTATCAGATGCTATCCCCGTCGAAGTTGGAAGCCCACACTTACTCGTAGAGAAGTGTGGGTAGTTCACATATAGACAACTAGAGCAATATTGAATATGGCTAAGATGACATTCTTTTTCCCCACAAATGTACTGAGTATATTGTGCTTCTTGATCCTCTCTCCCCCTCCCGCTCTCGCCCAAGAACGAGAACCCCAATCTCAAAACCTCAACCCGACATTAAAAGTCGGTGTAGTACAACACTTTGGAGAAAAACCCAGCGATCAACTGATTCTCAAAGTCCAACCTGGAGATCACTTAACCCTGCGATTTCCTACTCCCCAAGGAGAAAAACAAATAGATACGGAGACGGTGATCCTGAAAATCGGAGTTGAACCCCTCCCAGAACCCGAAGTCGAGGAAAGAATCGTTCTCAGTACCCACCGCAGCTATGAAAATGCTGAAGAAGATGCTCAAAAATGGCGATCTCTGGGTTTGGAAGTGGAACTGGCCCAACCTGATCGCTGGCAAGTTTGGGCCAAACGCAGCGTTTATAGTACCCCCCTGTTGCGGCGCTGGCTAATCGATAGTTTACAAGCTCAAGGCCATAAACTGCCTAGCTTGGAAACCCAGGTTCTCACCCAAAACCTTACCCCCTATTGGACAGCGGCAGGATATCGTTACAACCGCAACGAACTGGAGATCACCACTTCCGGGAATCTGATTCAAGTCAGTCAAACACCCAATGATCCCGAACCTCTGGTGTATGGGGGGAGTTTGCGGCTACAACCCGATGCTTACGGAACTTACACCCTCGTTAATAATGTGCCCTTAGAGACCTATTTGCGGGGTGTTGTGCCTCATGAAATTGGGGCTTGGCCCCCGGATGCCTCCATCCAAGCCCAGGCGGTTTTAGCGCGAACCTATGCGTTACGAAATCTCCGACGGTTTGAAGCAGACAATTATCATCTTTGTGCAAATACGGACTGTCAAGTCTATAAAGGATTAACGGAAGTTTATTCGAGTACGGATCAAGCGATTGATGTGACTAGAGGTTTAGTTCTGACCTACAACAATAACTTGACAGATGCGGTGTATTTTTCCACCAGTGGGGGAGTCACGGCCAATTATAATGATATTTGGAATGGGGAACCCCGTCCTTATTTGCCAGGGGTGATTGATGCCCCGAATAAAATTTGGGATTTATCTCAACAAAATTTAGCTTTAGAACCTAATTTTCGACGGTTTATTAACTTAAAAACCGGATTTAATGAAACTGGAGAACTTGATTTTCGCTGGCGAGAAGAAACAACCCTAGAAGCGATTGCAGAACAACTGCGGTATTACTTGAAACGGCGCAATCTTCCTTATCCTAATTTTAAGACAATTCAAAAGATTGAGATTGTGGAGCGATCGCCAACGGGACGGATCTTAAAAATGAAGGTAACGACGGATCAAGGAGTGTTAGAAATTTCTAAAGATGAAATCCAAAGTGCTTTTTTACCCCCGATCAGCACTTTATTTTATATTGATCCTGTTTTTAACCCCAACAAAACCCTCAAAGGTTACGTCTTTGTTGGGGGAGGGTTTGGACATGGGGTAGGCATGAGCCAAACGGGATCATATCACCTGGCTAAGTTGGGATGGTCAAGCCAGCAAATTTTAAGCTTTTACTTCCCTGGAACCCAACTTAAACCGCTTAATTCCTCGATGCAGCTAGGGAATTAACCGCAACTCAAAGTCCAACGTTGTTGGTATCCCTTAACGTTGAACTTTGAATCAAAAGCTAATTAGTATAACTCGTCTTCTCGGTGAGTTACGATTGTGCAATCAGAAGTGGGGTAGGCAACACAGGTTAAAACATATCCGGCTTCGATTTGGTCGTCATCTAAGAAAGACTGATCAGATTGGTCAACAGTACCCGATTCGATCTTACCTGCACAGGTGGAACAAGCACCCGCACGACAAGAAGAAGGAAGTTCCAGTCCAGCTTCTTCTGCCATATCTAAAATGTACTCATCATCAGGGACTTCAATGATCTGCTCGCCGTCTGGAGTTTTCAGTGTAACTTGATAAGAAGTCTTACCTGTGCGATCAGTCTTATGCGTTTTATCAGTTTTAGCCATGTAGTGATCCTCTCATGAATTTCGATAAAATTTTAAAAATCTCTTAGGCTTCACCAAAGCGTTCACTCGCCTTTGTTGACAATTGTTGGCACTGGATAGGAATTCAAAGTTTAACGCTGATAATACCCATCAACGTTAAACTTTGAACCCAAACCCAATGATTACAGGTTTTCTTCTTGGTGAGTCTCGATCGTGCAATCAGAAGTCGGTTTAGCAACACAGGTTAAAACCCATCCTGCTTCGATTTGCTCATCATCTAAGAAAGACTGATCAGATTGGTCAACAGTACCCGATACAAGCTTACCTGCACAGGTGGAGCAAGCACCGGCACGACAAGAATAGGGCAGATCCATTTTTTGATCTTCTGCGATATCTAAAATGATTTCATCATCAGGGACTTCAATGATCTGCTTGCCGTCTGGAGTTATCAGTGTAACTTTATAAGTAGCCATGTAGTGATCCTCTCGTTAATTTCGATAAAAACTATCAAAATCCCTTATACAAAGCAAAAGCGTTAATTAGCCTTTGTTTGCATCACAGATTTTTTTCACCTCTCGATATTAGGAGAAAAAGCGGAAGTTGTAAAACCTTGTCAACCTAGATTTAGAATGGGATTTATTATAAATTTTTCTAATTACATCTTGATTACTTATACCTAGTTTCCCTGTCCCTAACTCTGTTATCATGACCCAATCTTTATTTTTTTCTGTGAGTACGGTTTCCCCTCCTCTGCGAGTAGGTATTGTTGGCACTGGGTATGCGGCAAAAATGCGGGCGGCTGCCTTAAGCGCGGATCAGCGATCGCAGCTTGTCGCCATTGCAGGTTATACCCCGACCTCCACCATTGCCTTTAGTCAAGAATTTGATGTTACGGTATCTGCATCCTGGGTTGATTTAGTCGAACGGCCAGATATTGATTTAGTGATAATTTGTACGGTAAATCGAGATCATGGCAAGATTGCCCGTTACGCCTTAGAACATGGTAAGCACGTCGTTGTCGAATATCCCCTGAGTTTAGATCCCCAGGAAGCAGAATCTCTAATTACCCTGGCGCAACGTCAAAATAAACTTCTCCACGTTGAACATATTGAACTATTGGGGGGACTGCACAATGCTATTAAAGCGTCCCTTGCTGCCATTGGTCAAGTGTTCTATGTTCGTTATGTCACCCTGAACCCCCAACATCCGGCCCCTGCTAAATGGACATATCAACCCTCGTTATTTGGTTTTCCCATGACTGGGGCGTTGTCCCGTTTGCATCGGTTTATCGATTTATTGGGAACTGTAGCTAGTGTCAATTGTCAAACTCAATATTGGGATATTGAACCCGATCTCTACAAAGCCTGTTTATGTAATGCCCAGTTAACGTTTACAAATGGCATCCTGGGAGAATCTGTTTATGGAAAAGGGGACGTATTTTGGCAGTCGGACAATACGTTTACCCTCTACGGTGAACAGGGAACGTTAATATTTACTCCCGAAAAGGGTCAACTAATTCAAAACGATACTATTCAAAATATTGAGGTAGCTTCTCGTCGGGGATTATTTGTTAAAGATACCCAAATGGTTTTGGATTATCTCTATCACGGAACTCCCCTTTATGTTACGCCAGAAGCCAGTTTATATACCCTAAAAGTTGCTGATGCGGCGCGACAGTCGAGTTTATTGGGGGAAACAGTCAAGATTGATATTTAGACGATTTTCTGATAGTGGGTTGGGTTGATTTACAACAAAACCGATCACGGATTTAAGAGGATTTCACGGATTTCGCAGATTTTAATCTGTGTTAATTTGCGTAATCCGTCTAATCCGTGATCAAGTTTTATGGGATTAAAGCTGACGATCATTCAACCAATTTTCTAAATCTGTTGCTTCTGAAAAATCCAGAAGTGCTTCTCCTAAATTTTCTAATTCTTCTACAGATAGGGTCTGAATTTGTTCTTGTATTTCAGGCGCGATCGCACCGAGTCGTCGAGTCACTAAGCGAGTAACAAATGACATCGCCTCCCGTTGTCGTCCTTGTTGGAGACCTTGTTGTCGTCCTTGTTGAAGTCCTTCAAGAAGACCATCTTCACGAATTTCTTGGTAAATGACAGACTCGCGCATAGTTTCCTTCCTAAATAGTTGTCTGATTAAGTTTTTTTCAAACCTCAAACCCGCGAGAACTTGAGTACAAGCGAGTAGATCGGCTTGTTGATTGGCTTCTTCAATTGTAGCAATTTGATTCGCTATTTGCTCTAGCAATGTTCGGGGTGAGTTGGTTTGAGATAATGTCGCAAATGGTAGTAAAGCGGGGACGGATAGCAATAAATCGGGGTTTTGTTCCCAGAGGCGAATCACCCGGTAACGGTGTTGGGTGTTCGTGTCTGTATACTCAGATACAAAAGCCTGTTCTGAGGCGGTTTGCTGTAAAAAGAGTACAACGGAAGTTCGGTTAAGAAATTAGGTGTGAATTGTGATGATATTAATATTATCAAAAACAGGACTAATACAGAAACCGGGTTTCTGAAACAATATAGATTTTCTACCCTAAATAAAGGCTAGAAACCCGGTTTCTTGGGTTATTTGTGTTTTTCCAGGTATTTTTGTACTCCTTTCCCCATGTCTATTAAATTGGGTTCGAGTTTTTTTCCGAGAACTTCTTCAAACACATTAGCTAATTGACTTCTGAGAAATACAGGAATTCCATCTAGTTGATCGGGGTTTAATTCGATTTCTCCTCGTGTTTGAATCAGGGTGTGATTTTTATCCTCTAAAAAGGTATTTTTCCCGGAACAATGGAAGGCTTCTGTAAACGCTTGGGTTTTAATTTGCCAATCTAGGGTAAAGTCTTGTTGATTCCAAGTGTCGGATTCTGTCCACCGGAGTTTATCGTATTTTAATATATCTTCAAACAGTGCCGGGACATCTTCTGATGATTCCCAGTCATAAACGGTATAAACCGTATCTGCTTCGACTCGACGAGAGACTAACTTAACGCCATTTTTAGGGGGTAATAAATTAACCACCTCAATTAATCGATCTCGATAGGTACTAAAGACTAGGGGACGGGGGAAAGGAATTTTGATGTCAGTGGAAAGCTTCATAATCAATGGGGTCAAATGGTCTTAATATTATACGCTTTACTTCTGGAGCCACCCTAAATCCGTTATAAAATGTTAGCAATTGGGGGGTAAAATAAATCAAAATATTACAATTATTAAAATCACAGTGTCTTCTTGTTTATTCTTCTGATTTCAGTTCCAAAAACTCATCTAAATTATCAAAAGTTCCCCCATAAGTAATTGTAGGAGTATCGTACCCTTTCAGATTAACTGTGTATTGTTTAAACGTTTGTTGAGGACAAGCTTGTACTAGATATTGATAAGTAGTTTCTCCGAGTGCAATATCCATGCCAATTTCTTTGGTCGAAGACTCTAAACGAAATGCGGCATTTACCGTATCTCCCAAGGCCGTATAATCAGCAGTTCCCCCACTTCCAGTATTTCCCACCATTGCATATCCGGTATTAATTCCAGCACCCACTCGCAAGGGAAAAGGTAAAGGGTAAAGATGACTTAATTCTAGGGTTACTTTATGTAATTGACTTAATGCTGTAGCAATTTTGATCATTTCTTGGGAACTCACCCCTTGGGTTCCATGAAACCAAACCGCCATAATTGCATCCCCAATATATTTATCAACCCAACTGCCATTTTCTCGAATAATTTGTCCGGCGTGGCGAAACCAACGTCCAATTACTTCTGATAAAATCCGTTCATCTAATTGTCGGGTTAATACGGTAAAATCCCGAATATCCATCACCATTACTGATATTAAGCGACGGACAGTTAATGTGGCGGTAAAATCCTCTGATTCGGGTTCAGAAAGGTCAGTCTCCTGAGTAATATCAGGACAATAAAATTCTAATTCCGTTTGTCCAAAAACAATATGATCTTCATTATGGAGTGTGACGGGAATTGTCACCCGACGACCATTGAGAAAAGAACCATTACGACTTCCTAAATCAATTAAAAAAAACTCGCCATTTTCCATGCGTTGTAACATCGCATGATTACGAGAAATCCATCGGTCTTTAACGACAAAGGTATTGTCTTCACTGCGACCCAATGTCCAGTAATTTTTACCCATCAGTGGCAAATAGTGATTACCACCTTCAGTATGTAAGACTAAGTGGGGGGTTGTTTGCAACGTCACAATCAGTTGATAGAGGACATTGGAAGATTAAAGTTTTGACTTTTTGAGTGCAGGCTGTTAAAAAGCCATGCCTAACATCATAAACATTTTTCTCTCTATGCACCCTCTTTTTGGTTCTGTTTAAGCCAGACAAGCTGCAATCAGAAATAAACTATCTACCAAGATTGTACTCAATACTGCACCCCCAAACGCCCACCAATGTTGTTCCTTCGATTGTAAGGGAAAAACCCCAACTCCAAATAAAAATAGGGCAAATCCGACGGCCCAACTAATCCCCCAAGGGGTACTCACAATTTGTAGCGCATTTTGAAAAATGGGTAACGCTAAGGCGGGTTCAACATTCATCAGTTGTCGCCAACTGGGAATTAATCCGGTGATATAAAAATATCCATCTGTAACGGCTGTCCCAAATAGAGAACCCAGATAAAACCAGTTTCCGATTTTTCCCCAGCCTCGATATAAACACCACACCGCGAAGGGGACACCTAAAGCTTCTACAGGTAAATGTAACAGGGGTTCCCACCGTAACCAGCCCCAATAGATAGCCCCCGTTAGCCAACTCCAACTAAATCCTAATAATAAGTCTCCCCAAATCCAAGTGGCGGGTTGTCTGAGTAATCTCCAACTGATTCCTAGCCATCCCAATGTCAGAATTAAGGTCAGTTCTGGCCATTGTCGCACTAGAGGTGCTTGGAAAAACACAGGAACAGAGACGAGAAACACCGAGGCTAAAAACACCAGCCCAGCCTGAGATTGCCTAACTTTGGCTAGAACCGTCTGAAGAAACCGAGAGGTAGACTGAATCGGTTGAGTTGTAGTCAAGATAGAACCTAGTGGTATGTTAAGCAAGATGTTTAAGATTTATTAAGTAAATTATCATATTTAATCTATCATAACAATTATCCCCCCCCAGGGGATTTGATTTCTATTTTAGCAGAACCGCCAACGCTCAACCGCCGACGGTGGGCATCCGATTTATCAAAAAATGTTAAATATTATTGCATTGATTCATAAAAATTGAGATGGAGTTGCCTTAATCCCCTAATCTGTAGGATAGCCAACCATGTCGCTCTCAAGCTCTGAAGTGATCATGGTAAAGTAATCAAAAATTGGGTTTCACGCTCCGTCCTTCTAGGATGGCTTCGTACTAAGATCTAGAGGCAAAACTCAAAACCCAAGATTTTTTAGGGAGTCGCCGGAAGGCATTCGGAGACTTAAAACGGACGTGGAGAGAATATAAGACCTATTTTTTTAGGCAGTTCTTGATACGTCAACCCACCGAAAGGCTTTGCCTGGTAGGAATCCACTTGCCTTTAGGTAGTGGAGGATGTCAACAGAAGATAACAAACGACCTTGAGTTCGAGATTTAAGGAGATATTAAGGTGGCGCTTCCTTTATTAAGCTATGGCCCGACCAGCCGCAATGTTCGCGTAGCTGGCTTTGAAGTATCCGGTGATGAACAACCCAGAATTTTCACGGCTGAAAATATGCCCTCTGGTACTGAGTGGAATGACATCATTTGGGCTGCTTATCGCCAAATTTACAGCGAACATCAAATGCTCAAAAGCAACGTTCAAACTTGCTTAGAGTCTCAACTTAAGTTTGGTCAAATTAATGTGCGGGACTTTATTCGGGGTTTAGCGACTTCCGATCCCTTCCTGTCTCGTAATTACCAAACCAATAGCAACTACCGTTTTGCCGAGATGTGTGTCCAACGCATCCTGGGACGGGACGTTTATAGTGAGCGTGAAAAGATTGCATGGTCTATCGTCGTTGCTAACAAAGGCCCCAAAGGCTTTATTGATGAGTTACTTGATAGCGAGGAATACCTGGATAACTTCGGGTATGATACGGTTCCTTACCAACGCCGTCGGGTGCTGCTTCAGCGCAATGAAGGGGAAGTTCCTTTTAATCTCAGAACACCTCGCTATAACGAATACCACCGTAACCAGCTTGGTTTCCCTCAAATCGTCTGGCAAAACGAGGTTCGTCGCTTTATTCCTCAAGAAAAACAAGCCAAAGCTGGCGATCCGTCAAATTTCTTGGGTTTAGCACGGGCCGTTTCTCCTGTGATTAATCCCACAACTCGCGTTGCGTTGGGCGATATCAATATTGATACAATGGTTCCCTACCGCAAACGCTAATATTGGCGATCGCAAGGCGAGCTAATTTTCAACAAAAACGTTATTAAAATAGCGTTGAAAATGGTGATCAGTTGTAGGGGCGAGGGATTCGGATAGGGAGTGATGAGCATACCCATCATTCAATAACCGAATACTTCGCCCCTACCTGTTATCGATGAATTCAACTACAGAAATGAACGAATAACACCGTTTAAAGTCAAGTTTAATGGTGTTCCTAATGCTTTGAATTTCCATTGTCCGTTTTCTTGAGCTAGTTCTCCCAGTAACATAGAAATTTGACCTGAGTAAGCGGGTTCACCGGAGAGGCTGTAACGTGCAATTTCTTTACCCTTCGCATCAATTGCTCGCACAAAGGCATTATTAACCATTCCAAAGTGTTGTTCGCGTTCTTTTCCGTGATAAATATTAACGCCTAAAATAATTCGATCATAGGCTTGGGGAAGATTTTTGAAATCAATAATAATGCTTTCATCATCTCCTGATCCTTGTCCTGTTAGATTATCTCCTGAATGAATAACGGTATTATTTTTTGTGGCTAAATGCCCAAAATAAACAACATCTTCTTGCTGATTTTTTAATTTTCCTTGAGGATCTAATAACAAGGCAAATCCATCTAAATCAAAATCGGCATTTCCGCTTAATAATCCTCCAAAAAGTCCTTTTTTAGCCACGTCCCATCCTAATCCCATCACCAATCTTGATAGGTCATATTCACTTTTATCAAGAATGATGCTTTGTCCTTTCTTTAAATTAATAGTCATGGTTGAAATCCTCAAAAAGAAATTAAAATTAAACGTATTTGTCTACAAAACTCTGTAACCCGGCATTGTAACCTTGTCCGACGGCTTGAAATCGCCATTCGCCATTTTTTAGATATAATCTCCCAAATTCAACAGCCGTTTCCCGTGAGAAATCTTCTTCTAAATCATATTTTGTGACTTCGGCTTGAGTATCATCATCGTAAATTCTAATATAAGAATTCTTCACCTGTCCGAAGTTTTGTCGCCGTTGATCCGCATCATGAATCGTAACAACAAAGATTAATTCTTGAAGGTCAGGATTAATTTTTGTTAAATCTACAACGATGGTTTCATCATCCCCGCTTCCTTCTCCAGTGCGACTATCTCCTAAATGTTTCACGGATTGATCAGGAGAAATTAAGTTATTATAAAATACGAAATATTCATCGACTGGAATTTTACCATCTTCTGCCAATATAAATACAGAAGCATCTAAATCAAAGGCTGTTCCGGTATCACTGACATTCACATCCCATCCTAAACCAATAGATGCTCGTTTTAAACCCGGAGCTTCTTTCGATAAACTAATTCGTTCCCCTTTTTTAATATTAATTGACATGGGTGATCAACTCCTCAGATTGTAAATTATATTAGTATAATCGGCTGACTGTTAACAATCAACAGCCAACAGTCAACCATCAACCCTCTTAGGTATATTGTTGAACAAAGGTTTCTAAACCGGAATTATAGCCTTGTCCAACGGCTTGAAAGCGCCATTCGCCGTCTTTGCGATAGAGGCGACCCATTTCGATAGAAGTTTCTCTGGAAAAATCCTCTTCTAAATCATAGCGAGTGATCTCAGAGTCATTTTCATTGTTATAAATTCGGATGTAAGAATTGCGAACTTGTCCGAAATTTTGCCGTCTGGCTTCGGCTTCGTAAATGCTAACGACAAAGACAATTTCTTGAATATTGGGATCAATGGTATTTAACTCAACGAGAATGGTTTCATCATCACCACCACCTTCTCCAGTGCGATCATCTCCCAAAGATTCAACAGAACCATCGGGAGATTTTAAGTTATTGTAAAATACGAAATATTGTTCGTTAGGAATTTTGCCATTACTTCCGATCATAAATACCGACACATCTAAGTCAAAAGCCGATCCAGTATCGGAAGCATTAAGATCCCATCCTAATCCAACTCCTGCTTTTTTTAAACCCGGTGCTTCTTTGGAGAGGCTAATCCGTTCACCTTTACTTAAATTAATCGTCATGGCTTTAATAAATTCTCCTGAAATTGACTTACAAATACTCTACAATAACGAGTGTAACTATTCCGCAGAATCACTATCGCAAATTTAGATAGATTGCACAGATTTCACAGATTAGATTTGTTCTAATCCGTGAAATCAGCGAAATCCATCTAAATCCGCGATCCGTTTTTGATATTCGGCTTCTGTGATTAGCTCCTGGGTACTTTCAACCCGATCTACAAATACAATTCCATCAAGATGATCGAGTTCATGTTGAAAAATCCGGGCCATAAAATCCGTTAATTCTTGATGACAGAGTTTCCCTTCTCGACTGGTATATTCAACTTCTATGGCTGGATAACGGGGAACTAATCCGCGAATTCCAGGGACACTTAAACAGCCTTCCCAGTCTTTAACAGTTTCGTGAGAATGCTGAATAATTTTAGGATTAATCATCGCTGTCGGTTCCATAACAGGTGCGTTAGGATAGCGCAATGTAGGGCGAGAAGCCATAATAAATAAGCGATCGCTAACCCCCACTTGAGGCGCGGCAATACCGACTCCATTGGCTTGAAAAGCCGTTGTAATTAAATTATCAATTAAGCTTTGAACTCGCTCCTCCCAAATATTTTGAATCGGATGAGCATAACCCCGTAAAACCGGATTTCCTAATTCCGAAATTGCTAAAATTTCACTCATTTGACTATTGTTGACTGTTGACTGTTAGCTGTTAACTGTTGACCCATTACCCCTGAATTTGTTCAGGCATATTGCCTGTTTTTACTTCTAAGGTAAGGGATTGTCCTTTGCGGTTTAACTCTACTTTCATCGGTGTTCCCACATTTTGATTTTGAACTAATTCTTGAACCGCATCGGATTTTGTAATGGGTTTATCATCAATTTTTACAATAATATCTCCGGGTTTTAATCCAGATTTCATTGCAGGAGAACTCGGAATAACATTAACAATTAAAACCCCGTTATCTTGAGTAATCGGGAATTCTAAATCAGGAGTTTCTTGCAATTCTTGACGCAATTCGGGGGTGAGTGTGACCATTTCAATCCCTAAATAGGCGTGTTCAGCACGTCCAGTTGTGGCTAATTGTTGGGCAATTTGTTGAGCTTTATTAATCGGAATGGCAAACCCTAAACCTTGAGCGCCACTAATAATTGCGGTATTCATTCCAACAACTTCCCCTCTAGCATTGAGCAGTGGCCCCCCTGAATTTCCGGGATTAATTGCTGCATCGGTTTGAATAAAACCAATGCGTTTATCGGGAACCCCAACATCACTACTCGACCGTCCTGTGGCACTAATAATTCCCACTGTCACCGAGTTATCTAATCCTAATGGATTGCCAATGGCGATCGCCCATTCTCCAGGAGATAATGCCTCAGAATTGCCAATTTTAACACTGGGCAAATTATCAGCATTAATTTTAATCACAGCAACATCCGTCACTGAATCTGATCCTAAGACTTTTCCCTCAAATCGACGACCATCTCTTAAAACAACTTGCACCCGATCAGTTCCCTCTACAACGTGAGAATTTGTCATAATCACGCCATCGGCCGAAAGAATAAAACCTGAACCCGTCCCCTGTTCAACGGGGCCATTAGAACGGCGTTTAGGGGGTTCAGCACCAAAAAATTCTTCTGGGAAGCCATCCCCAAACTGATCAAATCCTCGACGAGCCACTTGACGAGAGGCATTGATCCGAACCACCGCCGGCCCGACTTGATTAACCGCATCAACAATAAAGTTAGAATCTACAGGCTTTAACGCTGCTGCTAAATTGGCTTTTTGACCTAACCAGGTGGCTGGGTTGGGGGGAGAACTTCCCTTATTGTTTAAATTAGAAGCAGGAGAGGGAACTGTTTGGGAAAGGGCTTGAGGCGTTGACGGTGGAACCGTTGAAGCCATGCGGGTCGCTAACCAACGATCACCGAGTAAGGCAACCCCTCCTCCGATCAACAATAAGATCATGGTACGGAGAGGGTTTTGGCGAATTTCTTTGTCAGATGTACTCTTCATCGACGGATTTTTAAGGTGTTTATAATATCAGTAATTTTGAACTATTTCCTAGAGTTCAGGGTTTTTCTTAGCCTCCCATTGATTGGTGTTGACTCTAATTGGATTGTTCCTCTACTATTATCGCTTTTATTTTTCAAGGTTTGCGGAAGTTGAAAAATTTTAAATTTCCGTTGATCCGGTCTCAGGGAGGATAGAGAAACTGCTATCCTGTAGTTTTAACGCTTGGGTCTAGCTATGGAACTCCCAATCGACCGTCTGTGGGATCAAGTTCTGGAACGTCTTCAGGTACAATTGGGACGTCCAACTTTTGATATAGCGCTACACACTAGGGAACAGGGAACAGGGAACAGGGAACAGTAAGCAGTGAGTGAGTTTCAGGATTTAAAAGTGTCCTAACTATAATGCGTAGCGCTATACCTGGATTAAAACCGCTTGGGCTGAACAACTAGACAACAATTGTTCACTCAACTGTCATGTATAGTTGTGAAAAAATTTCCCAGTTACGCCATCAAGATCGGGATTTAGGCCATGAATGGAGATTGATCAGGAGAATCATTCCTCCGCAGAGAGATTTTACCTGGTTCAAATCGAGGGTTTTGTGGGGTATAATCAAATGTTTGGTTCTCTCGTCAACGTTCCTGACGTTGGAGAGAATCCCTATGGTAATACATATCAATAGAGGCGAATTATGAAATTTATTGTTGAGCAGGACAAATTAAGTTCTAATTTATCTTGGGTTTCTAGGGCGATTCCTTCCCGTCCCAATCATCCGATTTTATCTAATATTTTAGTTGATGCAGATGCAGAAAATCAACGCTTAAATTTAACAGCATTTGATTTGAGTTTAGGCATTCGGGCGAGTATGCCGGCGACGGTTGAGGAGGGCGGAACTTTAACGGTACCTGCTAAATTATTTAATGATATTGTCTCGCGTTTACCGGGGGGAGAAATTACCCTAGACGATGAAATTGGAGAGGCAATTGTAACATTAACTTCCAGTTCAGGACAATATCAAATCCGAGGAATGGCGTCGGAAGAATATCCAGAATTACCGTCTATTCAAGCGGGAGATTCGATTCATTTAGCCGCAGACTCTTTAATTTCTGGATTAAAAGGCACGTTATTTGCCACCAGTCCCGATGAAACCAAACAAGTTTTAACGGGGGTGCATTTAAAGGTTCAAAATAATACGATAGAATTTGCTTCAACGGATGGTCATCGATTAGCCGTTGTGCAAACGGAAAATTTAAGCGAAACTGATCCCGATGAAGAATTAGAGGAGTTTGAAGTAACAGTTCCCGCACGCGCGTTAAGAGAAGTGGAGCGGATGGTCGCCATGCGAAGTGGTGAAAAAGACGATTCTCCGGTAATTATTACGTTGCGATTTGATGAAAGTCAAGTGATTTTTGAGTTGGGTGAACAACGGTTAAATACTCGCAAATTAGAAGGGGCTTATCCGGCTTATAATCAGTTAATTCCTCATCAATTTGTCAACCAAATTAATTTAGATCGCCGGGGATTTGTGGGAGCGTTAGAACGAATTGCGGTTTTAGCTTCCCAAAAAAATGATATTGTTAAATGTACCGTTGATCATGTCAATCAACAAATTGCTTTATCTGTAGAAGCCGCCGATGTGGGCAATGCTTTAGAATCTCTCCCGGCTCAAATTTCTGGGGATGAACCGAAGGAGTTGGCGTTTAATGTTAAATACTTATTAGAAGGATTAAAAGTATTTAATACTTCGGAAATTTCCCTCCAGTTAAATGCGGCTACTAGCCCCGTTATTGTTAATCCTTTGGGTGGGATTAAAATGATTTATTTAGTTATGCCTGTACAATTGAGAAATTAATCCTCAAGAAGCCGGGTTTCTGGAACAATACCTTTGCCAATTTTTGTCGCTGTTATTCTCGCGTGTATAGCAGGGAACAGGGAACAGCTTAACCCGAAGGTGGATGCAAATTTCACCGTCTGGTTTGCTGCATCAGTATCAAACAAGAATATTATTTAATTTTTATACAATTTTGATAGTTTGTAGTTGATTTAAAGGATTGACTTTTAAATCATTTTTATGATATAATGAATAAATTAGAGTTTGCTTTTCAGGAGGCAATTCAGAAGATGGCAAGTATAAATACAGGGATAGAATGGACAGATAGAACTTGGAATCCTACAACTGGCTGCAATAAAGTTAGCCCTGGCTGTACCCATTGCTATGCAGAAGCAATCACCAAGCGTTTTACTCAAAATTTTAATAATGGATTTGCTTTAACATTGCATCCAGAAAGGATAGAAGAACCATTGAAGTGGCGGAAACCCAGTCGAATTTTTGTTAACTCTATGAGTGACTTATTCCATGAAGATATCTCTGTAGAATTTCTTCAGAAAGTATTTGACGTTATTCATAAAACTCCTCATCATATTTATCAAATTTTAACCAAAAGGCATGAGCGATTACTGGAAGTTGCTCCTCAATTAGAATGGTCAGATAATATTTGGATGGGAGTTTCTGTTGAAAATCAAAACTATGTTGATCGAATTGATTATTTAAGAAAAGTTCCAGCATCCGTTCGTTTTCTATCCTGTGAACCTTTATTGGGGCCACTAAAACTTGATTTAAAAGGAATTGACTGGGTGATTGTTGGTGGAGAATCAGGAATCAAACATCGACCCATGCAGTTAGAATGGGCTGAAGATATTAGGCAACAATGTGAAGCCGAAAATGTGGCATTTTTCTTTAAACAAGTTGGAGGAAGAACACCAAAAGCAGGAGGAAGACTATTAGAGGATAAAATTTGGGATGAAATGCCTGAAGCTTGGTATGAACATCAAAAAAAATGGCAAGGATATTCTGCTTCATCAACTCGTAAATCTAAAACAGAAAATTTTCCTATTTTGGTGGAAATGTAACTTTGACTGTATCTGCAAATGTTTTTTCACCTTTAACTATTTTTCGTTTTGATGGTTCAGTTATAATCTTGTCTTGTTCTTCTAGTTTTAAAAGAGCATCTTTGTAATTCCTCTTAATATAAGGTTTGCCAACATTATGCTGTTCATAAACTTCGTTCATTGTTAATGTCTGACCCGAAAATTCATCCAGTAACATATTCTCTAAATCGTCAAGAGGTCGTGAAGGAAATATTAGAAGTTGTGAGCTTGTAGCTGGGTTATACTCAAATGAAGGTACACCTTGACTTTGTTCTGTACTAGAACTAGCTTTAGCCATAATCTCTTTCATAATTGAGTAACCTTTTATGTTTTTAGATACAAAAATTAAGTGATGAGTTGTTCTTTTTCCTTGATCATTTTTAAAACCAAATGGCAATACATACTTACCACCTATTTCTTTTACAGCCTGAGAAATATACTCTATAATAATTAGTTCTCTTTCATCGGGAGTTTTTGTTTTGAGTTGTGATCGCAAATTCTCGGCTCTTTCTTTGCCAAATAAGGCATTCATGTGTTCTTTGACTAATTGATTATTTAAGCCCGAATTAATACGGTTATAATTAAAGAAGAATATACAATCACAGCCCCAATCTTTAATCACTGATCCAATCAATTCTAGTGATAATCCTTTATATCCCCAGGGATCAACAAACAAGAGAGCAGGAATTAAAGATTTCTCCTTGAATGTCCTTAAAATTTCCTCATCTACTTCACCGCTTCTGATCAGGGGTTCATTTTTTAATAAATTAATATCAGGAAGATAGTCAATAGCTTTTTTAAGGGATTCAGTATAATTGGGATCAAGATCATTAAAGAATGTGACAAGTAAATTTTGCATATCAGGATCATTAATTGCCTGCTCTAAAATTAGTATGGGAGTAGATTTAGAACCATCTTCATAATAACCTGGCCCACAAAACAGATCAATATATGCAATTTTTGTCTTCCATTTTTTGGCTTGTGGGATGATCACTTGAGCCCATGCCCCAAAATATTTAGTTACAATTCCAGCTTTAACTAACGATTGTTTTTTTTGCTGCTCAAAGAAAGAATTATCTGCCATAAGTTTAGAAAAATAATTTTTCTAATTATAACACCAAACAAAACCCGGATATCCTTGAGAGCATAAATCAAGAAAACCGGATTTAATTAATATTAACCTATTAACGATTAATTAACAGGGGTTTGTTGTAACAATCTTGTCCATCGAGGATAACCATCTTCATCGCGTAATTGCAAGGTTTGATTTCCTTTTTTAATCTCTCCAACAATTAAAATGGATTGTCGTCTCCTTTTGACTCGCATTCCCGTCACTTCTAAGCTGTCATTAAGTTGAATTTGAAAGTCGTGTTCCTCTAAATACCATAGGGGTGCAACATGAACTTCTAGGGTTTCTTTATTCGTTTTCATCAATAAATGAACATCTGGAGATGTTGGATTTTCCTGATTTCCGGGTTGTATTTCTGTCACTGTTCCTTGAAAGGTTTTTACGCGACTCGGATCATATATCAATCCAGAATATTGTCTTTGTCTCAACAGAGCATTATTTCTCTCCAAATCTTGACGCATATGATAATCTCGCCATATCTGATTAATGCTCTGCTCCCTCCTCACTCCTTGAAGGATATCACGCAACATTTTAGGAGTAAGTTGTGGAGAGTTTGAGTTAGACTGTGCAAATAAAGGCGGGGAATAATTCAGGGAAATAAAAGCAATCCCTGTGGCAATCATAACGCTTGTAACTAGAGTTTTAGATAAATTAATTTTCATGGTTCAGTCCTCCTGGTGAATTAACCAG
This sequence comes from uncultured Oscillatoriales cyanobacterium, assembly GCA_903893625.1. Lineage (GTDB taxonomy): Bacteria > Cyanobacteriota > Cyanobacteriia > Cyanobacteriales > Microcoleaceae > Planktothrix. The sequence goes on from CAITND010000003.1 coordinate 17,367, forward strand.
TTTTGCTGATGGATATATTATAAAGTATCCTGCAAGTGAAGAGTCTAGTTAAGTTGATAAAACTTTATAAAAAATAGCAAATCTTCATCAAATTAAGAATAGATTAGTTTGTTCTTTTCCCTTGAGAATAGGGCAGAAAAGTTGCGGTGGGTTTGATGGGAAATCGAACTGTAAAGGTACTACCTTTTCCGTGTTTACTTTCTACCTCAATACTACCACGATGGGCGATAACAATTGCTTTAACAATTGCTAATCCTAAACCTGATCCTCCGGTTTTTCGAGAGCGATCGCTATGGACTCGATAAAACCGATCAAAGATTCGAGATTGTTCAGTTAAAGGAATACCAATTCCCGTATCTTTAACTTGAATAATCGCTTGTTGATGACTAGAATCTAAACCTAAAATAATATTACCTCCTGGGGGAGTATATTGGATGGCATTAATCGCTAAATTGAAAATAACTCGATAAATTTGTTCTTCATTTCCTAGAATATAAATTTGTTCTTCTCCTCGAATATCTGTTGTTAAAAATAGTTCGGCATTTAATACCATTGCGGCGAGTTCTTCTTGAGCATCAATGATTACATCATTTAAACAGCATAATTTTTTAGACCGGGATACAGTGTCTTGATCCATGCGAGATAATAATAATAAATCCTTGACTAATTGGGAAAGTCGCTGATTTTGTCTGTCTACGGTTTTTAAGGTTTCTTTGGCTTCAGTTTCCGTTAAAGGTTCGAGTCTAATTGTGGATTCTACGGTGGCACGAATGGCGGCTAAAGGTGTTCTTAATTCATGGGCGGCATCGGCGGTAAATTGTTGTATTTGTTGATAGGAATAATAAATCGGTTGCATAGCAATTCCCGATAATTTCCAACTAGCAAACCCTACTAAAATTAAAGCTAGAGGTAAACCGATAACCAGAATTAATGTTACAATAGCCATATATTGGTCAAAATCCTGTAGCGATCGCCCTAATTGTAAAGTTCCCCAATTCTGTTGATTTCGAGTATGTAAAACTAAAGCATATTGACGATAGCGAATTCCATTTTTATCCCGGAAGGTTTGCCAAATTTCCCTACTAGAATGGGGGAATAAATCTTTTCCAGTAAAAGCGACTAACTGCCCTGAATTATTGAATAAACGAATTAAATAAGAGTTATTATGATAGGGAGCTAAACGATGATTTTTTTTGCTTTTTTCATCGCTAGTTGGTAAACAATTTAATTCATAATTAAAATGATTTAAAGGATTGTTTTTATCAGATTTAATCAAACATAAATCAGGAATAATTATTAAAACATCCGGTTCTAAATGTCCGGGTTGTTGTAGAACAGTTTCCAAGCTATCATGTAATGTCTCAGCAACGGATTCTATTTCACGATCTAGGGTCATCCAATGGGCATGGGCGATCGCTTCATAAACCCCTAAACCGCAAATACTTAGAATCACTCCCATCACCCCAGCATAGTAACAAGTTAAGCGTAATTTTGTGTTCTTAAATAGTAAATTTTTATTCATTAATTATTATCTATTATCAAACGATATCCTAACCCATAAACAGTTTCAATAAAATGATCACAACCAATTTCAGAAAGTTTCCGTCTTAGTAAGCGAATTTGAGCCGCCACCACATTACTTTCCGGTTCCGATCCCAGTTCCCAAAGTTGACCCAATAGTTGATCACGATTGACAATTTGGTTAGGATGATGTAGAAAATAATCTAACAGTTGAAACTCTTTATTTGTTAAACTAATAGTCAAGGGTTTAATCAGAGATTTTTGATAGGAAAATGTATATAATTGATAATCTAAGATAAAATTTCCAACTTGTAATTTTTGGGGTTGTAATTGAGGAGAACGCCGTTGTAAAGCGCGTAAACGAGCTAATAATTCCCCCATCCCAAAAGGTTTAACTAAATAATCATCTGCCCCGGCATCTAACCCCATAATTTTATCCGCTTCGGTATCTTTTGCTGTTAAAATTAAAATAGGAATCAAACTGCCTTGGCGTCGTAGCTTTTGGCAGAGTTCAATTCCCGATAACCCTGGTAATAACCAATCGAAAATAACCAAAGTGTATTGTGTCCATTGATTGTCCAAATAATCCCAAGCTTCTATGCCATCCTGAACCCAGTCTACAATATATGCTTTTTGGGTTAATATACGTTTAATGGCTTCCCCTAAATCTGGTTCATCTTCCACTAACAAAATTCTCATGGTTTAAAATCCCTAAAAGGATATAAAATTTCTTCCAGTATAACCTACAAAAATATTGCTATGATTCGCCGACGTTCAACTCCTTGGATTCATCAAAAATCAAGATTTATCATTGCCAGTGTAGCTGCTTTTGGTGCAGTGATTGCCGCCTATTTAACCGTTGTCAAACTGACAGGAGGAAGTGCGGCTTGTCCGACAACAGGTTGTGATCAAGTTCTGGCAAGTCCCTATGCCGTTGTTTTTGGTTTACCTCTGCCTTTGTTTGGGTTTGTGGCTTATATTATCATGGCAGGGATGGCAGTTTCTCCTTGGTTAATTAACGCTGAAACACAAAAAAGTTTAAGAACAAAAACAGAAGATTGGACATGGATATTGATGTTTGCTCAAGCATCTGCCATGATGATTTTCAGTTTTTATCTAATGTATATAATGGCATTTGTCATTAAATCTTTGTGTATTTATTGTACTGCTTCTGCAATTTGTTCCATTAGTTTATTCGTTTTAGCTTTATTAGGTAAAGATTGGGAAGATCGGGGTCAACTATTTTTTATTGCGGTTGTTGTAGCAATGATTACTTTAATTGGAACCTTAGCGGTATATGCTCCAATTAATAGCCCTCGTGCCGAAGAAAATACGTTTAAAATCACCACAATATCCGACCCTGCGAATATTGAACTGGCTGAATATTTAACCCAGTCTGGGGCAAAAATGTATGGGGCTTTTTGGTGTGGTCACTGTCATGATCAAAAGCAATTATTTGGTCAACAAGCAGTAGATAAAATGCCTTATATTGAGTGTGACAAAGAAGGTAAAAATCCTCAACTTGATTTGTGTAAAGCCAAGAATATTGAAGGTTATCCCACCTGGGAAGTTAAGGGTAAAATGTATACAGGGATTCAAAGTTTAGAAAAGTTATCAGAGGTTTCAGGATATAAGGGATCTCGGGCTTTTGGCGCTCATTAATATCAATCAAAACCCACAAACTTCGTTGTTGCACTTTAGTGCTAATTCCTATGGGGATGTGCTAAAGCGCAACAACTTTTTATGAATTGATTTAACTTCTCCTATTTAACTGGTTTAGGATGATTTAAACCTGAATTACTAATATCCATAGTACGAATTAATCCAGAATTAACTGGCTTTTTACAACCACTTAACATTAAAATCAGAAAGAACAAACCCAAAACAAAAATCACTGCCCAAACTCCATCAAAATCCCATTTTCCTTTTTTTACAAATCTATCTTTGCAGAAATTACAAAAACTTTCTTGATTTCGGTCGGGATGGTCTATAATTTCGCAACAAAGTTTTCCGTGTTTATCTCTTTGACAAGTCATATAACCTCCTATAATTCCTGAGAAAATGCAAACATATCTGTCGGTTTAGCGACTCGTAAATAATCTTTGGTTTGGGCTTCTACTTCAACGACTACGGCTTTCGGGTTTGTTGGGTTGTAGGTGCGTCGTTGGTTGGCGTGCAGGATTCTTAGCCCTGTTTTCTTTAGCTATTAATTTTGATTAAACCCCGTAGGGGCGGGTTCGCGTCAACCTAAAATTCCCACCCCAAAACGACCTAAACCCGCCCCGACCCCCGCAATAATTAACAAATAATCGGATATTCTGGTGGGGTTGGGCGGGTTGATTGAGGTTATTTGTTAATATCAAAGATTGTTACAGAACCCGCCCCTACAATCCAATCTAATAAAATAGGATTGACTAATTCTGGGGCTTCATCTTGGGGACAATGACCGACTCCTTCTAATCTAATAAACTGTTTAACAGTTGAATATTGTTTAAATTGTTCTCCGAGTTCTATCGGTTCCCAAGGGTCATCCGTTCCCCATAATATTATCGCTAAACAGGGTAATTTTGGCAATAAATCCTCTGGTAACGGCCCCTGAGAATAGCGAGTAAACGCTGCAAAAACATCCACCGCCCCTTGATCTTGGGCAGGTGTTAATATGATTTCGATTAATTCATCCGTAACGGCTTCATCCCGTTTGTAGGCTTGTAATAATACGTTTTTAACGGTTTTTGGGGTTGCCAAAAGGTTAAAAAATAATTGATTAAACCAGGAATATTTTAATAACTCTTGAACAAAACTGGCTCCATAATTTCGATACCAAGGCATTTCCGAGCGTTTGCGATCGTGTAATAATCTTAAAGAACAGTTTAATAAAGCAACTTCTTGAACAATATCAGGATTATCAATAGCCGCCTGCATCACCGCAATACAACCAATAGAATTTCCGACTAAAAACGCAGATTCTTGAACAATTTCTCGACAAAAATCAGCGATTTGTTCTCCCCAAATTTCAAAAGTATAAGCAATTTCTGGACTCGGTTTCGGTTTCGCTGACCCCCCAAACCCAATTAAATCTAAAGCGAATACTCGACAATGTTTTGCTAATTCAGGGATATTATGACGCCAATGACCCCAAGAAGCCCCAAACCCGTGAACCAAAACCACCGCCGGGCCATTATTGCCCTCACTTACATAACAAATGGGGTATCCTTTCCAAATCCAAGTTTGCGGTATCGATGAAACAATCAACATAAGTCTAAGGTTAGAAGCAACAATAGGTAAATCTTTTGTAAAATTTTACCCAAAAATAAAAAATTCCGTAATTGCGCGGTTAACAATTGTCCCCCTTCTGTGTCAGAATTGAGAAGTATGATCAAATTTCATTGAACTTATAGTCAAATCTGATCAGAAATGGTAATGGTATCTAAATCCAATATAAAGCCTAACTAGAAGTTAGGGGTTTCTACCCATTTTTATGATGATATCAACTTTCCCTGCGACTGCTGCTGTAGATTTTTTAGGTTCAGAAATTGTCCCTGACTACGAAACGGCTAAAGTCGTGATTTTACCTATCCCCTATGAAGCCACTACCAGCTATCGTAAGGGATGTGAAAATGGCCCAGCCGCACTGTTAGAGGCTTCTCATCAGTTGGAATGTTATGATGAGGAATTAGATCGAGAAGTCTGTTTTGATGCCGGAATTTTTACCCATTCTCCCATTGCAGATACTCGGAATGGGAAGACCGTTTCGGCGGAAAAAATGTTGAGTGTGACTCAAGAAACCCTCAAAACTTTAATTGAAGACCAAAAATTCGTTATTTCTATTGGTGGAGAACATAGTATTACCGCCGGAGTCGTGCAAGGATATTGTCAGGTTTATCAAGAACCATTTACGGTGGTTCAAATTGATGCTCATGGCGATTTAAGACATGAATATGAAGACACAATTCATAATCATGCTTGTGTGATGCGTCGGATTGTTAATATGGGATTACCTACCGTTCAAATAGGAATTAGAGCCATTTGTCAAGAGGAAGCCGATTTAATTAAACAGAAAAATTTAACGGTTTTTCGAGCGAGAGAAATGGCTTTTAATCTTGATTGGATTGAACAAGCGATCGCCAGTATTACTACAGAAAAAGTCTTTTTAACTATTGATGTCGATGGCATTGATCCCAGTTTAATTCCTGGGGTGGGAACCCCCGAACCCGGTGGCTTAAATTGGTATTCTACCCTAACATTTTTGAGGCGTTTATTTGAGGCTAAAGATGTCATTGGCTGTGATGTGATGGAATTAGCTCCAGTGGTTGATTCTGTTGTTTCTGAATTTACTGTTGCTAAATTAACCTATAAATTAATAGGGTATCAAGCTGCTTCCAAGGGCTGGATTAAGAATTAATCATAGACCATTCAGAACTTAAGCATCAAACCGAAGAAACCTGGTTTCTAGTTGTTGTCTCCGAGATAAAATCAAGATTTATTACTCAGAAACCCGGTTTCTGCATAAGTTCTGGTCATACAATTCGCTAAAATTTTGAATTAAAAGGCGTGCACCTAGATCAGAGGTTCAACTTTTGACCAAAATAGATTACATCTAAATACAATTGCACTGTTTTGAGAAGGTGGGAAAACTAACTATGCAGGGTACTTTAATTAATAGCTACGCTCCAGATTTTGAATTACCAGGAATTGATGATGAAGTCCATCATTTAGCTCGTTATTTAGAAAAATATCGAGCCGTTGTTGTGGTTTTCCTGTGTAACCACTGTCCCTATGTTCGTTTATATTTAAACCGTCTTAAACAGTTGCAACAAGACTATCAAGAACAAGGGTTAATCTTTGTGGGAATTAATGCCAATGATTCTATTAAATACCCCAATGATAGTTTTGAGAATATGAAAATGTTTGCCCAAGAACAGGGGTTAAATTTTCCTTATATTCGAGATATTACCCAAGATGTCGCTCACTGTTTTGGGGTAAATAATACCCCAGAAGCATTTTTATTAGATCATGAAGGAATTGTACGTTATCGAGGCTTAATTGATGATAATCCGACTTCTGCTGAAAATGTCACTGTCCCCTATTTAAAAAATGCGATCGCCCAACTTCTCAACAACGAACCCATTACTCCAGAACACACAGACTCCATTGGTTGTTCTATTAAGTGGAGACATTAACAGAGGGAGTAGGAGCACGAAACCCAAATTTTATTTTAAATTAAGGAAAAAAAGATGGTTGATTCCCAAGATAATTATGAATCGGGATCTCCGAATATTCGTGAAATTGCTCAAGATTTCCGGCGGTTGGGTTGGATTGGATTTTGGCTGCAATCTGTATTAGGAATTATTCCGATATTTCTGTTGATTTTTGTCCTGTTTTTAAGACCTTCTGTTCCTTCTAACGCTCAAAATTCTGCCTTAGATATTATTTTAGGATATGCCTGTTTATTTGCTTTGATTTTTACGATGTATTGGTGTTTCCGATATACCCAAATCGGTCACAAGTTAGATGACCCTAACCAACGACCTCCTAAAGCAGAAGTCATTCACGCCTTATGGCTGGGAATTGTGGTTAATTTAATTGGGATGAGTTGTATTATTTTAGTGGGTTTCTCGATTGTCGGAACCTTACTCTATAGACTACTTACCTTACCCCCAGGTGCGTCTAAAATGTTTAGTCCGATTGCAGGGACAACCGTTTTTGATCCGGGTTCCATTGTCACCCCGTTTAATATGGTTACTATCCAAGCAATGGTGAATGCAATGGGGGCAGAATTGGTGGGAATGGCGGTGAGTTTATGGTTGTTAAGTCGAGTTAGTTCCCATCAGTCCAAATCTTAGAAAGAGCACTGAAAATGTCTCTATTTACCCGTTCCAAATTGCCTGTTAATTTGTCTATTTAGTTTTAATCCTCCTGTTAAACTCTGCCAGAGAATAAAGTGAAAGCGATCACACAATTGTTCCCCATTCCCCGTTCGTAATTCGTAATTCGTAATTCGTAATTTCCATGTCACAATCCCTGATTTCTGCGATTATTTGTACTCACAATCGAGAACAATATTTAGGTTTAGCGATTGATAGTTTACTGCAACAAGATTTTACTGATTTTGAAATTATTGTTGTTGATAATGCTTCAACGGATGGAACCCGTCAAGTCGTTGAAGCTCGTCTTCCCCATCCTAAACTGCAATATATTTATGAACCCGTAACGGGGTTATCTGTTGCTCGTAATACAGGGGCAAAAATATCCCAAAGTCCCATTATTGCCTATTTAGATGACGATGCCATTGCCACGTCTCAATGGTTAAGAGTGTTATATTCAGCTTATGAAAATCATCCGCAACTAGCGATCGCTGGAGGGAAAGTTACATTGATTTGGCCAGAGGGGATCACTCCCCCACCTTGGTTGTCTGATAATTTAGCCGGAAATCTGGGTGCATATAATTTGGGAGACCAGTGGGTTGAAATTAAAAATCCGGGTTTGACACCCAGAGGGTTAAATTATTCCATCCGTCGCAGTTTCTTAGATAAAATTGGCGGTTTTGATGTCAATTTAGGTCGGGTGGGAAAACGGTTATTATCTAACGAAGAATTACAGATGACTGAACTCGCCCTCAAACAAGGTTGGCAAGTCGCTTATCTTCCTGAAGCGTTAGTCGCCCACCATGTTGCACCAGAACGGATTAACCGAGCTTGGTTTATGGAGCGGGGATGGTGGCAAGGGATTAGTGAATGTTATCGGGAACAGTTAGCTGGGCGGGATGGAATTGTGCAACTGGGACGAGGTGGGGAACGCATGATCCGAGGGTTGTACAAAACTATTAAATATTTTCGTAATCCTGCCTTACGATTTGATAATTTCGTGTATGCTTACGGTCAAATTGGCTATTTGGGTGCTGCAATTTCGGGTTTGGTTCATTCTGAATCTAAATCAGGAAATTGTCAAAAATAGATCTCTATTCCGGTCAATCCTTTTATCTATTATTAAGTTTAACCATGAACTCTAACGCATCCAAACTTCCCATTTCTGTGCTAATTCCTGCTAAGAATGAGCAATCTAATTTACCCGCCTGTTTATCCAGTGTAGCGAGAGCCGATGAGATTTTTGTTGTCGATTCCCAAAGTAGCGATCGCAGTGTGGAAATCGCTGAAGATTATGGTGCAAAAGTTATCCAATTTTATTTTAAAGGGGGATGGCCGAAAAAGAAAAATTGGTCATTAGAAACTTTACCTTTTAGAAATGAATGGGTGTTAATTGTCGATTGTGATGAACGCATTACTCCTGAGTCTTGGGATGAAATTGCTGAAGTGATCAAGAACCCGGAATATACGGGATATTATATTAATCGTCGGGTGTTCTTTTTGGGAACTTGGGTTCGTCACGGTGGCAAATATCCTGACTGGAATTTACGTTTGTTTAAGCACAAATTTGGCCGTTATGAAAACTTACAAACAGAAGATGTTCCCAATACCGGAGATAATGAAGTTCACGAGCACGTTGTCATATCTTCGGGCCAAGTGGGATATCTCAAAAATGATATGCTCCATGAAGATTTTAGAGATTTATTCCATTGGATTGAACGTCATAACCGTTATTCTAACTGGGAAGCACGGGTTTATTACAATATTTTAACAGGTGCAGATGATAGTAAAACGATTGGTGCTAATCTCTTTGGAGATGCTGTTAAACGCAAACGATTTTTAAAGAAAATTTGGGTTCGCTTACCCTTTAAACCTCTGTTACGGTTTATTTTATTCTATATTATCCAATTAGGATTCTTAGATGGAAAAGCGGGATATATTTATGGTCGTCTTTTAAGCCAATATGAATACCAGATCGGTGTTAAATTGTTTGAATTGCGTAAATTTGGCGGACAATTAAATGTCACCCCTAAACCTGTTCAACCTTCTGTTTCCTCTTCTATAACACGAAATTAAGAGTGTCGGGTGTCCGATGTGGGGAAGGAGATAGGAGATAGAAGTTGGAGGAGAGAGGAATTTTAGTTTGTCGGTCAACAATCAACAGTCAATACCCCTCTATTCATCATTGATTTTTTATGTTGCAAGAAAAAACAACCTTTGTAGATTTACGACAATATGATCAATCCAATTTTGATCGAGGAAAACCTGGTTGGTTTGTGCTGTTGTGGTGGTTTGTTCAAGCGATCGCTTTTCCCTTAACGTTACATCCTTTTAATAGAATTCGCTGTCAATTATTACGATTATTTGGGGCTAAAGTTGGCGAAGGAGTTGTGCTGCGTCCCACAGCCCGATTTACCTATCCTTGGAAAGTAACCATTGGTGATTACAGTTGGATTGGAGATGATGTTGTATTTTATAGTTTAGATGAAATTATTGTGGGCGAACATTGTGTTATTTCCCAAAAAAGCTATTTATGCACCGGAGGTCACGATATTAAAACGCCTGAGTTTAAATTAAAAACGGCTCCGATTGTGATTGAAGATGGTGCTTGGGTTGCTATGGATTGTTTTATCGGGCCAGGGGTGAAAATTGGCGCTAATTCAGTAATTGGGGCGCGTAGTAGTGTGTTTAAAAGTATGCCTTCTGGACAAGTTTGTATTGGTTCGCCTTGTCGTCCCTGTTATCCTAGACCAATGAATTAAACCCATTAAGTCTTGCTTCCTTGGGTTTAGGGGGGGTCGGAGGCATAGCCTCCGACGGGGGAGTTCCAATACAAGGTATTGGAGCAAGGGAATAAAGGATGGGAAAAGGGAATCAGATTATTATAGACTCAAGTTCCCATTTATGCAACCCATATTTGTGATATTTCAGTTTTGAAGGTTTTCCAGGGGAAAACGGTGTTTATAATAATCGACAACTAGGACGGTTTAATCCCGTTTTGTTTCTGAATGCCGTTCTAAGGCAAATTGGATTAATTGATGGACTAATTCACCGAAGGAAACGCCTGTTGCAGCCCAAAGTTGGGGATACATACTCGTAGCCGTAAAACCAGGAAGGGTATTAATTTCATTAATTAAAATTTCTCCAGTTTGTTCTAAATAGAAAAAGTCAACCCGTCCTAACCCGGCGGCATCAACGGCTAAAAACGCTTGAACTGCCATTTCTTGAATTTTTTTTGCTATTTCATCACTGACTTTTGCGGGAATAAATAAATCCGCTTTACCTTCAGTGTATTTAGTTTCATAATCGTAGAAATCACTCTTAAAGGTAATTTCTCCAACAACAGAAGCCTGGGGTTGATCGGTTCCTAATACAGCACATTCTAATTCTCTAGCAATGACTCCCGCTTCTACGATAATTCGTCGATCATAACTAGCTGCGTTATCTAAGGCGGTTTCTAATTCTTGACGGTTTCTAACTTTAGAAATCCCGACGGATGACCCTAAATTGGCAGGTTTAACAAAACAAGGATAACCTAATTCTGCTTCTAATTGATCACATAATTTGGGGAAAATACAGGGGTTTGAATAAATTTGCGATCGCGTCACCATTTTATATTTAACTTGGGGTAAACCCGCTTGAGAAAATGCCATTTTCATCGCAATTTTATCCATCCCAATAGCAGACCCCAAAACCCCAGAACCCACAAAGGGAACTTGCATTAAGGTTAATAATCCTTGGATCGTACCATCTTCTCCGTTGGGGCCATGTAAAATCGGAAACCAAAGGTCAATTTCTGATAGATTAATCGTTTGGGGAAGGCGATCGGACGGTTGGACTTCATCGCTGCTCAATAGGGTTTTTCCCGACTCTAAAACCTGTTGGGCAATGTTGCTATCTTTCCAAACCCCATCTTTTTGAATATATACGGGTAGCAGTTCGTATCGATTTGCATTCTCATCGGTTGTTAAGGCTTTTGCGATCGCTCTAGCGGAACTAATAGAAACTTCATGTTCGCCAGAACACCCACCAAATAGTAGTCCTACCCGTAATTTAGTCATATTAATCTAAACGCAGTTTCAAATCTCTGGAAATACTATAGCAGGGAATAGGGAGCAGGGAGCAGGGGAGGCAGGGGAAGCAGGGGAAGCAGGGGAAGCAGGGGAAAGAAATTATATCTTCCCTATTACCTATTCCCTATTCCCTATTCCCTATTCCCTATTCCCTATTCCCTATTTCATATAATTTTTTGAATTTTCGGTAATTTTAAACCCTGGACGGTTTCTTGCGGCTGCATTAATGGTAGAAATTCCTCTACTTTTTCAGCACCTGCATTTTGTAAGGCTTTTAAAAGTTGAGTAGTTTCATCCATGAACTGCTCCACATTAATTCCACTATAATCAGGATAATAATAGTCTAAGCGTCCCAGTCCTTCCCCCATTAAAATAACGGCTCCTTTCCAATTTTTTTGGCTTAAATGATACAGTCCGACTGCTATTTGTAAAATACCTTGATAAAACTTCTTTTCCGGTTCTGATGCTTCCATCCACAACGCCTCTAGGGTGTCGTGACACTCATAAAATTCTTGTTGATTAAATTCTTCAACTCCTTGCCAAAATTCTGATGGAATTTCTGCTTTCATGAATTTAAACTCTCACACTTAAATCAGGAATTAGCAACAATTTATTAACAATTTATCTTCCTAAAATTTAACACCTAATAACGACACCAACACCCGATAATTATTACATTGTGGAGCGAACTTTTTCAATTTCTTCTAGGGAAATTTTTTGTTGATCTCCAGCAAAATCATTGTCATGGGTTAGGAATAACATACAATGACATTCTTTGCGTTCTCGCATGGGAACACAGGGACAATTCCAGAAAGTGTTTTTGACCTCAGCTTCTTTATCTTCATAATGACGACAAGGACAAAGGGGCGCTCCTAACTCGTCTTTATGTTTAGCTAACCCTTCAATAACAACAGCAGTAACAGAGGGTTCAGCACAAAAATAAGTTCCCGTGCGTCTGGCATACTGTTCAGAGAACTGCTTCATTGCCATTAAGCTCTTTTGGCTGGCTAATTTATCGTTAGTTTTTGGGGTCATGGATCGGCGTGTAATTTTATAACAATATTATTGTGAATTGTACCGCAACAGGTGTCAATTGAGAAATATTACCTAAAGATTTGATATTCTTAAGGAAGATTGAAGTTGAGGTTGGAGAGCGTGATCAGGACGAATTTCTAATCCTAAATGAGATAATTTTTGGGTTTGAGGATCGGTTTTATCCCTGGGGGATATGGGGAAAGAATAGGGCCATAGTAACCAACGACTTCCTAATGGTAATGTTTTCAAGGATTCGGGATTTTGAGTTAACCAAATCATCGGAAAATCGGGAGGATTTGTGACTAACGCATCTTCCCCAGAGTTAACATCAGCTAGGGTATGAAGTACCACTCGATTTCCATAGACTAATCCTGTTTTTGCTGTCCATAACTGAACATTTAATTGACAGTGAGAGGCATAAAAATATAAAGATGCAGCGGCGATTACAGCTTGTTCAAAATCATCGGGTTGCCAGAAAAACGTACTATCTAAACCAATAATAATCTCCTGACCTCCATTAGATGTTTCTAATTCTCGGACTCTTAATTCGCCATAACGCGCACTAGAACGCCAATGAATTAAACGAGTCGGATCACCATAACGATAGGGTCTTAAGGTGCGGGTAACGCCTTCTGTTGCCATTTGAAACTGGCGCTGTTCATAGACATTGGGATTATAATTTTGCCCGATTTCATCAATTAAAGGACAGGTCGTTAAGGGTAAAACAAAGGGATAAACAATGGCGATGGCGGGTGATTTTCGTTCTCGACTACACCAAAATAATCCTAAGGGTGTGGCGGTTCTTAATTTCACTCCCACCCAATGATAAATTCCTCGTTTTTGGGTGGGAATATAAGTTACCCATTGATGGGAGTGATGGGGCGGTAAAAGTTCAATAACGGTTGCTGATTTTCCTAAACTTGGGGGTAATAAGTCCTGAACTTGAATCAGAATTTTAGCTTGATTGCTGGGATTTTCAATGGTTAATTCTAGGGTTAAATCATCTCCAACACTAACAGGATTAATAGTTTCTCGTCGAACTTGCAAAGATACTAGAGAACGTTGGGGTAAAACCGCAGCAATTGCTAGTAAAGCGAAACTAATACCACTAATTACATATAACCATCCTGCCATTGTATTTGTTGCGGCTGCAAAGAAAAAGATGGAGAGTGCGATTAGTAATCCGCCTCCATAAGCAGGAGCTATCCAATGAGATTCTAACCAACGTTGTAGGGGAAACCGATTTTTTGTCATAACTAAATCCTGTATCCTTCCCTTCTTTAGCTTAATTGATGATTACAAAATTTGTACAAAGGCTACAGGGAAGGAATATATTGCCTATAATTCAGTTAATCCCAACTGCGTTGAAGTCAGCTAAACAACCATACAGCTTATGACCAACTCCGCCTCCCCCAAACCTATCCCCAAGATGCCTCCACCCCCTGCTCCTGTTTCAGTGGAGTCTGCATCGATGTCCATTGCCTCTGCTTCCTCGATTAAACTGATGGTGAAAGATGCTTATAGCAAAAAAGCATCAGATATTCATATTCGAGTCGGACATACTCCTCGATTTAGAATTCAAGGACAAATGGCGCGGGCAAAGGATCATGTTAAAGTGACTCCTGAACTGTTTGAACATTATTTAGATGAAATTCTGAATCCCCATCAACGCCAAATATTTGCGGAAACGAAAGAATTAGACACCGCCATATTTTATCCAGGGTTAGTGCGCTGTCGGGTGAATTGTTTTGATTCCCTGACTGGGGGGGCGATGGTTTTGCGTCTGATTCATTTGCAGATTCCCTCTATTGATGAGTTAGGATTGCCTGCTGTTCTCAAAAATATTATTGGTTATCCCCAGGGTTTAATCTTAATTACAGGGCCAACGGGTTCCGGGAAGTCCTCGACCTTAGCGGCGATGATTCGTCATCTGAATGAAACGGCTAAAAAACATATTGTCACCATTGAAGACCCGATTGAATTTGTTCACCCCTCGAAGATGTGTTTGATTAGTCAACGGGAAGTTGGCTTACATACGTTAGAATTCCATAACGCATTACGGGCGGTTTTGCGGGAAGATCCCGATGTGATTCTGATTGGGGAAATGCGCGATCGCACCACTGTTAACACGGCGTTACAAGCTTCACAAACGGGTCACTTAGTTTTAGGAACCCTCCACACCCGGAACGCTTTAAGCGCCTTGAATCGTCTGTTAAACCTGTTTAACGTAGATGAACAACCTGCGGTGCGGATTTCAATTTGTGATTCTTTAGTGGCGGTGATTGCTCAATTATTAGTTCCCACTGTGGATAATAAACGCACGGCGGTTCACGATGTTCTGGTTAACACTCCAGCCATGCGAGATTATCTGCTCAAAGGCGATGAGGAAAATGCTTTACAGTTAATGGAATCGGATACTTATGAAGGAATGCAATTGATTAACCAAGCTCTATTTGAACAGGTGCTTGCCACACGGGTAACAATGGAAGAAGCGGAAAAAATCTCCCCCGATGCTACGGATTTAGACCGTCGTTTCCGCACCGCCGGGATCGATTCTGCCGGGATGGCCCGCCAATTCAAAGGAGGTAAATCGCCCTTTAGTGCTTAATGTTGACGGTTGACGGTTGACCGCCAACAGACAACAGACAATCGCCAACAGACAACACACTCTTCGTTCTATAATTTTGCAGTAACTTTAATCTTACCTCTATCGTGATCGCCCTTTATCCTGGTAGCTTTGATCCAGTTACATTAGGACATTTAGATGTTATCGAGCGAGGTTGTAAACTGTTTGAACGGGTGATTGTGGCGGTCTTAGGAAATCCGAATAAAAAGCCTTTATTTACCGTAGAGGAAAGGATTGAACAAATGCGCTACAGTACCCAACATCTGAACAATTTAGAAGTAGCCAGTTTTGATGGTCTAACGGTAGACTATGCAAAACTACGGAACGCTCAAGTTTTACTCCGAGGACTACGAGTTCTTTCAGATTTTGAATTAGAACTGCAAATGGCCCTGATCAATAAAACTCTGTCAACAGAAATTGAGACCGTGTTTTTGGCAACCTCAAAGGAATATAGTTTCCTTTCCAGTAGTGTTGTCAAAGAGATTGCCCGATTTGGGGGTTCCGTTGATCATCTTGTTCCTAATCACGTTGCTAAAGAAATCTATAAATGTTACGCCAGGAATCAAACCCAAGAACTGAACCCGAACCAAATGGACTCCGTGTAGAACCTGAAACTCCGGTGAATAATTCCCCTGGAATTGATATCCAACGGGAACTAAACCGACTAGAGGAGATGATTCTCGATAGTCCTAGAATTCCCTTAACTCGACGTACTTTAGTCGATGAAGAACAGTTACTCGATCAATTAGATTTAATTCGATTGAATTTACCGAGTGCCTTTCAAGAGTCAGATATTATCGTCCGTCATAAGGATGAAATTCTTCAAGAAGCGGAAGAATATGCTCAGGAAATTATTGATGCGGCGGAACAAAGAGCCGCTCGAATATTAAATGAAATGGGTTTAATTCAACAAGCAAAATCTGAAGCTGATCAATTGCGTCAACAAGTTCAACATGAATGTGATACGCTTCAACAACAAACGTTGTCTGAAATTGAACAAATTCGTTATCGTCTTCAACAGGAATTAGAAGAAAAGCGATCGCGGACTATGGCGGAATGTGAAGAAATTCAAAACGGTGCAGATGACTATGCGGATCACGTTCTGGGTAGTATCGAACAACAGTTAAATGAAATGATGCGAGTGATTCGTAATGGCCGTCAACAAATCCAGGGAAATAACCCCACACGATAACTCCATTAATAGGGGGTTTCTACTCGTTAGGATACGGGAAATCAGGAGATAGCCAAGGCGTTATTTACAGCGTCTATTCAGCCGTCTCCGATTTTCATGGACAGATTTTTCTGAGGATTTAAAATTGCATTGAGAAACTTATGTTAAATAATATTCGGCTATTACTTCAAGCTTGCCATAATCTCAATATTCCTTATGAAATTCTGCATAGTCATGAGAATTTAGTCAAAATTAAACTCGATAAGAATTATTATTTTTGTAATCATAGCACACCTTTAGTCGATCAATCTGTTTTCAAAATTCTCAAAGATAAAGAATATACTTACTCAATTTTACAGGAAAAAATTAAAATCCCGAAAACATCTGGCTTTCTTTCCCCATTCTGCGATGAAAAATATCAAGAGTATTTAAAGTTTAAAACTATTCCTGATATTGCAACTGAAATCCAAAGAATTTTTCAATTTCCCGTGATTGTTAAACGCAATTCTGGTGCCAGTGGACACAATGTTTTTTTATGTCATAATCTTGAACAAATTGAAACGGCATTAACCACAATTTTTAATATCCACGATAAAAGTTATGATTATATTGCTGTTGCTCAAGAATATATTTTAATTCAACGAGAATATCGAGCCATTTTTTTAAATCAAAAATTAATCTTACTGTATGAAAAAGATATTGGTCAGGCAAAATTTACCGGAAATTTAAGCCCTTTACATTGGGAAGGAGCGCAAGCCAAATATATTAATAATCATCAAATTATATCAGAGATTGAAACGTTTTGTCAACCTATTTTCCCAGAATTAAATTTAGACTATACTGGGTTAGATATTGCGGTAGATAAGCATGATCAATATTGGTTTATTGAGGCTAACTCCCATCCGAATTATGATATTTTTACTAGAGATAATGGGTCAGAACTCGCTATCCAAGTCTTTGAAAAAATGTTAACCTTTCTAGCGTCTAAAACAGGGAATAGGGAATAGGGAATAGGGAATAGGGAATAGGAATAACAAGATTTCACCTTTCTGTGCAAGTTAACTATCTGTCACAACCCTTAACAATTAACCGCGATTTTCAATTACAACAAGAATTGTACTTTCCGAAGATCTAGGTTAGAACTAAAATACGATTCTATCCCTCGGTTCAATCAACCTCTGATTCCCCTAACATTGTTTCATATTACTTCAAATGATCAACGAAAAATTCCGTCGTCAACTTCGCCAAGAAGCCAAACTCTGGCAGGAAGAACAGATTATTGATGATTCTGTTTATCAACAGTTAGCAATACGCTATCAATTTGATCATCTCGAAACCGCCGCCAGTAGTCGGTTTGTGATGATTTTAATCGGTTTAGGAAGCATTCTATTAGGTTTAGGTGTTATTACCTTTGTTGCAGCTAATTGGCAGGACTGGTCAAAAGAATTAAAAGTTATCCTACTTCTGAGTTTATTTATAGGAGTCAATACAACTGGCTTTTATTTATGGAAACAACCATCAGACACCTTAGAAATGGGAAGAAAACAACGCTTAGGTCAAGGATTATTAATTTTAGGGGCATTAATTTTAGGGGCAAATATTGCCTTAATGGGACAAATTTTTCATCAAAGTGGTTCTGCTTATGAACTATTTTTAGTATGGGGAATAGGAGTATTAGTAATGTCCTATAGTCTGCAATTGACTTCTTTAGGATTTTTAGGACTACTTTTGTATGGAATAGGATATTGGACAGGAACATCTAATTTATTCTCACTCCAAGAATTTTCTATCCTGCATTTAATCCTAGAACATACGCCGTTAATTGCCGGATTTATATTCATTCCCCTCGCCTATCGGTGTCAGTCCCGTGTTCTATTTATTATGACATTATTGATACTGATTCCAGGGTTACAGATTAGTATTTCACCTCTGGTTAATTCTAATTTATCCGAAGGATTGATTTTTGCAATCTTCTCAATCTTTACTCCCGCTTTACTGTGGAGTTATGATGATAGTTTATGGCCGACTATTGACAGTAGACTCTTTCAACCTGCATCCCGAACCCTATCCATTATTCTGTTAGCAATTTTATTTTTTGCTTTCTCTTTTAATGGAATGTGGAATAATCCTTATTCAGAAAATTCCAGTTTAATACCTATTAGCAACTTTGTTTTAATTGATTTTGTCATCTTTTTGGGAATTCTCTTTTTACAATGGTTTCAACTGGTTAAACCCAGTGCTATTCATCCCAACAAATGGGGATTTGATTCTGTAACCAGTGTAATTGCAGGATTTTTGGGATTAACTGGATTAATCTGTTTCTGGCATTTGCAAATTCATCCCATTCCTGAAATCGCAACATTTTTGTTTAATGTACAGATGTTTCTATTAGCAGCAGGATTAATTAGAATAGGACTCGCGCAAACTCAACGCTTTGCCTTTTGGGGAGGAATGATTTTATTAGTCTCCCAAATTATGAGTCGAACTTTTGAATACAATACCGAACTAATTCTCAAAGCATTTGTGTTTACCTTATGTGGCATCGGGGTGATTATAGCTGGGTTATGGTTTGAACGCCATTTATTAGCCGTTGCTAAAACACAAAATCGTTAAATTATCTATATTTTAGGAGTCAAAATCATGAATTCTTCTAACTCTAATGATACTCAATCTTCTGTTATTTCAACTCAGTCTCCTGTCGTTAAAAAACAGATTCCAGCTTGGAAATTTTGGACACCGTTATTATTTCAGTTAATCCTAATTTTAGCCGTTCCTTCCCAAGCATTTTATACTCAGATTACAGGAAAAACAGTGGTGTTGCAAACCGCACCCGTTGACCCCTATGACTTTTTTCGAGGATATTATCAAACCCTGAGTTATGATATTTCCAATACTAATACTCTGAAAGTGCTTCCTGGTTGGTCTGAAATTGCCAAAGGTGAGGAATATTTACCCACTGGAACCCTAATTTATGTCACCTTAGAACAACCCAAAGATTCATCTAAATCTCAACATCCCTCAGCTTGGAAACCGATAAAAGTCAGTGCTGAATATCCCCAGAATTTATCCAATAATCAAATTGCTTTACAGGGAAAATCAACGGGGTGGAATATTGAATATGGTTTAGAACGGTATTATATGCCGGAAAACCAACGGGAACAAATTAATAGTACAATTACAGAAGCTCAAATGAAAGATCAACAATCTTTTGTTGTGGAAGTGAAAGTTAATGCTCAAGGAAAAGCAATTCCGGTTAGTTTGTGGGTGCGCGGTCACAATTACAAATTTTAATTCCCGTGAAACCTAGAAATCGGGTTTCTCACAGTTATTTAGGGTAAGCTGTTCCCTGTTCCCTGTTCCCTGTTCCCTGTTCCCTTGCCATCTGTAGCAAAGAGGAAGTTTCATCCATCGGAACGTTTATTCATTTCAAATTCCTCTAAAGCCACTTCAGAATTTGGTGCTGGACTTAACCAAAATTGAAACTCATCTGCAAACCGATGATTTAAAATTGCGTCTCGAATGCGTTGGGTAAAACGAATCAATTCCGTAACATTATGAATCGAGATTAACGTATAGCCTAAAAGTTCCTTCGCCCGGATTAAATGACTAATATAAGCCCGACTAAAATTTTGACAGGTATAACAGGGACAGGTTTCGTCTAAAGGTTGAAAATCCTCTCGAAATTGAGCATTCTTTAAATTCAATCGTTCTCCCTTAATTAACGCCGCCCCATGACGGGCTAAACGAGTGGGAATCACACAATCAAATAAATCCACCCCCGCAGCAATAGCTTGAGCCATTTCTCGATAGGTTCCTACTCCCATTAAATAACGGGGTTTATTAAAGGGTAAAATCGGCGTTGTCACCTGAACAATTTTTTCAATTAATGTTACAGGTTCCCCCACACTCACGCCCCCAATAGCATATCCGGGTAAATCAAATTCAACTAATTCTTGAGCCGCTTTTTCTCGTAAATCCGCATAAATTCCCCCCTGGACAATTCCGAATAAGGCTTGGTCGGTGCGTTGATGGGCATTAATACAGCGTTCTAACCAGCGTTGGGTGCGTTCTGTGGCTTTTAACACCGCTTCTCGACTCGCCGGATAGGGGGGACATTCATCAAAGGCCATAATCACATCCGCCCCTAATTCATTTTGAATTTCAATCGAACGTTCTGGAGTGAAGTTAATGATTTTTCCATCATGGGGAGAACGAAACGTTACCCCTTCTTCGGTAATCGTGCGAATTTGACTTAAACTAAAGACTTGAAATCCCCCGGAATCGGTCAGCATTGGGCCATCCCAAGCCATAAACCGATGTAACCCTCCAGCCCCAGCCACAATCTTTTCTCCAGGTTGTAAATGCAGGTGATAGGTATTAGATAAAACCATCTGAGCGCCTGCATCTTTGAGGTGTGCGGGAGTGAGAGTTTTGACATTTGCCAAAGTTCCCACGGGCATAAATCGTGGAGTTTCTACCCAACCATGAGGGGTATGAAATAACCCAACACGGGCTTTTGTTTGACTACAG
This sequence comes from uncultured Oscillatoriales cyanobacterium, assembly GCA_903893625.1. GTDB lineage: Bacteria > Cyanobacteriota > Cyanobacteriia > Cyanobacteriales > Microcoleaceae > Planktothrix. Next base: position 38,187 of record CAITND010000003.1, read on the forward strand.
CACGCTTGAACTTCAAAAGAAAAAGGATGTGACATAAAAAAATAGAAAAACAGCTTAGGAGAATCGGGGTTAAAAACGACTCCCCTGCTTCCTATTTTCTATTCTAAACCTCTAATGGATCAACCGAATTAAAATTTTCGGTTTGAGGAGATTCTCATCTCTTGATAGCTTAGAACGGGCAGTCATCATCATCAATTTGACTATCCCAATTAGAAGACAAAACTTGATCCATAACCGCATCTAAAGCCGCAGCATTAAAATTGCGATTAAATTGTTCTTGTAAGGGATTTGTTAAAGGAATTAATCTTAACAAACGCCCCCCTTCTTGAACCAGATCAAAATAAGTTTCCTGTTCAGGAGACTGTTTGAGTTCTAAGTAATCAAAACTATAAACATTCAAATACAACGAATGATTAGCAACTAAAGTTGCTTGTTGGGGATTCGCAAAAACTTCTAGGATGTATCCTTCTGCTTCTGTGCATATTTGTCCGTCCTGAATCTGTAAATAACGGACACGACCCAAATCAACAAGCAGTTTTTGCATATCCCGCTTGTTAACAACGATACCCGTATCGATAATGCAAGGAGCAGACACCCTGTAATCTATTTGGTCGTAACTCATGGAGAAAAAGCCTCAGATGTAATCTGTGAATTACAGAATGGCAATGATTCTGTTGAATGAAATCCGTAGTGATAAAATTTTCCCATCCCCAGGTGTAGAGGAATTATGAACAAAGGTGTCTGGCTGTACAGGTAGCTAACTCCAATACGCTTTCCAAACTGGGAACCTTGGATATCTTATTCCTCTGCGTCAATCTAATGGTTTTAATCCAAAAATTGTTGAGGGAATACCTAGACTGAAGCCGGAATTTTCTTCAAATTCCTCTACAAGACTTCGGCTATTCCTGGGGATGATTAAAACCCTACTTTTCACTGAATGGTAGATGTGGTTATTGTAGCAAAACTACAACTGTCCAAGCGGACAGGCTGAGTTTATAAGTCACCTATTCCTTCTCTACATCCGAAATTATCGGAAGGAATTAAAAAGGATGGATTCGTTTTCGACTCGATATGTGATTTAACAACCCTGGAGTTGGTAAACTCCGATGATATGCTTTGGCTTGAGTCAGGCAAAACATGAGTTGTTATTTCAATTCTGGCATAACCTAGAAAATATTTATAGATCTATGCAAATTTAATTTTTTGTCATGTCAGATCATCAGATGATGCGATCAATCTCTCAATTTTTCCAGCAACAGGGTGCAGCGTTAGCGGCGGCGATCGCATTTTATACCTGTTTTCCTATCCCCCTATCTTGGACGTTGGAGTTCCGAGGAATTGCCCGTTTTGCACCGCTAATTGGGGTGTTGATCGGCGGAATTTTAGGATTAATCGATGGCGGATTATCTCTATTAGGTTGTCCGGTGTTAACCCGTTCAGTATTAGTGATTGTTACAGGAATTGGAATCACCGGAGGATTACATTTAGATGGCGCAATGGATACAGCCGATGGTTTAGCCGTAACCGATCCGCATCGACGCCTAGAAGTCATGGCTGATAGTGTGACGGGAGCTTTTGGGGTGATGGCTGCGATCGCTATTATCTTGTTAAAAGTCGCTGCTTTACGGGATTTGAGCGCGGATCGAGGCTTAATTTTAATGGCCGTTGCGGGATGGGGACGTTGGGGACAATTAGTGGCGATCGCCCGCTATCCCTATTTGAAAGCGACCGGAAAAGGAGCGTTTCACAAAGATACCCCCTATTCGTCCTGGGATTTAATTCCCGGTGCACTATTGCTAATTATTTTCAGTGGGATATTAATGATTTTACATCCCCAGCGTTGGTTAGTGGCCGTGGGTCTGGCATTAGGCGGCAGTTCAATCGCTATTTTAATCGGTGCTTGGTTCAACGCTCGTCTGGGAGGACACACCGGAGATACTTACGGCGCCGTTGTTGAATGGACAGAAGCGTTTCTTTTGGTGTTAGTTGTGGCATTACAAGGGTAGTTATTGACACTCCCCCGTCACAGCGTAAGCTTGACGGGGGATTCTTGTTTCACAGAAGAATGCTTTTTAGTGCAAGCACCAACGAGTCTTACATCCTCTCCACAAGCTTGAATTTCTGCGTGTCCCGCAGTATTTGTTGACAGTATTCTGATCCCTTCTTCCCTAATGTTTTTGGCTGCGTTTTCATCTCTATCATGATGGGTTTGACAATTTGGACAAACCCATTCACGAATACTTAAATTCAATGAATCATTTTTGAATTGGCAGCAATTACAAAGCTTTGTGCTAGGGAAAAATCTATCAACTTCAATTAACTTTCCTCCCTCTGTTTCCAGTTTGTAGCCCAGGAAGTTAATTAGCATCCCAAAACCAGCATCTAATACAGATTTTGCTAACTTGGTACGAGCTAATCCTTTGACACAAAGGTTTTCCACTACAATGACTTGGTTCTCGTCAACTAACTTTCGAGAGAGTTTGTGAAGAAAGTCTTGTCTAGTATTCGCTATCTTTTCATGAACTTTAGCAACTCTTTTAACTTGCTTTTTGCGATTGTTAGACCCCTTAGTCTTCCGAGACAACGCCTGTTGCCTTCTTTTTAGTCGTTTGGCGTATTTTCTGGTAGGTTTAATCGGGTCAACCTTGGTGCAGGTTTCACCGTCAAACACTGTCACCAAACTTGTTAACCCTAAGTCAATTCCTGAGATTTTCCCGGTTTTATTAAGGGTTAAATCGTCAGTTTCAAACAAAATAGCAGCAAAATATTTATCTGTGCTTGTCTTAGACACGGTAACAGATTTTATTTTGCTGCTAATTATTTTTGGAATTCTGGCTTTAACAACCCCTAACTTAGGAAGTTTTACGCCGTTCCCTTGAATTGAACAACTTTCAGGATAACGAATTGATTGTTTTTTGTGCTGGTTTTTGAATTTAGGGAATCTGGCTCTTTTTTGAAAAAAGTTTTTAAACGCTGATTCTAAATTCTTTAATGATTGTTGTAATGTGGCAGCAGTAGCTTCTTGTAGAAACAGATAATCCGGTTGTTTTTTGAGTTGGGTTAGATATGCAGCCATCTCGTTATAATTCAACCCTTTTCCTGTTTCATTGTACTGTACATTAGTTTTCTCCAGGTAATAATTCCAAACAAATCTGCAACAGCCAAAGTTTTTTGCTAAAGCTGTTTGTTGCTCCTTGTTTGGGTACAACCTTACCTTGAGAACATCTAACATCGCTACCATGCTTTGAATAAATCTAGTTTCAAGATAACATTTAATTTCGTTTATTGCCACCTTGGTTACTATTAATGAAGTCGTATTCGCTACCGCTCATGTTTTTATTTTGTCGTGATTCACCTCTCCGCCAAGCTAAAGCTGTGGCGGGAGTCCTCTCACGACATTTAAGATAGTTGACCGTTAACGACCCATCTCCCAACAGTAAACCGTCCTAGAAGGACGGGGCTTTAAACCCATTTTTTTTGGTAAACTCAGATCTGGGTATTTAAGAACATGAGGAATCATAGAGTATGGCATCCATCCGTAAGTTGCACCGACAACTGATCAATAAAGAGTGCTCCGCCGTTGAGATCACGCAGGAGGCATTGGATCGGATTGCACAACTCGAACCTAAATTAAAGAGTTTTCTCTGTGTGACGGCAGATCGAGCATTAGAACAGGCGCGTCAAGTCGATGCCAAAATTGCCGCAGGGGAAGAAATCGGTCTGTTAGCGGGAATTCCGATCGCCATTAAAGATAATATGTGTACCGAGGGAATCCGTACCACCTGCGGTTCCAAAATTTTAGAGAATTTTATTCCCCCCTACGAATCCACCGTCACCCAGAAACTGGCCGCAGCCGGGGCGGTAATGGTGGGAAAAACCAACATGGATGAATTTGCCATGGGGAGTTCGACGGAAAACTCAGCCTATCAAGTCACAGCTAATCCTTGGGATTTAGAACGAGTTCCGGGGGGGTCTTCAGGAGGGTCTGCTGCGGCCGTTGCAGCCGGAGAAGCGGTGGTTTCCTTGGGTTCCGATACGGGGGGTTCCATTCGTCAACCTGCCTCCTTCTGTGGCGTCTTGGGACTTAAACCGACCTATGGCTTAGTCTCCCGTTATGGGTTAGTCGCCTATGCGTCCTCATTGGATCAAATTGGGCCCTTTGGACGGTGTGTAGAAGATGTCGCTATTTTATTACAAGCGATCGCTGGTCATGACCCGAAGGATGCCACCAGTTTAAACCTTCCTGTTCCCGATTATGTTTCAGCCCTTAAACCTTCCTTAAGAGCAAAAAGCGGGATTAAAATTGGGGTAATTAAAGAAACCTTTGGGGAAGGATTAGATCCGATTGTTGAACAAACGGTAACGAAAGCGATTAGTGTTTTACAGGAATTAGGAGCAGAAATTCAGATTGTTTCTTGTCCTCGATTCCGTTATGGTTTACCGACTTATTATGTAATTGCTCCTTCAGAAGCTTCTGCGAATTTAGCTCGTTATGATGGGGTGAAATATGGCTTTCGTCATCCCGATGCTGAGAATTTAATTGAAATGTATCAGAAAACCAGGGCGCAAGGATTTGGGGCGGAAGTTAAACGCCGGATTATGGTGGGAACCTATGTCTTATCGGCGGGATATTATGACGCCTATTATTTGAAAGCGCAAAAGGTGAGAACGCTAATTAAGGAAGATTTTGATCGAGCGTTTAGTCAGGTGGAAGTGTTAGTTTGTCCGACCGCACCTTCAACGGCTTTTAAAGCAGGTGAAAAAACGGCTGACCCATTAAGTATGTATTTATCGGATTTAATGACAATTCCCGTGAATTTAGCGGGTTTACCAGGTATTAGTGTTCCCTGTGGGTTTGATGATCAAGGATTACCAATTGGGATGCAATTAATTGGTAAACCGTTAGGGGAATCTCGGTTATTAGAAGTTGCCCATGCCTATGAAAAAGCAACAGATTGGCATAATTATAAACCCAAAGGAATCTAAACTGTAGGGTGGGCAAAGCCCACCTTTTCAACCTTCCTTTAATTATTATATAAAGCAATGTTGTCCTATAAAGTGAATATTTCTATCGAAAAAACGGATTCAGGATATTTAGCCTATTGTCCTGAACTCTCTGAACAAACCTTTCAAGGAGACTCACTAGATTTCATTTTTTCGGAATTAAAAACTGTTATTCAAGCCGATTATCAACATCAAGTTTCCTCTGAAACTAAAAGAAAACCCATTTGGGAAATTGCCCAGGATTTAACTCAAGATATAACTGAGGATGAACTTAAACTTCTTCCTAAAGAACATAGCGCGAGGACGGTTTCGTGAGTCAGAAACCGGGTTTCTAGCTGTAGCCTTTTGGTTGTCATCTAAATTTTTAGGTAGAAACCCGGTTTCTTGAGTTGTCTAAAATGTTTCCTTATAACTAATTTCAGTTAACCAATTTTGCAGAATATTAACTAAATTATTTTGCATCGGAAACCCTCTTAAATCAGGTTCAATCTGCTGATCGGTAATAAAAGCAATATGAAACTTACCCAACAGTTGACGGCAAACATTAATCAATTCTGGATAGGGTTCGATATTATAGATAATGAAGACTAAAGTTAATATGTTGAGTTGTCTTTTAAACTTGGGGAATAAACGTTTTAATTTCGGTGTATTTTTAACAGTTGGAATATCATCATCGGGAAAAATAGTGTAATAAATTTGGTTACAGAGTTCCTGCGCGATCGCACTCTCATCTGTTAAATTTTCTAAACCATATTTACCATCAATTAGAATCGGATAAACTTGATCAGTCGGTTGCAGTTGTTTGAGAATTTCAGTTAGATCATTATAGGAGATTTCTAGTTGTTCTTTTGTTGTATCTGATTCATGCCATGCGTGATAAAATTCGGGATAACTCAAATTTTGGCTACAATACCATAAAATAGAATAATAAGTATTAAAACGTAAAATATTTTGTTGTGAACTTTGTTGTTCAATTTTTATCTTAAAAATTTTAATAAGTTGCTTTAAATCTTGAGATTTAACAATTTCAAACAAACTGAAAATAGCTCTATTAATATTATTTAAATTATCTGAATAATCTATAACATTAAATAAATTTTCCATAAATCGTAAATCGCCTGTTCCAATTATTCCTGTAGCATAAATAATATACTCATCCCAATTGATTTTGTTATGATTTATTAATGTTAACCAGTATTCTTTTATGTTTGTATCGTATTTTCTCAAATTCACAAAATAATTAATAGCAAATTGATAAGTCAATATATCACGTTTATTTGCTTCAAGAATAATATTAGTTAATATTGGTAGCAAATTTGAGTTTATATTACTTGTTTCTATGAAAGTATGTATGGCTTTTTGTATAATTGTCTGATCAGAAGAATTTTTAATTAAATTCGTTAAAATTTCTATAGCAAATAAATTATTTTCATCAAGACTAATTAAAGCACTCGCAGCTAGTAAATTAGTCAATTCATCTTCTGAATTTTGGAGTAATTCTTCTATTAAATTAATAATTTTAGGTTTAAGAGGATGATTGATGTTGATTGCTTTTAAGCTCGACGCAGCTAATGCTTTTATATGGTTTTCAGCAATTTGCAAAAAATCAAATAAAAAATGAATTGCAATTAAATTATTATGACCAATTTTAATTAATAATTCTGCTGCTTTACATTGATCTATCTCATCACAAATTGTATTTTGAATAATATTTAGTAAAGTTTCAATAGCTAGAGTTTTATCTAAATTAAATTGGTATAGATTTTGTGATGCTATAATTTTTATATCAGGATCTAAACTAGAATTAATTAGTTTAGTTAAAGTTTTTTTGAGATGAGTTTGAAGAAAATCATTTTTATCCTTGATTAATAAATGTTGTATTAGTAAATCCAAAGCATTTTTCTTAAAATTTGTTATGTTTTTACAAAAAAAATTGGCAATCTTTCTTTTTACATCATCTTCTAACTGAGAATTATTAGCTAAATATTCAATCCCCTTTATGTAAAGTTCAACATCTTCAGATTTAATTATAGATTCTAAAATAATTTTAACTGCAAATAAGTTGTTTGGTTCAAGAGTTAATAACTCTTGAGCCGTTCTGAGACGTAAAGCTGGTTTTTTAGTGTTTTTAATGACATGGACTATAGTTTTAGTAGCAACAGGATTGCCGGGATCTATTTTATATAAACTAATTGCTGCACAACAATTTATTGATTGATTTTTAATGTTATAAATTATTTTTAATAAAGCATTGATAACTTGCTTATTAGGCTTCTTAATATCACCTAAAAATCTAGCTGCTAGTAAACGTATTAGCTCTTCATCAGAAGAATTTTCAAGAATATCAACTAATATTTGAGATACTAAAGGATGCTCAATTTGACGAAGAGTCGTGAGAGCAAGATTAGAAATTTGCTCAGTATTTTCATGAAAGTAATAATCAAAACTTAAATTAATTACTGTCTTGATAATTTCCTCAGTTTTTTTCAAATCATAAGCAAACTCATTAATTGTTAAAGCTCCTAAAAAGTAAGCTTGATATGTGTAAATATCAAGACATCCATCATTAAAATTTATCAATTTATAAATAAGTTGTTTTTTTTGATTTACATCTTTGTCTTCACATCCTAACCATAAGAAAATTACTTCCCTCCAAATAAACTCGAAAATTCGGTAACGCTTCCCCGAAATAGGTCTATCCACATGATCACGAGGTAAGAAAAAATCCCAATCTTCAACAGCTAAAGCTGCAAAATATTCCTGAAAGGTGGGATTATAGAAAGCATAAACCACTTCATCTGTTTTTTCTTCTCGATCAACTAAAGTTAACCAACCCAGAGCAAAAGCTAGTTTAAATAGCTTATCATCCATTTTTGTTGTAATTAAACTTAAAGGTAAACGATACCGATGATCACTATCTAATCCTGCGATCGCTAATTTTCCTAATCCTTGATGCAGTTCGTTTTGTAATTGAGGTTGAGTTCCCCAATCTATTCCTGTGATCGCTGGTTTCCATTCATAGAAATAACGGACAAACTGCTCATAAAGTCCTGCTTTCGTTTCGGGTAACTCAGCATTTTTATCTTTATAAAATATTTGGCACAATAACGCTAAACGTAGCGGGTTAGTGACTAACTGGCAAATGCGATCGCGTTGAGGTTCTTTAAGCTCTTCTTGTAATTTTTTTCCTTTAGGTTCATCTTTTGCTTGAACAAACCACTTTTGAATAAACTCATCAATCTGTTCTGGTTTAAAATCCTGGGTTTTATAGGTTTTAAACCCCATCAAAGGATTATTAACATAAATATCCCAAACATTAGTTCTACAGGTTAATACAACCCTAATTTTTACGAAATTACTAAGCTCAGTTTGAATTTCTGCTAAAGAAAGTTTTCCCTCATCTGCACCATCTAATAATAACCAAACTCCGCCTTTATTTAATCGCTGTTGGAAGGTTTTTTCTAATGATTCTGGATCAAGGTCAGGGTAAGAAAGAGCGATCGCTTTGGATAGCCATTCTTTCAATATATAAGTTTTCAGGGGTCTACCTTGTAAATTCGCCAAGGGAATACAAATTAATAAATTCTGGGTATTATCTTTAATATAAGTCGCAATTCGATCTAATAACGTTGTTTTTCCGGCTCCCGGTTCCCCAATAATAGCAATATGTTGATCTTGATCTGTCGGTTTTTGTCCAATAATATCGTCTAAAAATTCCTCATGTTTATAAATTTTAGTAATGGCTTCTTGCTCTAATTGATGGATCTGTTCTGTCTCTATAATTCCACTCCGACGCTGTTGTTGTTTACGTTCTACCAGTCCTAAAGGTACATAAACTTTAACCTCAAAACCCATTTCTGTTGCTTTGCGTCTGATTTGTTGTTGCTTCTGTTGTCGAGCTAGTATTGCTTGACAAACGTTATACCAGTCAATATCAATAATTGTAGATAGTTTAATATTTTTTTTAAATTGTTTTAGTAGTTCAGGAAAATCTACTTTTTCCCAATCCCTTTTATCTTCACTTGGAAATAATACCTCCATTGTCCGATAAACCTGTTTAGTCAAAGATTGTCTAATACTACTTTCAGCATATCCTCCTTTATTAGCTATTGTTTTTCGATCATAACGGCATAATCTCCCTAACAGTGCAAATTCTGACGAGGGTTCTAATTTAATCTTTTGAGTTTCCGCAGTTTCTTTAAATTTTGCAAAAAGTTCATCAATCTCGAAGTCTCTATAAGCTTCTGGAAATTGTTTTTTGAGGTTTTCCTGGTTAGATGTCATGGTAATCAACAGATGTTAAGTGACTCTACAACCTATTATAACTCTACTATTTACAGGACTTACAGCTTTACTAACCATTCCTCACAAACTTCCTAACATATCCTAACAAGTTGTGAGGAGACTTTTACCTAAAAGGTTCGATACGCTGTGAATAGTTAAGAAAACGGAGTACAAACTTATGACCGCCTACTATCAACTGAGTCTTTTTCCCAACGAACCCCCAACACCTGTTGAATTTATCAATAAAAAACGACAACCTAAACCCCAAACAATGATGATCGAAAATTGCTGTACAACTCAACGCGCAGCAGAACTTTTAAAGGTTTCGACCACAACCCTTTATCGAGCGAGAAAAGCAGGTCAACCTTATCAAAAAGGCGGTTGGGTTGCTGAATCTATTGGTGATAATGCTTGGAAAGTTACATTTAATGCGGGTTAAGTTTCATCGGTTTATTGATGGTGCGTGCGCTGTGCTTACGCACCCTACAAATAGTTTTTGGAGGAAATTACAAATGAGTTACGCTTACAATTCAGAAGAATTTGATTTTAATTCAGAGGATAATTTTATCCTTGATTTTGAAAATGGAGAGATTATCAACGAATTGGAAATGATCGTGATGGAAATTGTAGAAATGATTTTAGGCGATCGCTTTCGCTATTGTCCCCAGGTTCCATTAGGAGTGATTTGTTCCCATTCTGTGGGATGGCTACCGAATGAGATTTGGAAATTTTGGGTGAATTCCAGAGTCGATATTGCTTTAATAGAACGGGGATTTAAAGCCAGTCGTAACGCTAAATTAATCATAGAATGTCAATCCCATTATCATGATAATTTAGAAGCACAGGTGCGCGATCGCAAAAAAGCAAAACTCTTAGAAAGGGTGGGAGTTCCCTTAATTTATGTGCGTTCAGTCGAAACCGATAGACGGTTTTATCGGTTCTATACCCCGAATGAAAATACAGAGATTTTTTATAATATTATTAATCAGGAGGGACGAACGGAATTAGCAGAATTTTTAGATTGTATTGTTATCCTTTAATCTGATCATCCGTAGGGGCGAGGTTGTCTCGCCCACCACTCTTTTTTAGATTAAAATAAAGGTTTCTCCCTTAATAAAATCGGGATTTCCTGAGTCAAAAAAAATGAACAGTTAACGGTTTACAATTAACTGCCCATCCCGAAAGGATTATTGATATGTTCAGAATAATATCCAAAATTGGAGGCTTTAGGTAGCGAGCTTGAACATCCCACTAAGCGGACAGTAATTCTTCGGAACTTGAGAAAATCTCCTCGATATTTTCTATAATTTCAAACACTCGATCCAGTTGGGTAATTTCAAAAATAAGTCGGGCTGTAGCAGATGGCCTACAGATCAGCAAACGACATCCTTTACTCCGAGCAAATTTAACCGCCGTGACCACCGCACCTAAACCCGAACTATCCATAAAGTCTACACTCGCCATATTCATTACCCAGATTTTGTGGGGTTCTATGGGAATATGAAGTAATTGTTCCTTAAGAAAAAGACCGCCGTGGGAGTCAAGACGAGTTTGGGGTTGAAGCCAAACGTACCCATTTAATTGTTGCCATTCCATTGTTATCACTCCTAGCTTGCTCATGGTGGAGATAGTCATTCTTTCACCCAACAACAGAATTATTCAGACCAACATTAAAGCGGTTGAAAAGCATCATCCTGAGAAAGTTAAGATGAAGTGCCTATCGTAATTGAACTGTTGAGGGTTTTGGTCTGTCCAAAGATGGATTTATAGCAAATTTCAGATGGAACCAACCTTAATCCATCATAACTTAGCTACAATTGAGGGGGCAAACCTATATCGACGTTCAATCAATGTGTACTGGGAATCACAGCCATTCTGGATTGGCTTAGGAAATCTTGACAGGAAAGTCCCAGTTCTAGAATTCAGGAAACGATCCACGGTTTTGCGGGGCGTCTGACTGAGGTTAGATTGACACCAAGGGAGGGCGGGAGTTTGGTAGCCTCGTATCTTCAGAGCAAGGCGGAAAAACGACTCGGCGGCTTTAGCCACTTTGCGTTAATCTTATAAGTTGACAGATTAGTAGGGCTAACCATCGGCGCGTTGACTTTTCCTAGTAGGGAGAAACCCCCGCAGCTTAGTAACCGGGCGCAATCAGCGCAACCGAACCAAAGGGCGAATAAAGGCAGGAAGATGAGCGTCCCGCAACTCTAGGCTTCGTGATGGTGACTGCGAACGGTGTCAAAACCCAGCAAGTAAACTGAACTCTATTCTTGAGAACAGTCTAGGGGCGCATTGACTACGCCTTTAAGAGTTAATCAGTTAACTGCTTAAGAATCTGCGTCTCTTTAGAGCGCAGAGAGTCAAAACTCGGAAAAAAACGTCAAGATATATAGAGAAGTATAAAGCTTTGCAAAAAATATAAAGGCAGCATTGAATGTCTTTTGAGTTTGTATCCTTAGAAACAATTCGAGAAATTGCTCATCAATACGGCTATTGGGCTGTGTTTGTCGGAATTGCCGTAGAAAACGCTGGCATTCCTCTTCCTGGAGAAACTATTACCCTCGTGGGTGGGTTTCTGGCAGGGAGTGGTGAATTGAATTATTGGTTTGTCCTCGGTAGTGCCATTGCTGGGGCAATTTTAGGTGATAATTTTGGCTACTGGCTGGGAAAATGGGGCGGGTGGCCCTTACTACTGCGTCTAGGCCAGTTCTTTCGCATTGGGGAAGAACAACTGCATGAGGTGAAAGAACAATTCCGCAAAAATGCAGCCAGAGCCGTTTTTCTCGGTCGTTTTGTGGCCCTATTACGCATTTTTGCAGGCCCCTTAGCCGGAATTGCCCAAATGCCCTACTGGCAATTTTTTCTTTGCAATGCGGCGGGGGCCACCGTTTGGGCATCAGTGATGGTCAGTTTATCTTATTTTGTCGGAAATATTATCTCTTTGGAAAAATTAGTAGCTTGGGTAGCCCAATTTGCAATTCTTGCTCTAATTCTAGTGGTGGCTTGGTTAGTCATTCCAATTTGGTTGGAAACTCGCAAAGCTAGAAATCTTTAATTCCTCGATTATAGCATCTGGGAAAAGATAATATTACAGTCATAAAGCTGGGGAGGCATAAGCCAATTCTCAGCTTTTTTTTATTGATAAGCTGTTAATTATCTAAATTTTCGAGGCGATCCAAGCCAGCAAGGGGTTTCAGCCTCTAAAATATGCAGTTTAAATGCTTAACAGCTTAGTAGGGAGCAGGGAATAGGGAGCAGGGAATAGGGAATAGGGAATAGGGAATAGCAAGAAAAAGAGGGACACAAGACCTTCATAAATTAATTAACGCCAACTTGCCCCTACCTTAACTGAATCCGGTTTCTGTGCCTTTTCCTGCATGGACTAAGGCTAATTTTTCATAGCGTTTAGCGTGTGCAATTAAATCCGCCACTTCCTCTGGGGAAACCTCCCGTACCCGTTTAGCGGGAACACCCACGACTAAGGAAAACGGAGGGACATCTTTCGTTACAATTGAACCCGCCCCAATAATACTTCCGGTTCCCACTCGCACCCCGTCTAATATAACCGCCCCAATTCCAATTAAACTTCCCCGTTCAATATGAGCCGCATGAATTACCGCCCGATGGCCAACGGTAACAGAATCTTCTAATAGTGTCACTTGCCCCGGATCACCGTGTAAAATTGCCCCATCCTGAATATTAGTTCTTTCCCCAATCACAATCCGTTCTACATCTCCCCGAACAACGGCCCCATACCAAATACTCGCCCCAGCCCCAACTTCCACAAAACCCACCACCACCGCATTTGCAGCGACAAAGGCAGCCTGGGAGATGTCTACCGGGGGCCAATAGCTTACAGGGGTTAACAAAGGATGATCAGACATGGGTGTAAGATTCCGTGAAAGACGAACAAACTAGAATGGAAAAGAAAGGGTAAAATGCCCATAGTTTTGACACTCTCAGGTCTGAAGACGCTGAGATTCTAACTTCAACCTGGACACTTGCTCGACCAGGGTTGCCCCAAGAGGAGTAGAGGTTTCCAGTCCATTAGCGTTACTTTGGGGATGCCCTCCCCTAGCTTGTTTGCCAAGATTTAGAATATTAATTGCAGCATTTGTATCTCTATGCAATTCACATCCACAATTACAAACATGGGTGCGGGTTGATAGAGATTTTTTCACTATTACCCCACAATTACTACATTTTTGTGAACTGTAATAGGGTGGAACTGGACTTGCTAACTTATCAAATTTAGCCGCGAAATATTCTATCCATTGCCGAAACAAATACCAACTTGCATCGCTAATTGATTTAGCCAAACAATGGTTTTTAACTAAATTTCTAACACTTAAATCTTCGTAGACTACTACATCGTTTGATGTGCATACGTTACGCGCAATTCTCTTGGCGTGTTCATTCCGTTGTCTACTTACTTTCAAATGTTTTTTACTGTAAACTTTCCTAGCTTTCCGTCTCCCCGATGAACCCTTAACTTTTTTATAGATCCGTTTCTGAGACTTTTTAATGGATTGCTCCGCTTTTCTCAAAAACTTAGGATTAACTTCTTGATATCCATTGGAGTCTGTATAGAAAGATTCTATTCCAACATCAAGTCCTATCTCTTTACCAGTTTTAGGTTGAACATCGGTGACGGTAATGTTTAGACAGAACTGACAGTAATAGCCGTCAGCGCGACGAATTAAGCGTACCCGTTTTATGTCTTTTGTGTTGTAGGTGTGAATATCCCACTTCCCTAATAATTTAAGTTTACCAATTCCATTTTTATCGGTAAAGGTAATCTGTCTTTTAGTTAGGTGTAATTTCCATCCCGATGTTTTATATTCAACGGAACGACAATCTTTTTGAAATCGGGGATATCCTTTTTTACCAGAAATCTTTTTCTTGCAATTGTCGTAAAAACGACTAATGGCAGCCCATCCCCGTTCGGCTGCGGATTGGACTGCCATTGAATTTAAGTCGGCAACAAAGGGGAATTGATTCCTGAGAGTTGTGGAATATTTGTTGAGTGCAAATTTATCAATTTTTAATTCTTTTGAATTATCCATCCAATACTGAATTGCTTTATTGCGAATGAATTGGGTGGTGCGAATTGCTTCGTCAATCGCTTTGTATTGATTGGGTTTGCCTTTGCACTTGTATTCCAGAACTATCATAAAAATCTCCTTGTTTCGACCTAATACTATGTTAACATAAATCATGAGAATATTCACGGGGAATAAATTCCCCTGAGTCGCTTTTCATCTCAGGGCTAAAGCCACTGAGTTTTCAATCTCCCAGACTTTTCTTATAAAATGTTGTACTCTTAATATATCCCTGTGTTATTCCTGAAACTACGCGGAATGTAACTATGGTTGTTTGTCCCCAGTGTCAATTTGAAAACCCCAATCTCAACAAGTTTTGTCAACGCTGTGGTACTTCTCTCACCCAGAAACCTTGTCCTGAATGTGGAACAACGGTTCCGTTGAATACGCTTCAATGTCACAACTGCGGGACATTAACCGGAACGGTTTATCTAGCGGTGGTTCTCCCTTCGTCCTTAGCCACTTCTCAACCTGAACCCTCCGCAGAATCTTTAAATAATGACCATTTACAGGGAGCCAGCACATCCTCTGACAATACCGCAGAATCAGTTTTAGATCGGATTGATACCGAACTCCCCGCCACCCTCCCAGACGCTCAGGAGTCAGACTCAACCCCATCCCCAGATCAACAACCCGGAGAAGAATTTTTTTCCCCAACTGACCTGGAATCTATCACCATTCCGGCTCAGGATGCTCTGGATACGCCCCAAGAGCCACCGCCAGATCCCCCCCGTATCGAACCTATTGAGCGACCCGTTGGGGCTTATTTAGACCCCCAGGAACGTTATCAACTCTTAGACCCCCTACCCCCCCTCAAACCCGGTGAAACTGTCACTGTCAAGGTTTTAGATACTCAACCGTTGCAGGTTTCGCCCTTAAAAGCCTTACAAGACCGAACTTCTACCCCCTCAAATCCAGAAATAGAGGCGTTTATTATTGCGGCGGCTAAACCCTATTTTTCCTTAACCTCTCAAACGCCTAACTATTTCCCTCGGTTACAAGATGCTTGGGAAAATCCGTCCTCCAGTGTGATTCTATTAGAAAATTTTACTGATTTTCCCCTATTATCTGACCTGTGGAGTAACAGAAAAACCACACCCCAACAAATTGTCTATTGGTTGGGGGATTTAGTCGAATTGTGGGTACTATTAGAACCTTGGGGATGTTGTCAAAGTATACGGTCAATCCCGAATTTACGAGTATTTTCTCAAAATTCTCAACAGTTGTGTTTACAACGACTTTATTTTGACAAGCCTGATTCTCCCCTGAATTTATCGGATTTAGGTCAATTGTGGCAAGAGTTATTTCAACAATCCCAACGGACTTTGGTGGGTTCCTTAACAGAAGTATTACGGGATTTAATTGAAGGAAAAACTCAAACCGTTGAACAACTCCGAACAGCCTTAATGGTTGTTTTAGATGAAATTAATTTTCCCTCTAGCTCAACTTGTCTACAAGCAGACAGTCAGGAACTCCCCAAACCCTCCTCAAATCAGGCTCCAACGGTGATTCCGGTTCAACAACTCAGACATTTAGAAGCCATTGGACGCACGGATGTTGGACGTCAACGGGATCATAATGAAGACTGTTTTGGCATGGAAACCCAAATCAAGATTCAAGAAACACCCAGGGGACAAATGTGGTCAGCACGGGGTTTATATATTCTCTGTGATGGCATGGGAGGACACGCTGGAGGGGAAGTGGCGAGTCAAATGGCCGTTGATACCCTGAAGAACTATTTCCGAAATCAAGGCTTAGAAGCACTTCCGACGGAGGAAATCCTACAAGATGCCATTTTACAAGCCAATGAAGCGATTTATACGGAAAATCAACAAGGGGTGCGTTCCGGTAGTGGTCGCATGGGAACTACATTAGTGATAGCCATCGTGATCAATCATCAAGTCGTCGTTGCCCATGTTGGTGATAGTCGATTATATCGTTTAACTCGTACACAAGGGTTACAACAAATTACCGTTGATCATGAAGTCGGACAACGAGAAATTCAACGGGGAATTGATCCCGAACTCGCCTATTCCCGCCCCGATTCCTATCAATTAACACAAGCGTTAGGCCCTAGAGAGGAACAGTTTGTTCGTCCTGATATTCAATTTTTGGAAATCGAGGAAAATACGGTCTTAATATTAGCATCCGATGGCTTAACCGATCATAATCTCCTAGAAACATTCCGTGAAACTCAACTTGATCCCTTATTAAATCCTGAAACAGATTTAGCCACAGGAGTAGACCATTTAATTGCTCTGGGTAATCAACATAATGGTCACGATAATATTACGGCTGTTGTGGTTCGAGCTTGGGTGTAGTTGGGGGTCGGATGTCGGGTTTCAGGTGTCGGGTACGGGGGAAGAATACAGCCAACCTTCTGTCACTCCCCGAAAACTTTTGCCATTTCTGGATTTTAGAGCTTTTGCAGACGAGGAGATCGCCAGATTTCTTTCTAACAACAAATACAACAACCCAGTTTTTGTAATAGGATAGCTTGTGGTTAGCTAATTGTTACAGTCAGGTTTTACAAGCTACAACACTTAATTTAACCACTGCTTACAAAAACTTTTTTGAGCAACGTGCAGGCTTCCCTAAGTTTAAA
>CAITND010000004.1 GCA_903893625.1 uncultured Oscillatoriales cyanobacterium
GGATCGATTCTGACAACCTGAATTGAATATATCATTTCAGCCATCGACTTGTCAACAGGCAAAAATAAAAAAAGGCTAAAACCCGCTTATAATCAAGCTTTCAGGAGTTACGACAACCTCATTGAAACAAATAGAGACTTCAAACCCAGAATAGACAAAGGTTTCAGCCCTTAATTTTGCCGTCCTGTTTTGAACACCTATAGGTTGTTGCCACAAACGAGACTAATTCATCATCTCAATCCTGGCTCTTAATCCATTACTTGTTAACTGTTGTAATAGCCAATTTGCCCGATATTGATCTCGAAAAGCTCCCGCCTGAACCACTTGTCGCCCTTGAACCACCGTTTGAAACGCTTCTGGGACAATAGAACGGATACGGCGAAACTCACTATCATTACTACTTTCCACCACAACCCGATAGCGTAATCCCAAAGCCCCCGGACTCAGGGGGATATCTCCACCCCCGGCACTCGATACCTCATTGGGAAGTAAACCGCCCCCTGACCCGATGGGAATATCTGGCCCTGGAACCGCTAAAATCCCAATCGCAGCAATAGAAGTGGGTTGAACAGGTTGGGGAGGTTGAGTAATGGCCTGGGGTGTTTGTTGAGGTTGGGGACGGGGGGCTGATGATGCAGGCGCCGGACGATTTAAGATTAAGCGAGAAAATATTGAGACTAATGCCCCTGCGGTTGAGTCTGCCGATGGAGAGGTTCTAGGAGCAGGTTGGGGGGTGCGACTATTGGGTAAAGGCGGTAAACCAGGGGACTCTGGGGGAGGAACAGGGATGGGAATCGCGTTTTGAGTCGTAGTATTGGATTCGGGGAGATAGACCGGAAGCGTGGATGTGGTATTAATCGGGGTCATCGTCGAGGGATCATTAGCAACAACGGCCACAGGCTGTTGAGCAGAAGAGGAGGAGTTTAAAACCCGACTGACCAGGGGAGAAGGGGCCGACGCCGGGGTGTAGGTTCCCGATAATGCGATCGCTCCAAACACCTTGGCGGCGGAGAGTTGATTCCCGTAGGCTTGAATTTGTTGGCCCATTGTCCCATTATTGAGGTCATAACGGCCATTATTGCGAATTACGTTACGTCCCGGTTCTTGAGTATTGCCGAGATCGGGTAAAGATTGAGCGATCGCCACAATACCATCCCGTTGATTCCGTTCGATTTGATTATCGCGTAAAATCGGTCGAGCATGGGCTTGAATCACGACCCCATCTTTATTATAAAAAACGCGATTTCCAATCACAAAAGGGGCAGCATTTTGAGCAATATTAATCCCAAATCCGGTATTTTGAAAATCGTTATTCCGAACTTCGGGGCGAGAATTCCCATAAATTGTCATCCCATTCGCCCCGTTTTGAGCAAAATAATTATCTTGAATAATCGGCGCACTCATTCCCACAACAGAAATCCCATCATGGGTATTACCAATAAACGTATTTTGAGTAACAATTAAAGAACTAGATTCAATCCATAATCCATAACCCCGATCATTGGAATTGGTAATCGTTACACCACTAATTTTGGCTCCATTTGCTCCTAATACCGCAATATTTTGTCGAGCAAAAGTTGGGCTGGTGTAAAACCCGCCTCCGTTAATCACAACATCTTTGCCCTTTGTATTCGGATTTCCTTGCAGCATCACATTCGAGTGAAGAATAATTGGAAATTGTTCTCCACTTTGGTTGCTATAGGTTCCCGGTGCTAAAATAATTGCTGTATTAGCTTGAGCAATACTGACCGCTTTTGTAATCGTTCTCAAAGGGGATTGTTGTGTCCCTTGTCCCCCATCATTTCCGGTGGTGGAACTGACATAAATCACCGAAGTAGAATGATTACTAGCCTGGGTAATGGGTTGATTTCGAGGAGGAATTGCTAACCCTGATATCGGGTGAAACAGTCCTAAACCAAAACTGACTAATAGCAATGGGGAAAAAGATCGCAATACCATTAATAGGAATGGAGAAGGAAATGCGATCGCAGTTCGGACAAAAGATGAGCAAGATTGAGGAATACCGATTTGTCTGGTCATTGCAGGGGGGTAGGACTGAACGTTCAGATTAGCAATTGATCACCCCCGTTGTTGCGATGCAGCACCCAAGATTGATGTTTACGGGTTAGGGGTGCGGTCGGACAACAAGGGGTAGCAGAAATTAAGAGACTCTGACGGGCTGAAATTAGTTTAAAATGTCAGTTGCGTCAAACCAGCCTTAATTTTGCCTTAAATTTAACATTTTGGCTGTTAAGAATTTTGAACTTTGCCTCGACGCACCCAATGTCAATATTGAATTGGCAAATAGTATAACCTGGATCTGAGAAAATCACACCCTATATTGAGGAACATTGGATGGAGGAACAATACAGTCCCTTGGCACAACCGATCCTATATCGTATTTTAGATGCCAACTTAGACCGCACCCGTGAAGGGTTGAGAATTATTGAAGAATGGTGTCGGTTTGGACTCAATAGTGGAGAACTCGCAGAAGAATGTAAACAGCTTCGCCAAGAAATTGCCCGTTGGCATACAATGACATTGCGTTCCTATCGGAATACAACCGATGATCCGGGTACAGAATTAAGCCATCCCCAAGAAGAACAACGTTCAGGAATTGAGCAATTATTACAAGCTAATTTTTGCCGGGTGCAAGAAGCGTTACGAGTTCTCGAAGAATACGGGAAATTATATCACCCGGAGATGGGAAAAACCTTTAAACAAATGCGCTATCAAGTTTATATCTTAGAAAGCCGTTTACTCGCCCATCAACGCCATAAGGTTTTACAAAATTCCTATCTCTATTTAGTTACTTCTCCTGGGGAACGACTATTTGCAATTGTGGAAGCGGCGTTACAAGGAGGATTAACTTTAGTTCAATATCGAGATAAAAATTCTAATGATGAAATTCGGTTAAAAACTGCCCAAAAATTATGTCAACTGTGTCATCGTTATAATGCCTTATTTTTAGTTAATGATCGGGTAGATATTGCCCTGGCTGTTGATGCTGATGGAGTCCATTTAGGTCAAGATGATATTCCCCTGGAATTAGCTAGACAAGTCTTAGGCCCTCAACGGTTAATTGGTCGTTCTACCCATAGTCCTGAAGACCTAAAACGAGCCATTCAAGAAGGCGCTGATTATATTGGAGTCGGGCCTGTTTATGAAACCCCAACTAAAGCTGGAAAGCCTGCTGCGGGGTTAGAATATGTCCGTCATGCGGTTGAAAATTCTCCTATTCCTTGGTTTGCTATTGGGGGAATTGATATGAATAATTTTGATGATGTTATGGCGACAGGTTGCGAGCGTGTTGCTGTGGTTCGTTCAATTATGAACGCGGAACAACCTACTTTAGTGACTCAATATTTTCTTTCCCAATTAAATCGCGTTAGAAATTTAAAAGCTTACAAAGTGTTACCCAATTAATCTAAGAATTACTAATGGTAGAAACAATTACTTTAAAACTTAATGGAGAGTTAAAAACCTGTGCTTCTGATCTTAAACTCCCCCAATTTTTAGAACAACAGGGCTTAAATTCCCGTTTAATTGCTGTGGAATATAACGGTGAAATTCTCCATCGTCAATTTTGGGAAACTACCGAAATAAAACAAGGTGATGTATTAGAAATTGTCACTATTGTTGGAGGAGGAGCAGGGGGAGAAGAGGAGCAGGGGAGGCAGGGGAGGCAGGGGGAGAAGAGGAGCAGGGGGAGAAGAGGAGCAGGGGAAGCAGGGGGAGCAGGGGACAAGGAGAAATAACAGACACTCCTTTGGTGAAATCCGACACCCTACTTAAGATTAACAGGCAAGATGCCTGTTCCACAGTCTTGTTAACAGTCAACATCCAAAATATGGCAATAATAGGGATATCCGCATAACACGGGACACAGCAATGGCCAAAGAAAAGCGAGATTCCAAACCTAGGCATATTGTTCTGACATCTCACCCCACCTCCTACGGTGCCAAACCTATCCCCATTCATTGGGGAAACGCCGATCCCCGCAAACGTGGCCCCTTAATTGGAACCCTAGCTGATCCCACTCACCGCAACGTTATTGGCACACATTCGGGCTCCTATGCCATTTATCGCGCCTTAGCAGTAGTTCAGGGAACCTTGAAAACCGACCACCGCGCCGACTTAACCAATACGTCCCCCATTGTTAACATTGGCCCCTATCCCAGTTGGTCAGATCCCGATAAAATTGTCGCCCTCGATCCTTTTGGTGCTGTGGTTGGGGATGTTTTTACCGAATATTTTGAAAAAGGCTATGATATTCGCCCGACTATTGCGATTACAAAAGCCCATATTAATATGCCAGAATTGTATGAGGCAGCAGTCAAAGGACGGTTAAAAATTGATGGGCAAATTATGAAAGAAAATGGGGATTTAGTGGTGACAAAAGCCGCTATTGAACCTGTGTGGTATTTACCCGGAATTGCCCATCGTTTGAAGGTGAAAGAAAGCGATTTACGTCATACTATATTTGAACAAACTGGGGGGATGTTTCCTGAGTTAATTACCCGTTCTGATTTACAAGTATTTTTACCTCCTATTGGGGGAGTTACGGTTTATATTGTGGGGGATATTGCAGCCATTACTGATCCTGATCGTCCTGTAGCAGTTCGAGTTCATGATGAATGTAATGGATCTGATGTTTTTGGGTCGGATATTTGTACTTGTCGCCCCTATTTAGTTCATGGCATTGAAGAATGTATTAGAACAGCCCATGAAGGCGGTGCAGGGGTAATTGTATATTATCGAAAAGAGGGACGAGCATTAGGAGAAGTGACGAAGTTTTTAGTTTATAATGCGCGTAAACGTCAAACTGGAGGCGATCGCGCGGATGCCTATTTTGAACGGACAGAATGTGTCGCTGGGGTTCAAGATATGCGACTTCAAGAGTTAATGCCGGATGTCTTACACTGGTTAGGAATTACTCGCATTGATCGGTTAGTTTCGATGAGTAATATGAAATATGATGCTATTGTAAATTCGGGAATTGAAGTGGTTAAACGCATTGCCATTCCTGACGATTTAATTCCGGCGGATGCCAAAGTAGAAATTGAAGCTAAAAAAGCGGCAGGGTATTATACAGAAGGGGAAGTTTTAGACCCAGAAGGCTTACTCGATGTTAAAGGTCGAGATTATTAACCCGTTGTTGGCCTTTAGCACCAAAATTATGAGTTAAATTGTTAGTTAAATGGTGCGTGCGCTTATGCTTACGCACCCTAAAATTAATTAGATCAGGACTCACGCAACTGATCAGAGGAGAATCTTTTTATCTAATCCATCGGTTAATGATCGGTTGTAATTTAACTTCTACTATATAAGCTAGAGCAAATAATAAACTTAGTTTTAAAAGATAGACTAGGACAATGTTGTAATTTGATAAATTCCAATGAAATAAAATCGGGTAGTGAAAGATATACAACCCATAGGAAATCGGCGCAAAAATCATAAATTTTAAAATAAAGCGATTCAAGAATTTAATTTTATTCTGATAATAAACCACACCAGCAATAATTATAAATTCCACAAACAAAAAATGTCTAAAGGGTAAAAAAGGATGGTATGATATTCTGAAATCTTGAGTTATCAAAACGGGTATTAAAGTCAAGACAAGCATAGCTGTTAAGCTGTACAATATGGGCTTAATAATTGCAATACTTAAACTTTCTGTGTGTTTATAAATGACGGCTATTTCTACCCCACACCACCAGATAATAAAGTAGGCAAAAACTAAGGAAACTTGATTAGGAAACCCTAGATAGGTTAGGTAAGAAATTAGGGAAAATCCTAAAATATAATAAATTCGATTGGCATTTTTAAACAAAGTTTTATAGACTGGAAAAAACATCATATAAAACCACCACTCATAGGTTAAACTCCAGATAGGTGTATTATCTAAAAAAGGTTTAACCCAAACTCCTGGTTTATTATCTGATAAATCTTGAACCATCAGCAGGTTGCCAAATAAAGCTGCCCAGGAAAATTTATTTGTTAAGTTCCCATTATAGTAAAAAACTATTATAGACAGTAAGATCGAAATAATAAATGGGAAATAAATTCGACGAAATCGTTTTTTAAAGTAAGATGAAAACGTTAAATTTGGAGTATTTGAAATTGACCAATAGATAACGAAACCACTCAGCAAGAAAAACACCATGACGGCTTCTTGTCCGAAGGAAAAGATGAGCTTAATTTCTTTAGGCATCCAATTTAATCGCTTAATAATATGATAAATCACCACATATAAAGCGGCTAATCCTCGAATTCCATCTAGCATTTGTAAACTTTTTTTTTCAATCATTGTATTTTTGTTTTATAAAAATTAATTCAAAACATTATATCATATAAATTTAAGTTATAGATATCAAATTTTATCTTTTATACCTGAGTTTAACAATATTGTCAAGATTTACATCGTAGGTCAAAATTAAAGTAAAAAAGTGCCGAGGCTAAAAGTCCTTTGCTGAAGGGAAATTGGCTGTTTAGATTTTGATTTTATTGATGCTTAAGGTGATCAAGACTTTTGTATCCAATTGGGATTGCTATATATCAAAAGATGATACTATATTCAACAGGGTAAACTGATTAAAATTAAGGCTTTCCCTAAAGATAAAAAAGTGAAACTATTGGAGAGACTATTTATTATATGAACAATTCCGAAATCCATCAAAATGTAATCGCTTATTTTCGTTCTCCTCATACAATTCGAGAACGCTGTAATTTTATTTTTAATTTAGCCTTATCCGATCAATTACAACATTTTCGTTATCACCCAGAAAGGTTGGAATTTGTAGCTAATTTTGTTTTAGATAATATTATTAAAAACTATCCCGACCTGAAGGTTCCTTTCCATTCCCGATGGCGACATTTTGAAGTTGGGAATATTCCTCGAATTCAAACCTTACAAAAACAGTTAAATTCCTTATCCCTTTTAGAACAAACCCAAGCTAAACTTGATTTAGCCATTATTAGTGTATTATTGGATGCAGGCGCAGGAGAAAAATGGCAATATCAAGAACCCGAAACCGGGTTAATTTGGCAACGTTCTGAAGGGTTAGCAGTTGCGAGTTATCAAATGTTCTGTCAGGGTTTATTTTCTAGTGATCCTGAATCTCCTTTTCAAGCGGATGCAGTCGGATTAATTCATTTAACAGAATCTCAATTAGCAACGGGATTTCAAGTTGATAAAAATAATCCCTTAACCGGAATTCAAGGCAGATTAGAACTCTTAAAAAAACTAGGTAAAACGTTATATAATCACCCTCATTTATTTGGAGTAAACAACCCTAGACCCGGAAAATTAGCGGATTATTTTTTAACTCAGATCCAAAACAATAAACTCAGTGCTGTTACGGTTTTAACCGCTATTTTAGAAGGATTGGGGGAAATTTGGCCAGGACGATTAACCCTCCATCACGTTAATTTAGGAGATGTTTGGTATTATCCAGGGTTAGAAGCATTGGACTCGGAATATCCCTTTGTTCCCTTCCATAAACTATCTCAATGGTTAACCTATTCTTTACTAGAACCTTTACAGGATTTAGGATTAGAAATTATTAATTTGGAACAATTAACCGGATTAGCAGAATATCGCAATGGGGGATTATGCTTAGATTTAGGATTATTAGAGTTAAAAAATCCCAGTTTATCTGAAACATTCCATAAACCGGATTCTACTGTCATAATCGAATGGCGATCGCTTACTTTAATTTTACTGGATAAAATCGCTGAAATCATCCGAGAAAAATTGCACCTAACCTCCAGAGAATTTCCTCTTGTTAAAATATTACAAGGAGGAACCTGGAACGCCGGACGTGAAATCGCTAAACAACGCCGTTCTGATAGTTCTCCGCCTTTGAAATTAGATAGTGATGGAACAGTATTTTAATCAAACGCCAGATTTCTTTCTAACAACAAATAATGCAACTCAAGAGTTAATAAACTAGACCATTGGGCATCGTTGCCCCATACAAAATGGCATCTTGCAAATCAGCCCCATTGAGTTTAGCATTTCGCAAACTTGCCCCGGTTAAATTTGCTCCTTGTAAACAAGCTCCATCTAAATTAGTTCCCCACAAATAGGCACCTTTAAGATTAGCACCTGTTAAATTTGCGCCGGATAAATCCGCTAAATTTAGATTCGCGTAGCTCAAATCAGCATCTCTCAAATCGGCATCGCGTAAGTTACCTTTCATTAAATTAACTGAAACGAATTGTCCTCCTTTTAAGACACTCTCATGCAAATCTGCTTGTTGTAAATTAGCTCCTTCTAAGTTGATAAATCGCATTTGAGCAGCGTGTAATGCGGTTCCCATTAAGTTAGCACCGGACAATTTAGCCCCACTCATTTTAGCGTTATTGAGTTCTAACCCACTAAAATCAATGCCGTCTAACTCTAATCCATTTAGAAACGCGCCATTCAATGTTACTCCATTTAACTGCGCTCCTTTTAAATTCGCACCACTTAGTCTAGCCCCGCTTAAATTTGTCCAGTTTAAATTCGCTTTTTCTAAATTGGCAGACCGGAGGTTAATTCGGTTTAAATTCGCCCCGCATAAATTTACTCCTGTTAAATTAGCACGGAACAAATTCACACAGAAAAGAATTGCACCACTCAGTTTAGCACCCGTTAAATCGACACAATTTAACTGGGCTCCTTTTAGGTTGGCTTTGGTTAAATCGGCTTCAATTAAATGACTGCCTTTCATTTTAGCATAACTTAAATTTGTCCCATATAAAAAAGCACCATTTAAGTTAGTATCCATTAATAAACAACGTTCTAAATAAGCTCTCGCCAGAGACGCATCTTTTAAACTTGAAGTTGACAAATTCGCTTGATTGAGTGTCACGCCAATTAAATTTTCAGCCGTTAGGTCTAATCCTCGAAAATCCCGTTCGCCTCGAAGATATCGTTCAATAATGTCACTACTTTTCATGATATTACCCTCAAACTCTATTGAAAAAAATAATGTAGAGATTATTTGAACTTTTACTTTGATCAATTTGACTGAGATCACCCTTGAAATTTTTACGCAAACCGATCTAGTTTTTGTCCAACATCAGTTTTATTTTGTCTCTGTTTTCAGTATACAATAACAATTGTAATTTAATGCTTTATAAATTTTTGTTAAAAAACCCGGTTTCTTTAAGAAACCGGGTTTTTAATCCTAACGGTCAACGGAACCCATAATAATATCGATACTACCGAGAATCGCCACCAAGTCAGCGACCTTTTCTCCTCGAACTAATTCCGAGAGAATCGGTAAATTGCAGAAATCCGCCGCCCGAATTTTGAACCGCCAGGGAAACACACTATCATCACCAATGATATAAATGCCTAATTCCCCTTTTCCACTTTCAATTCTCACATAATGTTCCCCTTTAGGAATTTTGAAAGTAGGGGCAATTTTCTTCCCAATAAATTGATAATCAAAACTATTCCATTCGGATTTTGGCCCCTCCATCATCCGTTTGGCTTCTAAGTTTTCGTAGGGGCCACCGGGCAGAGCCTCTAAAGCTTGATACAGGATTTTAAGCGATTCCCGCATTTCCCGAATCCGAACAATATAACGGGCGAAACAATCTCCCCCCGTGTCCCAGTGAACATCCCAGTCTAACTCGTCATAGCATTCATAGTGGTCAACTTTGCGTAAATCCCACTGCACCCCAGAAGCGCGTAACATCGGGCCGGACAATCCCCAGTTAATCGCCTGTTCACGGGTAATTACCCCTAAACCTTCAATCCGACGTCGGAAAATCGGGTTATTAGTAATTAAGCGTTCATATTCATCAATTTTGGGGCCAAAATAATCGCAGAAATCCCGACATTTCTCCACCCAACCATAGGGTAAATCAGCGGCTACCCCCCCAATACGGAAATAGTTATTATTCACCATCCGGTATCCAGTGGCGGCTTCCCAGAGGTCATAAATTAATTCCCGTTCTCGAAAAATATAGAAAAACGGCGTTTGGGCACCGACGTCAGCCAAGAACGGGCCAAGCCATAACAAGTGATTAGCGATGCGGTTGAGTTCCAGCATAATCACCCGAATATATTGCGCCCGTTTGGGGACGGTAACTCCGGCCAATCGTTCCGGGCCATTCACCGTCACCGCTTCGTTGAACATTCCGGCGGCGTAGTCCCAACGGCTAACATAGGGAACGTACATGACAACGCTGCGACTTTCAGCGATTTTTTCCATACCGCGATGCAGATACCCAATCACGGGTTCACAGTCCACCACATCTTCCCCATCCAGGGTGACAATTAACCGTAAAACCCCGTGCATGGAGGGATGGTGTGGCCCCATGTTCAAGACCATCGGTTCTGTGCGGGTTTCAATTCTACTCATACTTTTATCAGTGTTCCCTAACGCGGATTTATGGCTTTTTGGGGATTTTTGTTCTAATTATAGGATATATGATTAGGTTGTTTGCGATCGCAATGTTGTATTCTATATTTTATTAAGGTATCGTTTTAACTCCACACAATCAGGAGTCTAGTATGCACTTATTACGAGTTCAAGTTCCTAATTTTCGAGGATTGAATCAAGTCGATATTACCTTTGAGAAAGATTTTTTTCCTCGAACTTTTCCTTTAGGTAGTCAAAATGGAGGCGGTAAAAGTACACTCTTACAGTTGATTTTTACCCTTCTCCACTGTTCTGCTTCTGACGAGAGAGAGATTTTTTTACAAAATTTACTTTATCGATTCAATCCTAATCAGTCATCAGGGAAAACTATTTTAGCTATCTTCGATATTTGGGACGGTTCTCAGATCCACACTATCGAGTTTTTTTCTGATAAAAAAATTGATGCCATAATTTTTAAGGATTACAACGAAAAACTGCCGAGTTCTATTCCTTCTAACACTAAGGGTTTTTTAGGACTACCTGATAAAAAAATTGGAAGGCTGTCAGATTACTTAGAAGGGGAAAATTTATTGTTTATTGATTTGTATTCTTCAACTAAAAATCAATCATCAGAAGGAAAAATATTACTTTGTAAAATAGAAAATTTATCTTCTAATGAAGCTAGAATTTTTTTGGATAAGTTGTCAAGAAAAGTATTTCTTGCTTCTCATATAACACAAGATTTTCTGTTTATGAGTGGAGAATATAGAAAGTTATTTTCTGAAAAAAAAGATGATTCTGAAAAAAACGACTGTTCTAACATAAATTCCTTAAAAACAAAAATCCCAGGTTTTTTTACTTATGATTTTCTCGCAATAGATCTGGTAAATCAATTATTTATAGATGCTAGAAACAAAGATAGAAATGCAATAAAGGATGGAGAAGACAGTAATTACCATGAAACCTTATTGAAGCAGGATATAAATTCAATTTTGATTAATAAAAAAATTAATTTTTCTCCCGATTTAAACCAAATAACCTTTAAATTAGATAAACAGGGTCAAGAAGTAGACCTATATCCCGAAGATCTTAGTCGTGGCGAATTAAAAAGACTCAGTATTTATGTTTGGCTAAAATATAATGAAATAAAAGATGCTATTGTTTTAATGGATGAAATTGAAATTACATTACATCCAGACTGGCAATATATAATTATTTCAGATTTAGAAAAATGGGAACCCAGCAACCAATATATTTTAGCAACCCACTCTTACGACTTATGTGAGGCATTAACCCCTGCTCACGTTAAAGGAATTAAGCTGAAATTAAGCTGTTCAGCATCTAAAGTATAGGAGTACAAAATCGCGAAATCGTTGTAGTGCGACCATTCTGGATCGCTAGATTATAAAGTTTAAGTGCGTAACAGCTTAATTAAAAATAAAAATTAATATTGAGTAACATGAGTCTGAACCCAGAGGAATTACAAGAACATTGTAAAATTATTCTTAAATCCAACAGGATTGAAAATAAAATTTTAGTTTTGTGTGAAGGGAAGATTCCCAAACTTGGGGGGAGACGTTCACCGGAAAGCTATAAGGACATGGATAAGAAGCCTGATGCGAACTTTTATAAAGCTTGTATTCCTCAAAAATGGAGTCAATACCGACCTGAATTTTTTAATTGTGGCGATCGCGAAGATGTGATTAATACTTATTTTAGTTTATTAGATTTACATGAACAAGATCCGATTAACTCCTATTTAGACCCTACAAAACTATTTTCTATTGTTGATTTAGACCTTCAATCTAAAGAGATTGGTCATAATTATCAATTTCCAGATACCGAAACCATCTTTTATGACCTTTATCAAGACTTAAAAGTTAATCAGAAAACTGCACCAAAGCATCGAATTTGGGTAACAGGCTTAATTCATAAAGAATCCTACTTTATTATACCTGAATTGCAAGAAACGTTTGATAGTTGTTTCATGCTTCCCGTTCCCCTTTATAAAGGAAACAATCTTTTACTGGAAGATATCTATAAAGATATGGCTGAATTAATTGATCAAGATCCTGATTTAAAAAATCATCTAATAACTGCCTGTCAAAGAATCAACTATTGTCAAGGTTTAAACTGTACTGATACCACCGAATTAAAAACTTCATGGATTCAAAAATTTAACTCTACTGAAGATGTAACTTGCAAAAATGAATTAATTTATGTGTTATTAAGTCTAATAAAAGCTAAAAACTTTTGGCGTGAAATTGAACCGCCTCATGATTGGAGTGGTTCAGCAGACAATTACAAAGATCAATTGCTATTAGAGATAGGAAAATTTTATTCAGAACAGAGTGATGCTGAATATCATCTGAGTGTTTTCTTTAAAATTATATATCAGTTTGTATAAAACGCTATATTGATAATAAGCATTCTATAGGAATAATTACATTGTCTGAAATCGAAACAGTGGAAGAAAATACTCAAACCTCCTTTGTCCATATTCCTGTGTTGAGTCGGGAATTAATTGCGGGGTTAGAAATTCGTGCGGGGGGGGAATATTTGGATGCAACCGTAGGCGGCGGCGGACATAGTTTGTTATTATTGCAATCGGGGGAGAATATCCAGTTAACAGCAATTGATCAGGATAAAGAAGCGATCGCCGCTGCTCGTGTTAAATTTGAACAAGCAGAACCTTCTCTATTGGAAAGAGTGCAGTTTTGGCAAGGAAATTTTACTCAATATCACCCCAAATCTAAACAATTTGATGGAATTATAGCAGATTTAGGGGTGAGTTCCTATCAGTTTGATCAGCCAGAAAGAGGGTTCAGTTTTCGCCATACCGCCCCCTTAGATATGCGAATGAATCAACAACAATCTTTAACGGCGGCGGAGATTATTAACCATTGGGATGAGAAGAAATTAGCCGATATTTTTCATCATTATGGGGAAGAAAGGTTATCGAGACGAATTGCTAAACGAATTGTAGAAAAACGACCATTTCAAACTACAACAGATTTAGCCTATGCGATCGGAGGTTGTGTTCCGGCGAGTTATCGTCACGGACGAATTCATCCCGCTACCCGTGTATTTCAAGCCTTAAGAATTGCGGTAAATCAAGAATTAACTTGCTTAGAAAAGTTCTTAGATCAAGCTCAATATTGGTTAAAACCTGGAGGTAGAATTGGAGTAATTAGTTTTCATAGTTTAGAAGATAGAATTGTTAAACATCGGTTCAAAGATTCTCCTATTTTACAGGTATTAACTAAAAAACCGATTCAACCCCAACCCGATGAACTTAATAATAATCACCGTTCTCGTTCAGCAAAATTAAGATTAGCAGAACGAAAGATATTGGATTAAAAACCCGGTTTCTTAAAGAAACCGGGTTTTTGGGGTTCTGTTTAAAATTTGGTATAATGCAAGTAAGCACTTACATTATAATCTATGAATTCTCAGGAGCAGAAAACCGCACTCACTCGCAGTCGCTTATTGAAAGCGGCTTTAGAAGTGTTTGCTGAAGCTGGAATTGCGGGAGCAACCACAAAAGCAATTGCTCGGATGGCGGGAGTTAATGAAGTCACCTTATTTCGTCATTTCCATAGCAAAGAACAGTTACTTGCCGCCGTTGTCCAACAAGCAACCGCCTTGCAAACGGAAACCTTAACTCATCAAGAGGAGTGGACACAGGATTTAAAAGAGGATTTAACCCATTATGGCTGGCTTTATAACACCATGCTCGAAGAACATGAAGCCCTAATTTGCACCTTTATCGGAGAAGCCAAACGCCATCCCCAAGTCGCCCATCGGATTATTGCCGAAGCCACCCAGCCCCTACGAGAAAAGCTAATTAATTACCTCAAAAACAGCCAAAAACGCGGTAAAGTGCGCTCAGATTTAAGATTAGAACCCGCTATCGACTTATTTACCGGAATGCTATTGGCGGGAATGCTACGACGCAATGCCATCCCCAATTTCATCCATTACAACCGCGAAGATTATATAGAAACCTGTGTCGATATCTTCGTGCGTGGTATCAGTCCCTTACCCACTAATAACACCTCGATTAATAGAGAACAGCAAGATGAAATCCAACACCGTTATTGATTCTCACTTAAAAACTGAACCCGTTAAAGATCAGAAGCCCTTATCTTCTGAACAGATTCAAACCAATGGACATCAACCGCCCATCGCTGAAATTCCCGTGGTTGAGGAAGCCAAACCCTCTGGAAAAAAACGTCCTTGGGGGTTATTTTTAGTAGGAGCGATCGCTATCATTACAGGAGCCTTTTTCGGAACCCGTTGGTGGCAATTCCAAAGCACCCACGCCACAACGGATAACGCCCAAATTGAAGGCCATATTTCTCCCATCGCCCCCAAAATTGCGGCTACCGTTCAAAAAGTGTTAATTAAAAATGGGGATTATGTGCAAGCGAGTCAAGCTTTGGTAATTTTAGAAGATCAGGATTTATTATTAAAAATTCAACAGGAAGAAGCCAACGTCAATGCGGCTCAAGCTCAGTTACAAACTGCTAAGGATAATGTTTCTTTAACCGCCAATACTAATATTAGTCAAGTTGAACAAGCCCAATCAAATTTAAAAGCTCAACAGGCGGCAGTTACAGCCGAACAAACTAATGTTCAGCAAGCTGAATCAGAAGCGATCGCCGTCCAAGCCCTACTGCAACAAGCTCAACTCGGTGTCAATGTCGCCCAAGCTCAACTACAACAAGACCAAGCCAATATTGCCGCCCAACAAGCTAAAATTCAGGAAGCAGAATTAGGAGTTAATGCAGCCCGGGCTAAAGTTGCCCAAGCCGAGGCTGAAGTTACCAAAACTCAACAGGATTTTCAACGCTATCAATCTCTTTATCAGCAAAATGTGGTTTCTGCTCAACAACGGGATACGGCCCAAGCTGCCTTTGCAGAAGCTCAAGCCAGTTTAACCGTTGTGCAACAAGGAGTAGGACAGGCCCAAGCAACGGTGAATAATGCCCAGTCCCAACTCCAACAAGCTCAAGCCCAGGTTGTTAATAGTCAAGCTCAACTTGCCCAAGCCCAAGCCCAGGTAAAAACCGCCCAAGCTCGACTCCAACAAGCTAGGGCTCAAGTGAGTCAAGCCCAAGCGGGAGTCGAAAAATCCCAAGCTCAAGCGGGTGCATCTCAAGCTCAGGTTGCAGAAACCCAAGCTTCGGGTCAGGAAGTGGTTGTCAAACAAGATCAAACCCAACTGGCCCAAGCCCAGATTAAACAGGCCCAAGCCTCCCTTGCTTTAGCCCGTCAACAGCTTACCTATACTACTATTACCGCCCCCGTGAGTGGGTATGTCGGTCAACTGACGGCTGAGGTCGGGAAAAAAATCCAACCTGGACAACCTTTATTAGCCTTAGTTCCCCTGAAGACCGATGATATTTATATTGAAGCGAATTTTAAGGAAACGGAGTTAAAGAATTTACGAGTCGGGGAAATGGCGTTAGTGCGGGTAGACGCCTATCCGGGGGAGGTGTTTCGGGCAACGGTAACGGGAATTAGTCCCGCAACGGGGGCTCAATTTGCCTTATTACCTCCCGACAATGCCACAGGCAATTTTAACAAAGTCGTGCAGTGGGTTCCGGTGCGGTTAGCCTTTGTTGCCAATGCTGACCCGGAACACAAACTGCGGGCGGGTTTAAGTGTGACAGTGAGTGTGGAAACCGCAATCAGTCATCAGTAATCAGTTATCAGTTATCAGCGTCAACCGTTAACACTTATATGAATCAACCAAATTATATTCAGGGTTATTTGAAGTGGGCGATCGCATTAACGGCCGCTTTGGGAGCCATGTTAGAAGTTATTGATACCAGTATTGTTAATGTTGCCCTGACGGATATGCAGGCGAGTTTAGGGGCGACGGTGACGGAAATTGCTTGGGTGGTAACGGGTTATGCGATCGCTAACGTAATTTTAATTCCCTTAAGCGCTTGGCTCGGAGATTTTTTTGGTCGTAAATCTTATTTTATTTTCTCCTTAGTCGGTTTCACTCTGGCATCTATTCTCTGTGGCTTATCTGCTAACTTACCTATGTTAGTTATTTCTCGGATTCTGCAAGGGTTGTGTGGGGGAGGGTTACTGGCAAAGGGTCAAGCCATTCTGTTCCAAACCTTTGCCCCCCATGAACAAGGTATCGCCCAAGCGGTGTTTGGCGTTGGCGTAATTGCTGGCCCCGCCATTGGCCCAACTTTAGGGGGATACCTGACCGATACCCTGGGTTGGCGGTGGATTTTCTTTATTAATCTGCCCGTTGGTATTTTAGCAACCTTGATGGCTTGGCTATTTTTGCCCAAGAATGAAGAAAACAACTCCCAAAGTACCAAAGTTGATTGGTGGGGTATTATTTTGCTAACGGTGGCGGTTGGCAGTTTCCAAGCGTTGTTAGAAGAAGGAGAACAGGAAGACTGGTTTTCATCCAGTTTTATTCGGACTCTAGCGATTACAGCGACGGTGGGGATGGCGTTATTTATTTGGCGGGAATTGACTACCCGAAATCCGGCCGTTGACCTGCGGGTTTTGCGGTATCGGTCTTTAGCCGCCGGGAGTATTTATTCTGGGATTTTGGGAATGGGACTGTATGGGACGTTATTTGTCGTACCAATTTTTGCCCAAGGTATTCTTCATTTTTCAGCGACACAAACGGGATTTTTGTTAGCTCCGGGGGCGTTATTTTCGGCGGTGATGATGATACTATTAGGAAAAATATCAACGAAAGTCGATGCCCGGTTATTAATTGCTTTAGGGGCAATTGGATCAGCTTTGGTGATGTTTGACCTCTCCACTATTAGTGCCCAAACCGGAACAAATCAGCTATTTTGGCCCTTAGTTGCCCGGGGTGGGGTGACGGTGTTGATGTTTTTGCCCTTGAGTTTAGCCACTTTGGGAGGATTGCCCCAACAGGCGATATCGTCAGGGTCGGGATTTTATAACTTAACCCGACAATTGGGCGGGAGTGTAGGAATTGCAGCCCTCACCACTTTGTTAACTCAGCGAGAAGCCTTCCATCGGGCGGTACTTCTCACCCATCTAACTCCCTACGATTTCGCCACAAATCAAAGGTTACAAGCGCTGACGGCGATGTTCCAAAGTCAAGGTATGGATGGAGTCACAGCCCAACAACAAGCCTTAGCCTCATTAAGCCAAATTGTCGATACCCAGGCGGCGGTTCTCTCTTTTGCCGATATTTTCAGAGTGGTGGGAGTAACATTTTTATGTTCTTTACCGTTATTATTCTTTTTAGGTAAAGGAGGTAAAGGTGCAAAACCTCCCGCAGCCCATTAAGTTAGGGATTTAAAGGGTTTTATTGAGTGTAAATGAGTGATCGCTAGATAATTACTTGAGATTGCCATTGCATAACAAACTTGTTATACTAGAGGACGAGGGATGTCTACGGAAACATATTGATTCCATTGTTGATCCTGCGATGGCGTTTTCTAAAGTCAGCTTTACGCGAATGCTTTGTTTTGCTTCGTGCTACTTTTACTATAAGTGAGAATAAACTCTGTAGACATCCTTCATTCCATAAAAAACTTTCCAATAGTTAAGCTATAATAACTAATTTTAGCATTATTGGTTAGCAAATAGAGAAAGGTTGAGTATAGCGATAGTATGGCAAAAACTAGAAACTCCAAATCTTCCATACAACCAACTCTTAGAAAAGAGGGTGATGAACTACGCAAAGAATTTTTTTTAATGAAAATTCCTAGAGATGTCGCCCAACTTTTAGAAATTCCCTATCAAAGACTGGTTTATCATATTTATATAGTTCCCCTAGAAGATCGATATTTAACTTTTGATATTAAGAAGAAATCTGGCGGTAATCGCAATATCTGTGCGCCAGCTACGGCTTTAAAAATAATTCAAAAGAAACTCAATCAAGTATTACAGTTTGTTTATAAACCCAAACCTTCTGTTCATGGTTTTGTTCTTAATAAGAATATTGCTACGAATGCAAAACCTCATGCTAAAAAGCGGTATGTTTTAAATGTTGATTTAAAAGACTTTTTTCCTTCGATTAATTTTGGTAGAGTGAGGGGACTATTTATGGCTTTGCCTTACGGTTTAAGCTCAGAAGTTGCCACAGTATTAGCGCAAATTTGTTGTTATAATAATCAGTTACCTCAAGGGGCACCAACATCACCCATTGTGAGTAATATGATTTGTGCAAAGATGGATAGTCAACTGCAACAGTTAGCAAAAAAGTTGAGATGTACCTATACAAGATACGCAGATGATATTACCTTTTCTACAACTTTACCAAAGTTTCCTAAAGAATTAGCATATTTTATAGAAATTGAAAATCAACAGAAATTAATTTTAGGTGATGATCTATTATCAATTATTAAAGAGAATGATTTTGAGGTGAATGAGCGAAAAATCAGGCTACAATCAAAAGATTCTCATCAAGAAGTTACTGGTTTAACAGTCAATCAATTTGTTAATATAGATCGTAACTATATTCGTCAAGTTAGAGCTATGCTTCATGCTTGGGAGAAGTTCGGATTAGAAGATGCAGAAAGAGAGCATCAAGAAAAGTATTATTCACAGCATAAAAGTCCTTATAAAGTAATTCCGAATTTCAAACACATACTTCGAGGTAAAATTGAATATATCGGAATGATTAAAGGAAAAGACGATAGAATTTATAAGAAATATCTAAATCATTACATAAAGCTACATAAAAGCTCACAGAATAAAAAGTGATATGTTCTTACTTAAAATTTTTATAAAGTACCTTTGAAGTTTTGTATTAAATAACATTTAATTTAAACCATGACGTATAGTAACGATGAAATAAAAAAAATTGTTGATGAGATAAGAATTGATGTTAATGACTTAAAATCAAAATTTAATAGTTTGTTAAATGTTTTAGAACTGGATCAAAAGATTGACTTGTTTGATATAACTAAAAATAGCAAAAAAGCAGATGAAAACCCCAATCAAAAACTCCCTATAGATTGTTCAAAAATTAAAAATGAACAAATAATAAAGAGAGTTAAGGATAGAAATGAACAGATTAATAATTCATTATTAGAAAAAAAATTTGAAGAATTTTGTTTCTATGTATCTCGTGTAAATGAATCTATTACGCGTGATTTTTTAGAGAAAAAATTTTATGAGCTTCAAAATGATCAAAATAAGGAGCTTATGGAAGCTCTTTTATGGGTAGAGAAGGATTATAACAGACTAAATTGGGACTTCCCATATATTTATATTAAAAGGAGGGAGGTATTGAAATCGCGTCAACAAGATGGCGATAAAGATGATCGCTATTTTCCGCTACCTAATGGAGAGGAATATTTAGATAGAGAGATACTTATAGGAAAAGACGTAAAATTTTGTTTTCATCTTAGATTAAGTTTCTATATTATAGATCCAGAAAATTATAGCAAGATCAACGAATACCCAGCTTATAAATATAAAAATGCACAAAATGAAAATAAGAGAGATTTAACATCTCCTTTTGCAATTCAAAGACCATCCCCTCCTTCAAATATAAATACTCTAGATTATTATTATCGATTAGATAATGCTTACAAATTCAGAAGCAATGAAGTACACACTGATAAAAAAAAGTTAAAAGATTATGTCGAAGTTGATCGGGACAATTATGAAGGAGTTTTAGAAGCAACTCAATGGTTTATTGAACAGATTGATTTAGCATTAACAAACAAAAGTAATTTATAAAAATCTTCTTTAGTCAAGAACAGTAAAAAATAATTAATTAAAGTGAAGGTGTAATCGGTTAACCTCAAACTCTACTCAAAATTAGTTGATAAAGTGCGATCACTCCTGATTGACACTTTTAGAATTAGTGATCGCATTCTTAAAAAAAATTATATAATAAATAATAACCCAATTCAAAAACACTTTATGAACGTTACTGATATTCGCAATCAAGTTAAACAGTATGTTGATCAGTTATCTCCTGAAAAACTGATGGTAGCTGCGGATTTTTTATCGTATTTAGCAGAACGAGAAAGTCAAGAAGCAACAGAAGAATTACTTAAAATTCCTGGGTTTAAAGAATCTTTTGAAAAAGGCAAGGAAGATGTTTTAGAAGAACGATTTATTTCTGTTGATAAACTCAAACGGAAATATTAATTTTATGTATGAAATTGTTATTAATCGTGAAGCTCAGGACTTTTTTGAAGAAGCATCTGCTTCCCTTCAGAAAAAGTTAGATCGCTGTTTTCATACAATTAAAATTACCCCTCGTTACCATCCTAATATTAAACCCCTTAAAGGCGAGTTAGCTGGATATTATCGTTATCGTGTTGGAGACTATCGAGTTGTCTATTCTATTAATGAGGAAAAAAAGCAAATTATAGTTATTGTGATTGCACATCGCCGTCAAGTGTATGAATAATCTTGAATAGCATCTAATTAAAATTGGGTTTCTGCTTCATTTGACTGTGAAATACTGGTTGTTTCGAGTACGTCCATCACCGCTTTTGCCGCCTCCATCAAACCTTTGGTGAAAGGAGCATATCCAGTTGAACAACAAGTTTTAATAATGTCTAAATCAATCTCAAACCCTAGTTTCCATCGAATTTGAAGCGGACGTTGATTGCTACTAACTTCTGAGAGATAAGTTGATTTTGCGATCGCAGTTTCTAAAATATTCTTGATATCATCTAAGGTTTCTATATTCTCCAGTTGTTCAATTTCTACACCTAAAATATTTGAAACAGTTTGAATATCAGCCAACAACCACGCCTCAAAATTCTTAATTGCTAAACCGCCAGCACTGCGATCATTAATCGATTGATCATTAACATCTAAATGATTATCACGAATTCTATTCAAAGCACGTTCTAAGTCAATCTGTCTTTGAGGTAGTTTATCATCGGCATCAACTACAATGAGAATTATATCTACCTCCTCTGGTTTCCAAGAAATTACCACCTGTGCTAAATATTTGGGGTCTAATATTGAATGTCCAGTACGCAGTTTACAGACTCGACTTTCATTAATTGATGGGTGTCTTTGTACAAAATCACAATCAGGTAATCCCGCACTTTTGAGTTCTCGTCTAATTAAAGTATGAAGCGCTCCTTCTTTTTTCTTGTCAATAATTTTTCCACCGTCTTCGGGTTTAATATAAGGAATACTTGCGCCTAATTCTGCTTCCCCTTCAGCAATTAACCCAATACGAATCGGACGACTCATGCAGGATTTCCTCCAAATACATTGGTAAACCAAAGTTCACCTAAAGCACCATCATAAGCTTCCAGTGCTTTTTGAAAACGCACAGAATCTATAGGTAAACTATGAACTTGAGTTTTACCTTCTTTATCTAGTTCAACAGCACGAACTTGATCAGGTTCAACATAATTCAACAGTACAGGAGAATGGGTTGTAATTAAAACTTGAACAGGTTTACCCGCTATTCCTTCTGTTGATACTATTTTTAATAATTCCATCATTTTATGCAGTAACCAAGGATGAACTCCGTTCTCTATTTCTTCAAAACAAAGAATACTCGGAGTCTCTTCTTGATAAAGCGCAGTTAGGAAAGCGAGGATTCTCAGTGTTCCATCGGATATGTCAGAAGCTGGGATATGATGTTCTGAATATCTATCAACTAATTCCAGCAAAAAGGTTTGATTTTGTGTACGAGGTAATGTAATTCTTTGTATATTCGGAACAAGTTGTGTTAAACGTTCCTCTAATTCATCAAACTTTTTACGATTATTGTGCAAAATATCAACTAAAGCAGAAGCAATTCCTTGCCCTGTCCTTTCCATACTACCGTTTGATGAGCCATTACTAGATAGATTAACTGGGGAAAAATCGTAAATACTCACCTTTCTTAACGCATTGGCAACCAAAGAATCGGGGTATTGATTAGAAATCAAAAATTCTCTGAGTTGATAAGCAAACTGACTGATTTCATTATGAGTCCGTTTAAGATTTCCGATAGAAACTTTTTTGTGAAGATAATCAAGATGAACTAATAGATCTGAAAATATTGTAGTTTCTTCAGAAGAATTGCTTTCTGTTGTAGGATAGGTACTCACTTCAAACAACAGTGAATCTAGTTTCCCATGCCAGAATTTAGATTCAAAACTCTGTTGATTATTACTGACAATTGTTAAAGAATTGGCAAACAAAGGTATTATCGGTATTACCCCTGTATTATTCGGAGTAGCTATCACCTTTTGGAGAAAATCAGATAATACAGCGATAGCTTCACAAATATTTGATTTTCCCGAACCATTCGGGCCAATAAAGACAGTTAAGGGTTCTAAATCAACTTCTGTATCAAAGAGGCTTTTATAGTGCTGAACTCGTAGTTTAGATAACATCTCTTTTGGAGTGAGCAGGCAGATTTATTTATTATATAGCAACATCAAACACCTTGTAAAACAAAAGCTTTTGTCCCTACAAAAGATGTTTACACTACAATACCTTATGCAATCTCATACCGCTATAATACTCAGGTTGGGTTAACTGCGATCGCTTCTGTTGAAACCGGGTTTCTCAAGATAGCTTGATTTGATGCGACCAATCTTAATTAGAAACCGGGTTTCTTGAAGAAATGCGATCGCTTCCCCCCAGCCCTACCTCTGCTCTTGCTTCTCACTCCAAAAATTCCCCAACCCCCGACACGGCAACAATTCAGTAATTTTTCATGATTTTTATTAGAAGCCAGGATAATAGAGGCGGTAAGATGGGTAATACCTGATCTGTTCATCTGGGAGTAGGGAATCGCATGAGTCGGGGAGATGGTCGAAAGCTGAAACTCATGGTCGTCGATGACGAACCAGACAACTTAGATTTGTTGTTTCGGACATTTCGCCGGGACTTCCAAGTGTTCAAGGCTGACAGTGCCCTCAAAGCTCTGCAAATTCTCGAAGACGAGGGTGAAATGGCGGTGATTATTTCTGATCAACGGATGCCAGAAATGAACGGAACCGAATTTCTCGGCAAAACCGTTGAACGTTTCCCAGACACCATTCGGATTCTGTTAACCGGATATACGGATGTTGAAGACCTAGTGGAAGCGATTAACTCTGGCCAAGTTTTCAAATACATCACCAAACCTTGGAATCCCGAAGAACTCAAGTCTGTAATTAAACAGGCGTCTGAAACTTACAAATTCTTCAAACAACGAACAAATGCTCTGCGTCGCGCTCTGCGTCGGGAATCTCTGTATAACGATGTGGTCAGCGCCCTGCGAGAGTCCCTAGACTACTCCAGTATGCTTCAAACCATTGTTCGCACCTTGGGAGAAACCTTTGATGCGACGGGCTGCTGTATTCGTTCTGTCGAAGAAGGGAGACTTTCAGTTCAAATCTTTTCTTATCGGGGAGAAGCGGAGAATGTCCAAACCTGGCTATCTCAGCTTGAAACCTCTATGCAAACGGTGCTAGGAAGTCGGGAAACTCAAATTCAACAAGGGCAAAATCATCCCAATAACGGTACTCAAATTATTTTACCCCTGACCTATCAGCATGATTTACTAGCTGTTTTGGCTCTTTATCAAGACAACAGTATTTCTTCTTGGTCAGAGGATGATATTCAACTGTTGGAAGTTGTTTCTGAACAAGCCTCTTTAGCGCTATCTCAAGCCAAACTCTATCAACGGACAGTAGAGTTAGCTGAACAGATGCGAAATGAACTCAAAGTCGCCAGTCAAATTCAAAACAATCTCCTGCGTCAAAGTTGGCCAGAGTTTGATACCTTTCGGGTACAAGCCTGTTGTCATCCGGCGCGAGAAGTGGGGGGAGATTTCTTTGAAGTCTTTATTCATCCCCAAGGGGATATTTGGGTGGGCTTAGGGGACGTATCTGGTAAAGGGGTTCCGGCGGCTCTATTTATGGCGAGCGCTATTTCGGTGATGCGTCGGGAACTGTCCGTGGAAACTTCTCCTGAACCGGATCAGGTGATGCAAAATCTTAATGGGATTTTGTCTGATGATTTAGTGAGTAATAATCACTTTATTACAATGGTTTTGGCTCGTTACACCCCCACTACGGGACATCTAGCCTATGCTAATGCCGGACATATTTATCCGATGGTCTGGGCAAATCACCCTCATCCATCCCTAACCGTTGAACCCACGTTTCTCAAGACTCGTGGCATTCCCTTGGGAATTCTTCCCGTCTGGAGAGGCAAAGGAGACAGTCTCACCCTCAATCCTGGGGATATCTTCTTAGTAACCAGTGATGGTATTACTGAAGCTACAGTGGTGCAGGAAACAACCGATGGCAGTCCCGCCATTCGCTCCATGTTGCAACAGGAGGGACTTTGGAAGTTACTCCAACAACAGGAACAACTTAATTTGGATGGTCTATTATCCGCTATCCGAGAACATAATCCCGTTCAGGAAGATGATCAAACTATACTCTCTCTGGAGGTTTTGTTGACTGATGAAAACTGAGCTTCAAGTGCCAAGCGATATTAGGTTTTTAACAATAGTTGAAGACTGGTTATTGAGCAGTTTGGAAGTCGAACTAGGAGATCATGTGGATTGGGCCCGTCAGTCAAATCGGTTTCGCCTCGTCCTCGCAGAAGCTTACTCCAACGTCATCCGTCATGCTCACCGCGATAAACCACATCTTCCTGTGATGGTTCGTTTGGAATTAAAAGATCGGGATATTTCTTTAGAAATTTGGGATCACGGTACAGGCTATGAAGTGGATAATTATCATCCGCCTAAACCTGAAGATAAACAAGAAAGTGGTTATGGTTGGTTAATTATGAATCGATTAATGGATCGAGTGGATTATTGTTTACAAATTGATGGCCGCAATTGTTTGAAATTAGAAGCT
This sequence comes from uncultured Oscillatoriales cyanobacterium, assembly GCA_903893625.1. Lineage (GTDB taxonomy): Bacteria > Cyanobacteriota > Cyanobacteriia > Cyanobacteriales > Microcoleaceae > Planktothrix. Next base: position 25,169 of record CAITND010000004.1, read on the forward strand.
AGTTTACCAGTAATCAGTAATCAGTAATCAGTCATCAGTAATCAGTCATCAGTCATCAGTCATCAGTCATCAGTAAAGAGTTAATGGATTCAGAACAAATCAAGCAAAAAGCCTTAAACTTGGGGTTTCATAAAGTTGGGATTGCTGCTATTCCTGATATGCAGGACAACAACCAACGGTTACAAGCTTGGTTAAATCAAGGGTATGCTGCGGATATGGCATGGATGAATCATCCCAAACGCCAGGATATTCGTCAATTGATGCCAGAAGTTCAGTCTGTTATTTGTGTGGCGTTGAACTATTACACCCCTCAACAATATCCTGAAGAAAAGGAATTTGCTAAAATTTCCCGCTATGCAAGGGGACGGGATTATCATCGGGTTTTACATAAAAAACTGAAAAATTTTTCGGACTGGTTACAACAACAAAAAGAAGGAATTCAAGCCAGATATTATGCTGATACCGGGCCAATTCAAGATAAAGTTTGGGCGCAACAAGCAGGTATTGGATGGATTGCTAAAAATAGTAATGTGATTACGAGAGAATATGGATCTTGGGTGTTTTTAGGGGAAATTTTAACGAATTTAACTTTAACTCCTGATACTCCCCATACTCAACATTGTGGCACTTGTACCCGATGTATAGAAGCTTGTCCAACCCAGGCAATTACTCAACCTTTTGTAGTCGATGCTAATCGTTGTATTGCCTATCATACGATTGAAAATCGGGCTGAAATGTTACCCGAAACTATTAGCAAACAGTTAAACGGTTGGGTAGCAGGTTGTGATATTTGTCAAGAGGTTTGTCCTTGGAATCAACGCTTTGCTCAGGAAACGGACGTTACAGAATTTCAACCCTATCCTGAAAATCTCGCCCCTAAATTAACAGAATTAGCAGAACTTTCTCCTACAGAATGGGATCAACGATTTCGCGCTTCTGCCTTACGACGGATTAAACCTCAAATGTGGCGTCGCAATGCGAGGGCGAATTTGGAGTTTGGGTCAAAATTTCAGGATTGACACTCTCAGGTCTGAAGACGCTGAGATTCTTGGTTCAACGAAACCACTTAATTAAAGTACCTTGCAGTGCTTTAACCAGAGGTGGGATTCTCCCCAAGCGTAAATTTGGGTATGCCCTACCCTATTCGCATTTCTGCGAGTTCTTTTTTAACTTGAAACAAATTTGTTTCAAAAAACTGGTAGCCTAGATCCCACGAATCTTTTACCCACTGCTGGGGGGACTAGAACTTTGCAGTAGAACCCTATAGATTCAATTGTCAAGGTAAGCGCGTTTTGCCGTTAGGCGACTAGGTTTTTATACAGGTTGTTTACCTTTCCTGTTACTGGATATACTAACATAGATTGGAGAAATATTCACGGGGAATAAATTCCCCTGGGTCGCTTTTCATCTCAGGTCTGAAGACACTGAGTTTTCAATCTCCCATCCTTTTCTTATAA
>CAITND010000005.1 GCA_903893625.1 uncultured Oscillatoriales cyanobacterium
ATACAACTAGATAATGGTCGTTTTCATTATAGTAGTAAGCTAAAAATACCTGATAATATTTTACTAATTTTTCAACCGCCTTACAGCCCTGAGTTGAATCCAATTGAACGAGTATGGCATTATTTGTATCAGCATCTCAGTTGGGAAATTTATCAAGATATAGAACAAGATAAAGATCAAGTTCGTTCTGTAATTGAAGGCTTCTCTCCAGAAATTATAGCATCTTTGACTGTATGGGATTACATTTTAGAAGCCCTAGCTACTGTTGCATAACTTTTTAGAAATGGTATAAACTTGGGTTTTTTAGCGATAATTATCTATATTTTTCTTGGGTATGATAAGCTAGAAAATTACGTTTTTTCTTGGCACTCCCAAATCCGGTTTACTTAGGCTATTTACTATGAGTATCAAAATTATCCTCATATAATAACTTTCCCTATTGTGTGTATAGGTAGCCTATTATGGCTGAATTTGGGATAAGTTCAATCCCAAATCTTGAAATGACTTTCAAAAACAGAGTTGTTCTGTAAGTTATTAAAAAAACAAGCAAAACAGTCTCACATCAATAGATATCAAGGAGTAACTAAAATGTTTGAACAACCTCGCCGAATTCTTTCATTTGATGGTGGCGGTATTCGAGGAATTTTAACCGCCGCCATGTTAGAAGAAGTTGAAGACAGGCTGAAAGCAATCAATCCTGATAAAGAATTAAGAGAGTATTTTGATATTATTGCTGGCACATCTTCAGGCAGTATTATTGCTTGTGGAGTTGCTTGTGGAATCTCAGCTAAAGACATTAAAGCTTTGTATAAACGCCATGCTTTAGATATTTTCCCTGAGTTTTTAGAAACCATTAAAAGCATTATTATCAGGCATCTTAACCAAACTGTTGATTTCAGCACCTTCAATATTCTGAATATGTGGGATATTGATAATGAAAAAATCAAGAAATTCTTGAGTCAACCTATTTATGATGGAACTGGATTAGAATATAGCCTGAAAGAAATCTTTGGTCGTCAATGTTTTGGAGAATTAAAAAGTAACGTCATTATTACTAGCTATGATGTATATAATCATCAAGCTGTAATCTTTAAAAGCAACAAACCTGAATTTCAAACCTTACCTATTTGGGAAGTGTGTAGAGCTTCATCGGCTGTACCTGCTGCTTTTCCGGCTCATGTTATTAAAAATGAAGAGTTTATTGATCATTTAGAAGCAAAAGCAAAAGCAAAAGCAAAAAATGGAGATGAAAGCTTAAAAGTTTCTCCTGATGGGATTCCCTTAATTGATGGAGGTATCGTAGCAAGTAATCCGGCTTTGTGTGCTATTGCTGAATGTCGAAAACAGCATAAAAAATTACCTGATGTTGTTGCATCTTTTGGTTCGGGTGCTGGATTACATCGAATTACAGTTCGGCAAGCTCAAGGATGGGGTGCTTTAAATTGGATGAGTTTAATTAGAAGTATTCCTTTAATGGATGTGTTTTTTGATGGCTCTAGTGATGCAGTTGATTATATCGTAGAACAACTTTTTGATGACCCCAATAACTATGTGCGATTCCAGCCTATTTTCCAGGAAAATGTGGTTACATTTAGTGCCGATGCCAAAAATATTGCCCTCTTAGAAGATGTTGCTGAACGGTATATGGATACCGATGAATATCAACAGAAACTAGAAATAATTGTTAACTGCTTGATTTCTGAAAAATCCACTGATTTGATCAGTAGTCTTTCTGCATAAAACACATAAAGTCATGCTGGATATCATGTGATAAAATTAGATTGGGGGTATCTCGCCTGCAAAAGTTCGCTTTTAGGGCTATTCATTCGCTAATTATAGCAATTCTAAATGGATTGTACAAAAGAATAATTAAGATTATTAATCATAAAAAATCTCTCAATTCCTCTGTAGGGGAGAGGCGCGCCTCGCCCCTACACTTTTTTTGATTTCTGTTTTTTTGGATATTAAATTAAAAAATGCGATCGCACTCTCTCAAACACCTGTAAATCTTACCTAAAAAAAGGAAAACATTATGAAAGATTACACTGACAAAGGAGAATTAACCCAAATCGGCTCCCCCAACCTTTGGGTAATTTTAGGGTTAGGAACCGCTTTATTTCTGATCTCCATGAGTTTTATTTATCCCTTAATAACAAAGGACTTACTATTATTGGTTGGCATCTTTACTCTTCTTGTTGTCTCAATTGTAATGATTGTCATTTATATCGCTTGGGCGGCTATTCTTAATCTCAAGAAAGCTCAGATCACTGATCAGATTAATCGTCAACTAGCCGGAGATTTTATTAGTAATCAAGACAACTATTGGTATCGCTGGCAATACACCGAACGAGATCGAAAATGGATTGCATCTCATATTTTTTTAGAAGGACTTGGGATATTATTATTATGGTCTCCGTTTATAATAATTGTTATTCTAATCATTGAAATTTTAAACGGGAGAAAATTTCATTACCATCCGACGGGAAATTGGCTTCAAGATCTGATTAACTTACTGGGAGTAGAGATCTGTATTGGCTTCGGAATAGGATTAGTATGTTTTATAGCTGGGATTTTTGAAGCAGCCAAAAGAAGCAAAAATATTTGTGATGTTTATATTGGTGAAAATGCGTTTTATGCGGATGGTGAATATTGGTGCTGGGAAGGAACGCCCTATCATTTATCTAGCATCAATTTATCAAAACGAGTCTTAAAATTTGAATTATTTTATCAAGTACAAAAATCCGAACCAGATCAAGATTTTGTTCTAACAACTCGTTTATTTGCGGATGAACCAAATGGGGAGATCACGCGCTCTATTTTTGTTCCTCTCGGTCAAGAACAAGCTGCTGATCAGATAGTGAAAGAATTAACGAAAAAATGTATTCCAAACCCCAAAAAGGGCAGGTATTCTAATAGTGACTATTCTGGCGATAGTTACTACAGTGATAATGATTCCTCTGATTCTGGGGATAGTTGTTCCTGGGGTGATTCTGGTGATTCTGGGGATAGTTGTTCTAGCAATGATTAGTCTTTTAGGGATAAAGCCCTGAAGGGCTTACTACGGGTTTACCAAATTAAGGTTAAATCTAATAAGAATCCGGGTAAAACATTTTCTCCTGATAATATTGTCGGATTTTCTAATATTTCGACTTCTTGTTGAGGACGATAAATTTCAACTCGTCGATGTTTGGGATCAATTAACCATCCTAATTTTGCCCCATTCTCTCGATATTCATTCATTTTATCTTGTAGAGATTTTAGGGAGTCAGTTGCTGAACGTAATTCTACCACAAAATCAGGACACAAAGGCACAAATTTTTCTCGTTGTTTCGGTGTTAAACTGAACCAGCGATCGCTTCTAATCCATGATATATCAGGAGAACGATCCGCACCATTGGGAAGTTTAAAACCCCCGGAAGAATCAAAGGCTATACCGAGTTTATTCTGTTTATTCCAGATGCCAAGTTCCACAGCAATATTAAAGTTACGATGGCTGGTTTCTCCCCCCGTTGGTGACATAATCATTAGCACTCCTGAGCAGTTTCGTTCAAATTTCAAGTCTTGATTTTTCTGGCATAATTCATAAAATTGATCTTCTGTTAAATCTAAGGTTAATTGCAGAGGAATGGGTAAATTAATTGTTCTAATATCCATAAAATTATACCCGGATTTATCCAGTTTTATTTTAACTTATAAAATGTCTAATGAGTGGTAGATTTAGGGAAAATATAGGAAGTCTAAATGATTTGTGATCAAAACCTGTAGGGGTTGGGTCTCCCAACCCAGGTGCCAAGAGGGTTGGGAGACCCAACCCCTAC
>CAITND010000006.1 GCA_903893625.1 uncultured Oscillatoriales cyanobacterium
AAATCCCCCAAAATTGGGGGACTTTAAGAGGTTGTCCTGTTAAAGCGATCTCGTTTGAGTTACGAGCGCGATCGCTAACTCATTAGTACGCTACATATAGCGTAACTGCGTAAGTCCTGTATGCACTGAACACTAATTCAAGACAAATGGGTGCGGAACACGACGGCGACGCACCCAGAGAAATATTTTTGATAATTCTATCTATTAATCTGGGGATTTAATTAAATAGAATTGGAACAGAAAATTGAATTAAACAGTCACGCCTCTGGTACTCAGAACTTCTTGTAATTGAGCTTCTTCATCTTTACTTAGAGAAGTTCTTAATACTGTTCCACCATAGGGGGCAACTTCTTCTAACACTTTATCCGGGGTAACTTTCCGCACTAAAACAAATAGGGCAGAAGTTCCGGGTTGCAGGGTTTCCCCTAAAGATTTCATAAAGTCATCATCGACACCAATATCACTTAACGCGCCACTGGCGGCTCCAGCCGCGGCTCCAACGGCGGCTCCTAACAAGGGGCTGAGGAATAATGTCCCAATTAATAGACCCCAAAACCCGCCACTAACTGCACCAGCACTGGTTAAATCAACAGCTTGCTTGAGTTTGATTTTTCCTTCAGCATTCTTGACAATTACGGCAGCGTCGTCTAATTCGATTAAATGTTCTTTTTGTAATTGGATCAAAGTCAGACGAACTTCTTCGGCTTTGTCTTCGCTATCGTAAGCGATCGCAATTAAGTCACTCATGGTAGATAAATCATAAAATTTGTCTTTAGTAGTTTACCACAAAATCGCTTTTTTGCCCTTACTAAAAAATATTAATTTAACATCTTTCTTAAGGAATATATTATCGGTTTTAGTTCTCATTTAGAAAAATGCTATCACCTCAGAAACCGGGTTTCTGGAAGAAACCCGGTTTCTCTGTCTTTGCCAACGATTAAAACGGCCATTTCCAGTCAACAATTTCATCTTTGTCAATGCCATGTTCATGGGCATAAGCGATCGCAATTAAGTCACTCATGGTAGATAAATCCTAAAATTTGCCATTAGAAATCCTATCACCAATTATTAATTAAATCCCCGCCCCATGCAGAAATTCTTCAATGACTTCGTTAATATCAAAACTAGCGATCGCATCTTCTTGTTCTTGACTATTCTCAACTTCAGCAATCGGGCTTAAAGCTTTTAAACTTCCCAATTCCTGTTCTAAGATTTTAATTCGTTCAAACAAATTCCGAATCACCGTAGCTTCAGGATCAGGTAAATGATCGGATAATTGTAAATCCTCAGTTTCCTTAGAATGGCGGGTAATTCGCCCGGGAATACCCACAACTGTACAATGACTGGGAACATCGCGCAATACCACCGAACCTGCACCAATGCGAACATGATCACCGATATAGAGATTGCCTAATAATTTAGCACCTGCCCCCACCATAACATGATCACCCAAAGTCGGATGTCGTTTGCCTTTTTCCTTACCCGTGCCGCCCAAAGTTACGCCTTGATAAATCAGAGCATAATCTCCGACAATAGCAGTCTCGCCGATCACGACTCCCATGCCATGATCAATAAAAACTCCTTTACCAATCTTAGCCCCGGGATGAATTTCAATACCTGTAAACCAACGGCTAAGTTGAGAGAGGAAACGGGGCAAAAATGGAACTCCCCAAAGATTTAATTGATGGGCAATTCGATGCCACCAAACAGCCTGTAACCCAGGATAACAAAACAGTATCTCTAGCCAATTGCGGGCGGCGGGATCTCGTTGGTAAATTGTTTGTATATCGGCTATTAATACTCGGAAAAAATTATTGCTTTCGGGCTGGAAATTGTTTTCCGGCGAAGATGAACTGTCAAAATTTTGGCTATTCAGATTGCTTTGATCAACTTCAGCCGGGGCTTGATGGTGGTTCAGCAGACTACGATTATACATGACTTTTAATCAGTTATCAGTTATCAGTTGTAGGGGCGGGTTCATCGAGATTTAGGTGATTAACAAAGATCTCACACCAAGCCGCCCGTACCAGTTGTTAGTTATCGGTGATCAGTGTAGAGACGCGCCTTAGCGCAGCGATGCCGTCAGGCTATTAGCACGTCTCTACATTTACTGTTAACGGAAACGGATAGTGCGTAAAACGTCTATCAGAGTGTCAATTTCTGCACAAGTGTTATAGAACGCTAGGGAAGGTCGAACTGTACCCGTTAAACCATAGCGTTGCATGGTGGGTTGGGCGCAATGATGACCAGCCCGCACCGCAATACCTTCTTGGGCGAGGCGTTGTCCCACTTGTTCCACAGGTATATCATCGAGGATAAACGATAGCACACCCACTTTATGGGGGGCTGTACCGATTTGACGCAAACCCGGAATTTCCCCTAGGCGTTTTGTGGCATAACAGGTGAGTTTGTGTTCATACCGTTCGATATTGTGCATTCCTAGGCGGGTAATATAATCGATCGCCGCCCCGAGTCCCACCGCATCAGCAATATTAGGAGTTCCCGCTTCAAATTTAGCCGGGGGGTCGCTGTAGACGGTTTTCTCAAAGGTGACACTGCGAATCATATTCCCACCGCCCTGCCAAGGGGGAAGATCTTCTAGGATTTCTCGTTTGACATAGAGGGCTCCAATACCCGTCGGTGCGAACAGTTTATGACCGGATAGGGTATAAAAATCACAATTCAAGTCTTGGACGTTCACCGGGGTATGGGACACGGCCTGAGCGCCATCTACTAACACCGGAACCCCATGGCGGTGAGCCACTTCCGTCATTTCCCGCACGGGAAGAATCGTTCCCAAAGCGTTAGAAACCTGGGTAATTCCCACTAAACGAGTTCGAGGGGTTAGAAGTTGAGCGTATTCTTCCAACAGAATCTCACCGCTATCGCTCACCGGAATTACTTTGATAACTGCTCCGGTTTCCTGGGCTAACATCTGCCAAGGAACAATATTGGCGTGATGTTCTAGGGTGGAAAGCAGAATTTCATCTCCTTTGCCAATGTATTTGCGACCGTAGGTTTGAGCCACTAAATTGATCGCTTCGGTTGTTCCTCGGACAAAGATAATCTCCGAGGCAGAACCCGCTCCTAAAAACCGTTGTACCTTCTCTCTGGCTCCTTCGTAGGCATCCGTTGCCCGGGCTGCCAGGGTGTGAGCGCCTCGGTGAATATTGGAGTTGTCTCGCTGATAGAACCGCGATAAACTATCAATAACGCTTTGTGGCTTTTGAGTGGTTGCAGCGTTATCCATCCAGATCAGGGGTTTACCGTTGACGTTCTGGTGCAAGATCGGAAAGTCTTTGCGAATCGCCTGGACGTCAAAGATTTCCCCTGATTCTAATTCTAGGTTATCTACCGTTGGGGGAGATATAAAATAGAAGGATGGTTGAGAGGATTCCTGGGTCGGTGGCAGATTATCCTGAGCTTGAATCTCTGTAAATACCCGTTTTAAATCCAGATCGCTAAACGGTGCGATCGCCGTTGGATTGGCAGAAGTCGGAATTCCGGGATCAGGTTGAGCAATCGCCGACAAGGATGGAATCTCAGTTAAAAAATCTTTTGGAACAGGATTGAAGGCTTCAGAATTAATCTCCGGTTCCCGGCTTGGGGTTGGTTCCCATCCTGATAATGGACTAATCGGTTCCGGTTGGGCAAAAGCCTGTTTAAGACTGGCTGCGAGTTCCGTAGGCAATAAAGCCGCTGCAAACTGTTTTGCTATCTGGGTTAAGGCTTCTTCACTCACAACCTGGCTCGGCGCACCACTTCCCAGGAATAGGACACCACTGGCATCCGCCCCTCTGCTTTCTGGTTGGGGTAGGGGAGGATGGGTGAGAATTGCCGACTGAGATGGAGTTACAGGGGCAATACCGTTTTCAACGGGTAAGGCGGTATAAAACTGATTTGCCAACGTCGCCACACTCATAACATCAAACATCCGATCTCCCTCGGAAGGTTGGGACAGATGATCGAGGTTTTTGCCGTTAGACTCCGGCATATTCGTAGTCATGATAGTATCCCACTTCGACGTTTTCCAGAACGGCTACCGCATCGTCAGTTAAGACCGCGCAGGAGAAATATAAGGTCAGGAGGTAAGAGGTTAAGGACTGGGAGTCAATGCCCATAAACCGCACGGATAAACTGGGGAGTTGTTCACCGGGTATGCCAATTTTATGCAAACCAACCACGCCTTGTTCTTTTTCACCAACTCGCACTAACAGAATACTGGTTTTACCAGGGCCTTGTTGGTTGCCGTTATAGCTTTTGACTTCTAATTTGTCGCAGGGAACTAACGGCACACCTCGCCAGGTCAAGAAAGGTGATCCGAATATATTAATACTGACGGGTGGCACACCCCGACGAGTGCATTCGCGCCCAAAGGCTGCGATCGCACGGGGATGGGCGAGGAAGAAGGCAGGTTTTTTCCAAACCCGTGTCAACAGTTCATCCAGGTCATCGGGAGTCGGGACATCATAGCGAGGTTGAACCCGCATTAAGGGGGAAATCGAGTTGAGTAAACCAAAGTTGGGGTTATTGATAATTTCCCATTCTTGGCGTTCTTTTAAATTCTCGACAGTGAGGCGAATTTGTTCCCGCAGTTGGTCGATGGGTTCATTATAAATGTCGGTGACGTGGGTATGAACCCGCAGGATATTCTGCACAAGGCTCAGATCGTATTCTCGCGGTTCAATTTCATAGTCAATATAGGAGGCGGGTAATTCGATTTCTCCTTGATAATCGGAGGCAACCGGGATTTTTTCTTCGCCATAGATATTGACAACGGATTTTAACCGAGTTTGTTCTTCCAGGGCTTTTTGCAAAGTTGGCCGAATTTCTGGGGACTGAGTGAGAATTTCGTCCAAGCAGGGTTTAGAAAGGGCCAGTAAGCGACAAGGGGTGAGGGTGCGGATGGTAGAATGGCTGATCACCTCTGGGGCTAAACCTACCGCCCCAAAGTATTCTCCAGCACCGATAACGGCAACTCGCAGGTTTTCGCCTTCATCGCCGGAGGTGGAGACTTCTAATTTACCCTGAACAACGATATAGAATTTTTCCCCAGGTTGACCTTGTTGGATAATGGTTTGACCGATATCAAAGGATTCACTTTGGAAACGGTTGGCGATCGCGGCGGCATCCGATGGGTCGAGGACGGATAACATCGGAATAGTGCGTAATTCTTCAGAGGAAATACTGGAATGTCCGTTATCACTAATGACGTGAACTTTGGATGCGGGTTTGAGAACGACTTTGGTACGATTCACACGGTAAGTCCCCGATTGTACCTGTACCCAAGGCAGGAAATGCAGCAGCCACCGAGGAGTAATTCCGGCCATTTGAGGCACGGTATTCGTGGTAATAGCCAGATTGCGGGCAGCTTTTGTGTTGATGCTTTGCCCCTGACGGGTTTCGTTCGTTGTGATTGTTACCATACGATGTCACTCTTTTTTGAGTAGAAAAAGTCTCCAAAAATCTACCTATAACCTGATGTTCATGGGTGTCTTTTTGTTAAGAAACTCTTTCTTGGTTTTTTCTGACAACTAACAGCTTATAGCAAATAATCTAAATCGATCATCACAATTATCTATTAATAACAATATAACCATTCATAGCTTTTATTTGAGACGAAATATTAAAATTTTTTACGATTGTATTGAGAAATGCAAAGCCTTGTTCCATAGGCTTTTTAGCCTTCTAAATTGAATAATTATACAGGTTTTACTCTAGTTAAATTAGTTCAGTTCGCACCATCCCCAACCTTCTACTTCATCCCTAGCGGATTATGATAGTTTGTAATCGGTCAATATTCCTAGTCTAATCAGTAACAAATATATAAATAACTCTCATGAAACGAGAACCAAACCAACTAATTCAGTTCATTAGCTAATTTTTCCTTGATTTTTTGCATCTGTTTATTGTCAAAATTACTATCAACAACCAGACACTTAAAACTGTCATTCAATTTGGTTGGAATATTTTGTTTTGCATAATTATTTTCAATTCGTTTGATTGTGTCTTCAATAACCTCTTTTGATGCTTGGCTTAGAGTCTGTTTTACCTCATCTATTTTTAAATCTTTTAATATTTCAATCAGTTTGACCATAAACGGTTCAACAAATTTTTCTAATACGCCATGTCCATAGCAAAATTCTAAAATTTCTTCTTCATCTATCAAATATTGTTCGGTTAATCGTTTTTTTATTTCAGGAATATCATTCTCAACGGTTGAGTTATACCAAATTTCATCCATTTGACTTTTAATAGTTTGTAATTTACTATCCACTCTATCTGCAATACTTTGATATAAAATACTCTCATCTCCAATATGATCAAATTGAGTACCTTCAAAACTCAAGATTTTTTCAAATTCTGTATTATTTATCAGATGATCAAATTTATTGCATTTAATTTCTTTGAAGTATAACCAAAAGTAAAATATAAGAGAAATGTTTAGAGAAATATTTTCAAATAAACTCTTAAAATCATAGCTTTTTATTCTTAAATCTTTGCATATTTCATTTAATGATATATGATTACACTGGAAATTTTCTTTGCTATGAACAAAAGTATGGTAAATATAGTCAGCAATATACCAAGCATTATCTTCGTACAAATATTCACAATCACTATCAATACAAATAATAAATTTTTTATCAACAAAACTTTTAAACTTTTTCAAAATATCCTTTCCGCGTGTCCCTTTTGGCGTTGGATTTGGGAAATCAATTTTATTTTTTAAATTTGGTTTGACATTTTCAATAATACACTCCCAAAATCTTTCATCATAAATATCTTCAACCAATACAGAAAGATCACACCCTATGTGAAAGGCATCCGCTTTCATTCTTTCAGCAATATCTTTATAATTCTGATCTTTCATCATGTTACTTTTTAAAATTTAATTTATTTAAGTATATATCATTGGTTTTTACTCCATAATAGTTTCGCACTTCTTCAAGTGATTGAATTTCATTCGTATTTTTTGCTTTCCCAAGCAAGGTGCTGAAAGTTATAATATCAGGATACAATTGCAGTTTTTCGTTGGCACTTACATTTTGAATAAGTTCAAGACCTTCTTTAACTGTACTAACTTTTTTAATTAAAGTGTTAAGTGTTATATCATTAGGCTTCACATGAGATAATTGAGTATAAGTTTCTGCTTCCATTAAATCAAAAATATATTTTGCATCTGCATAACTATTGAGTTTTGAGATCAGGGTAGTAAATGTTATTACATCTGGGTAAATCTGATTTTCTTGAAGAAAACTCAACAATTTAACACATTCATCTTTTGTAAAAGAAGTATATGTATTGATTTGGCGATTAAATTGATAAAGTTTAGCTAAGGGACTTCCTGAAAAACTTGTAAAATCACTTTTTACTTTTTGTACACGCCCTTCTAATTGTGTAGTTTTTTCTGTAATTGTAGGACTTTCTATTGCTGAATCCAAAGTTGATTTAATTTCTTCAATTCTTGTGATTTTTTCAATCCAGCCTTGATAATAAATAGTTGGTGAATGGCTCGCTATAATAATTTGACAATTTGGATTGATTTGTCTTATGTGTTCAATCAAACTCCTTTGCCAATCAATATGCAATGATATTTCTGGCTCGTCCATTAATAAAATATATTTTTTTCTGTCTTGAAGTAATGTTTTTAATAAGATAATCAGTATCTGTTTCTCGCCAGATGACAGATTTTCCGGTAAAATTGGTGTTTGAATACCTGGTTTTAGAAAGTGAAATTCCTTCTCATCAAAATTTTTTTCGGTATCGCTGAATAGTTTAGTTAGGATATCAATAAATATTTTCTTTGGCTCATAAATATCTTTAATTCTATCTAATTTATTTCGTCTTGTTTCATCATCATTTTCTTTAAATGCTTCTTCAACTTGATTTGATAAATCTCTTTGGTAAGTAACAAATTCTTGTTTTAACTTATCAATTTGGTGATCAAGTAATGTGATATTTGGATTTAAACTTTTTTCAACTACATCAAAAGTGCTAACCCATGTTGTATTCAATTTGTATTCACTACCTTCCCTCAGCCCTGTTATACTTCTATTTTCACTATCAATTTTGATAACAACATCATTTTCTAACTCAATGATCATCTCATCTATAGGATCAAATAACCTAAAATTTAATTTACTGTCTTCAATTGGCAATACGGCTTCGTTAAGCATTTTTAGTATTGTTGATTTCCCTGAACCATTTTTGCCAATCAAAACATTTACGTCTTTATTAAGTATCCATGAAAAATCTTTTCCCCACAAATTTTTAATTTCAATTTTTCGTATATACATAATCTTTTTGTGTTTATGAGAGTATTTAAAATTTTGCTAAAAAATTGTTGTCACAACTTAGATTGTATAAAATGTCCTTATATTCCGTATGTTAAACAATACATTACAGCAGATTACCATACAAAGTCAAGCGAACGGACAATCTAGCTTTTAGCAGAACTTAATATTCAATCCCCCTAACCCTCGCTTAAAAAGTGGGATTTAGGGGGATCTAATCTAGGATGTAATCAGGAGTTCTAAGGTTAAATTCACCCTCAGAAATTTAAAACGGCCATTTCCAGTCAACAATTTCATCTTTGTCAATGCCATGTTCATGGGCATAATTGACATTTTCGATGATAGCATTTTTCATCCGTTCACGAACATAAGCCGCCGCCGAACCCAATTTAGGCACTCGGTCAATTACGTCTATAACCAGATTAAAACGGTCAACTTGGTTATTAATTGCCAACTCCAAGGGAGTATTAATATTCCCCTTCTCTTTGTACCCTCTAACGTGCAGATTCGCGTGATTTTTGCGACGATAGGCTAACTTGTGAATTAACCAAGGATAGCCATGAAAATTAAAGATAATCGGTTTATCTGTCGTAAACAAACTATCAAAATCCCGGTCTGATAAACCGTGTGGGTGTTCCGTATCCGGTTGTAACTTAAATAAATCCACCACGTTAACAAACCGAACTTTCAAATCAGGAATTTCTTCGCGTAAAATTGCCGTGGCTGCGAGAGATTCCATCGTTGCTACATCACCACAACCAGCCATAATCACATCAGGAATATCCGGGTCTTTTCCACAGTCATCACTGCTGGCCCATTCCCAAATGCCAATCCCTTTTGTACAATGTTTAATGGCTTCATCCATTGTTAAAAATTGCAGATGTTTCTGTTTATCAGCAACGATGACATTGATATAGTCCGTACTCTTTAAACAATGGTCAGCAACGGATAATAAACAGTTGACATCTGGCGGTAAATAAATCCGGGTGACACTGGCACTTTTATTTGTTACCACATCTAAAAATCCGGGGTCTTGATGACTAAAGCCGTTATGATCTTGACGCCAAACCGTTGAAGATAACAGCAGATTTAAGGAAGAAATTGGCGCTCGCCAAGACACTTCATTTCTGCAAATATCTAACCATTTGGCGTGTTGGTTGAACATCGAATCAATGACGTGAGCAAAGGCTTCATAAGTGTGGAAAAATCCATGTCGTCCCGTGAGTAAATACCCTTCTAACCATCCTTCTAAGGTATGCTCACTCAGCATTTCCATCACCCGGCCATCGGTAGCCAACTCACTTCCATCTAAATCCTCTGGTAAAAAATCCCCCAACCAAGTTTTTTTACTAACCTCATATATCGCATTTAAACGATTAGAGGCCGTTTCGTCGGGGCCAAATACCCGGAAATTTTGCAGATTATTCCGCATTACATCCCGCAGGAAATTCCCCAAAGGCTTAGTATTTTCCACACCTGACTTACCCGGATATTCCACAGGAACGCCATAGTTCCGAAAATCCGGTAACTTTAAGTCCTTTCGTAGCACACCCCCGTTAGCATGGGGGCTGGCACTCATCCGCTTCGTCCCTTGGGGGGCTAAGGCCTTGAGTTCAGGAATTAAACGCCCATTTTCGTCAAACAGTTCTTCGGGTTGATAACTCCGCATCCAGTCTTCTAACACCCGCAGATGGGCGGGGTTGGTCGTGACATCGGCCATCGGGACTTGGTGCGCCCGCCAGAAGCCTTCAACTTTATGACCATCAACCTCCGCCGGGCCAGTCCAACCTTTGGGACTGCGTAAAACAATCATTGGCCACAGGGGACGTTTAGCTGTACCCGTTGACCGGGCTTCCCCTTGAATAGTCTTAATTTCAGTAATAGCTGCTTCTAAGGTTGCTGCCATTTTCTGGTGCATCAAACTGGGGTCAGACCCTTCGACAAAATAGGGTTTATAACCATAGCCTTTAAATAGCGCCTCTAATTCCTCATGGCTAATCCGCGATAAAATAGTCGGGTTAGCAATTTTATACCCATTCAAATGCAGAACGGGCAATACCGCCCCATCTCGAATTGGGTTAATAAATTTGTTAGAATGCCAAGCGGTGGCTAAAGCTCCGGTTTCCGCTTCTCCATCCCCCACCACACAAACCGAGATTAAATCCGGGTTATCAAAGACAGAACCATAAGCATGAGATAAACTATAGCCTAACTCCCCTCCTTCATGGATAGAACCGGGGGTTTCCGGGGTGCAGTGGCTACCAATACCGCCAGGAAACGAGAACTGTTTGAAGAATTTCTGCATCCCCTCGGCGTCTTCACTGATATTGGGGTAAATTTCTGAATAGGTTCCCTCTAAGTAAACCGGGCCTAATACCCCTGGTGCGCCGTGACCTGGGCCAGCGAGATAAATCATATCCAGGTCGTATTTTTTAATCAGGCGGTTGAGGTGAATGTAGATAAAACTCAACCCCGGACTTGAACCCCAATGTCCTAATAATCGATGTTTAACGTCTGAAGGTTTTATGGGTTCTTGTAATAAAGGATTTTCCCGTAGATAAATCATACCAACGGCGAGGTAATTGCAAGCTCGCCAGTAAGCGTTAATCTTATGCAGTTCGTCCTCATTCAGAGGGTTATTGATCTCAATGGGTCTATCTGGTGCAGTTACCATAAGTCCTAACCGTTATAAAGGGTTTCCGTTTCTAAACTCTTGGATTATAGAATATCTTAAAACTGCGGTTTGCGGTTGTTTAGATATCCTATCATTGAAATTTTGGTTAAATCATAGCACTGAATTTTGAATGTAGAGACATCCTATTTTTATTCTTATTATTTTTTTAAGATTTGGCGAAGTTAGCGGTTATAGGAAGGAAAGTTTAACAAAAGATTAAAATTATTTTTTTTATCGTAGGGGTTGGGAGACCCAACCCTATTTGCAACTAGGTTGGGAGACCCAACCCCTACAGGCTTTTTTCACCAATCATTTAGGATTACTCTATAGCCAGTCTAAATTAGTCGGACAAATAGCTTAAAATCAAATTTATCGTAGGGGTGAGGCACGCCTCGCCCCTACACGGGAATAATTGTATCCCATAAATAACTGGCTAAAAATTATGAACGTTAAATTGTATTTTCTGCGACATGGAGAAACCTGCTATAGTCAACAAGGCGGTTATTGTGGAAATTTAGATCCAGAATTAACCGAAAATGGCTTAAAAATGGCAGATCAATTTGCCCAATATTACCATAATTTACCTTGGATTGCAGCCTTTGTTAGTCCGATGAAACGAACCATTGCCACAGCCAAACCGTTGTGTGATGCAGTCGGTTTAGAAATGCAATTTCGAGAGGGTTTAAAAGAAATTGCCTATGGAGAATGGGAAGGACAACTACCCCAAACAGTGAATGAAAATTACCATGATGATTATGTTCGTTGGTTAACTGATCCCGGTTGGAATGCACCCACAGGAGGAGAAAAAGGGATTGATATTGTTCGCCGTTCTTCTTTGGTCATTCAAGAAATTGAAGAACGTTATCCATCGGGTAATATTCTGATTGTATCTCATAAAGCCACCATTAGAATTATGTTGTGTGAATTATTAGGAATTGATATTGGCAGATTTCGCGATCGCATTGCTATGCCGACGGGGGCTGTTAGTGTAGTAGAATTATCTTCTCGCGGCCCCCTATTACATACTTTAGCGGATCGTTGTCATTTGGATGAAACTTTACGGTCTTCTATAGGAACTTAAAATAGGGATTTAAAGGATTAATTCAATCACACAGAAGGTTAAATTCTAATCACAATTTTACTTAACTTATCCCATGAAAATATTAGTATTAAATGCAGGTTCAAGTTCTCAAAAAAGCTGTCTGTATGAAATCAAAGAACAAGCATTACCCGAATATCCCTTACACCCGATTTGGGAAGCCAATATTGATTGGACAGCTTCAAAAGAATTGGGTTTAATGACCGTCAAAACTCCAAAGGTTAAACAAGAATACCCCTTAGATTTAAAGTCTAAACAAGATGCGATCGCTCAATTATTTAATACTATAATTTCAGGAGAAACAAAAGTTTTAAATCATCTCTCTGAAATTACAATAGTTGGTCATCGAGTTGTACATGGAGGTTCAGACTATTCTGAAGCAATATTAATTAATCAAAAAGTAAAGGAAACAATTCGGGCTTTAATTCCCCTCGCTCCCAGTCATAATCCCGCCCATTTAGAAGGAATTGAAGCCGTAGAAACCCTATTAGGAAATGTTCCCCAAGTAGCGGTTTTTGATACGGCATTTCATCGAACCATGCCTGATTATGCCGCTGTTTATCCCATTCCCTATCAATATTTTCAAGATGGAATCAAACGCTATGGATTTCATGGGACTAGCCATAAATATTGCGCTCAAAAAACCGCAAAAATACTAGGAAAACCTTTAGAATTCTTAAAATTAATTACCTGTCATTTAGGAAATGGATGTTCCTTAGCCGCCATTCAAGATGGGATTAGTATTAATACTACAATGGGATTTACCCCCCTAGAAGGATTAATGATGGGAACCCGAAGCGGTTCTATTGATCCATCCATTGTATTATATTTACTGAGTCAATATCAATATGATATTCAGCAAATCAATCAAATTTTAAATAAAGAATCAGGGTTAAAAGGTATTGTCGGGGATTTGGGAGATCTGCGATATGTTTTAGCAGAAATGAACGCTGGAAATAGTCAAGCAAAGCTGGCTTTTGAAATGTATATTCATCACTTAAAAATGGGAATAGGACAAATGTTAGCTAATTTAGGCGGTTTAGATGCCTTAGTTTTTACCGCCGGAGTCGGAGAACACGCGGAAAAAGTTCGAGAAGCCACTTGTCAAGGATGGGAGTTTTTAGGCTTAAAATTAGACTTAGAAAAAAATGCCTCTCACCCGGTTGATCAAGAGATTTCCACAGCAGATTCAAAGGTTAAAATATTAGTCATTCATACAGAGGAAGATTGGGCGATCGCAACTGAATGTTGGCATATTTTTAATTCCTATACACAACAATAAGAGGAACAAAATTGTAGTCATGGCTGAGGGTTGCTAGACAACTAAAACCCGTATTGACAAAAATAATATAAAATCCTTAAATGTTTGCTATGGCCATGTCAGGATCGGCGACAACTTGTTGAATCAGTTCTTGATAATCAGCTAAAAATTGATTTATCCGCTCTTTTTTGAATAATTGCGATTGATATTTAAGCTGTATCATGTAGTGAGTTTTGGGTTCAGATTCATCTGTCACAGGCAATAGTTTTGTGCGAATTACAAAAGACAGATCAAAAAAGTTGACCACCATCGACGAAGCGTAGGCAGATTGTTCATGGGCGTGTCGTTCCGATTTTAGCTCATAGAGTTCAAGGGGATGTTCCCATGTAATCATGTTAATTTGAATCCGAGAAAGAGGATGAGAAACAAAGTCTTGATGGGGATGGGCTTCAGTGACTAACTGTTCAAAAGGTACATATTGATACTTATAAGCATCTGAGGTTATGCGACGCACTTTTTGTAACAACTCTCGAAAGGTTGTAGGTTGTTCCCCTAATTCAATTTGCAATAATAAGTAATTAGTGAAATTTCCAACTACGCCGTTAAAATTAGCCGATGGTCGCACCGTATTCGGTGTAACAACGGCTAACTGTCGATTACCACTATAGCGATATAACAACAGATAAAAGCAACTAAGATAACCCATAAATAAGGTAGTATGCTCTTTTTGAGTCAACTGCTTCAAGCCATCACTCAATGGTAGTGGCAAAATTTGACGAATCTGCTCAGTTTTGAAGGTACGAACCGTTGGAGTCGGATAATCTTGGGGTAGGACGGGGGTATCGGTGATGTTAGCTAAACGGGGCAACCAATAAGCGCGATGTTGCTCTAATAGTGTAGTGGGGAGATGACTTTGCCAGTACGCATAATCGACATATTGAGATGATAAAGGGGGAAGGAATGGTTCTTTTCCCAACACAAGATCACGATAAAATATACTCAATTCATCGAATAGCAAACGTTTAGCTCGACCATCCACCATAATATGATGAAAGACGATTAACACAAGATGTTCATCTGTAGCTATTTGTAGTAAAGTGACTTTTACTGGTGGTTCTTGGGCAAGATCAAAGGGTTGATAGAGAAACCTATCGATATAATCTCCAATTGCTTGTTGATCTGACAACTGCTTAACCAGAAAATCAATTGACATCTGTTGTTCGATATATTGAAACAACTGACCATCTTTCCACAAAAGTCTGGTGCGAAGTGCGTCATGTCGTTGGACTAAGTAAGCGAAACTCTGTTGTAATGCCTCTAAATTGAGTGATCCTGTCAACCGATAAACAGACGGCAAATGATAAGGTAATCTAGCTGTCCCCGACTCAAGCCATTTCATCAACCTTTCTTGGGCATAAGTTGCCGGGGCAT
The DNA here is from genome assembly GCA_903893625.1 of uncultured Oscillatoriales cyanobacterium. GTDB lineage: Bacteria > Cyanobacteriota > Cyanobacteriia > Cyanobacteriales > Microcoleaceae > Planktothrix. The sequence goes on from CAITND010000006.1 coordinate 14,763, forward strand.
AAGTTACTGAAGTTGTTACATAGTTGTTTGCATGGGTAACAATGTTGCTTTGTAACCCATCAATATGAGTCGCTAAAGCCTCAATGGTAGGATAATCAAATAGTATTGTAGGTAATAGATGGGTGTCAGATAATTTTGCTAGTTTAACAACAATATAAGTCGCCATTAGAGAGTCTCCCCCCAATTCAAAGAAATTATCTGTAATACCAACCTTTTCCCGCAATACATCTTCCCATAAGCTGACTAATAAAGATTCGGTTTCTGTTTGTGCTGGTACATATTCCCGCTTAGAAAAGTCGGGTTTGGGTAGGGAGTGGCGGTCTATTTTTCCGTTTACGGTCAACGGAAAAGCCTCTAACCGAACAAATATATTTAATTTTACCCTATTTACCAAGCGTTCATTAACATAAACTTGCAAAACCGATAAATCTAGCCCCTCTTTACCGACAACATAAGCTACTAAATACTGTTTTTCTCCCTCTTCAATCAATTTTACTGCCGCTTCTTTAACGAGTGGATATTCTAACAAAATCCCCTCAAGTTCGTCTAACTCAATGCGAAACCCGCGCACATTGACTTGATTATCTCGTCTTCCTAAAATTTCAACTTCTCCATTGGGCAAATATCGACCAATATCACCCGTTTTGTAAATGCGATCGCCAGGTTTCTCCGTGTAAGGATTAGTAATAAAACGCTGCTGAGTTAAAACAGGATTATCTAAGTAACCTTGGCAAAGATAAGGGGTACGGACGGTTATTTCCCCTTTTTCACCGATTTTAATCAATTGGTTATTGTCATCTAATAATAAAATTTGTACATCATCTATACCTTGTCCAATGGGCGCGATCGCAGATGTCATTTTATCAGATGACACTCGGTAATAGCTCATCCCTTGAGGTGTTTCTGTTGTCCCATAGAAATTGACGCAACTCAAATTAACTGTCAATTTTTGCAACTGACTAACTAGGGAATTGGGCAATTTGTCTCCACCGAAAAAGAGATAGCGCAAATCAGGTAGAGGCTTATTTGTTAGGGTAAGTAGTTGTCCTCTTGGGGGTGTAAGATGGGCAACAGATATTTTATTGATTCGCATCCATTCCCCTAAATCTAAACTAATTGAGGATTCATCTAACGAGTTTGGCACATACAAGGTTGCCCCTAATGACAATGGTGTAAAAACATCGCGTAACAAAATATCATGGGCAATACTGGCTAAATTACTGAAACGATCCTTTTCGTTTAATCCAAATGTGCGAATTTGCCACTCAATGAAATGGGTGACGGGGCTATGAGTCCCCACAACGCCATTAGGGATGCCTGTAGAGCCAGATGTAAACACGATATAAGCCAATTGTTCAGGAGTTATAATCCGATTAGGATTAGTAATCGAATACTGACCTAAAATTTCCCCTACTTGGTGGGTTTTTTGTGGTAAATGAAGTTGTACTTCGGGCGCAATTTCCTGTAAAGCTTCTGGCAATTCCCCAGCCACTTCCAAACAGATCAACGCTTTTGGAGCAGCTAATTGGCAATATCTCAATAGCTGCGTCACGGGATAGAGTTTATTTAAAACCATAAAAGCAGCACCCGCTTTGAGGATTCCTAGCAAAGCAACTACCAAAAACGGTGAAAATGCCGCATAAATAGCCACCAATTTTCCCTCTAATTGATGCTCCAGAAGATAATGAGCAATCTGATTACTTAATTCGTTTAATTCTTGATAGGTGAAGGTAATATCTTGACTAACAAGGGCTAACTTTTCTGGTACTCTTTCCACTTGTTGCTCAAAAGATTCATGTATCGCACCAAACCAGCAAAAAGGCAGAGGTTGTGACGGATTTGGTAAATAATTTGGTTGTTGGGACTTATTATCTTCGTCTTTTGTTATCGAAACAACGGTTTTTTGATCAGAGAAGTAGTGGGTTTGATCAAAATTGACTTGGTAAATTTGATGTTGAGTCAGTGTTTCCTGATCAATATCGACTCCTATGCCCGCGCCTGTTGGCACTGCTACGGTTGAATCTTGTTTGTTTCGCACAAATGTCCCATTTTTAAGCCATGAATTGCCCAGACTATAAACGTTAATATCGTTTGCTAGAGTAAAATTGGCTTTAGCCGCCAAATGTAGGTTAACAACCCGGCCAATCGGTGTTTCAAACATTCCTCCACACCACATTTGCCAACCCGCCAAGTGCATCATGTCGTGAATTTGCAGTGCGTGACGAAATCCTCCGACTCGGCCGACTTTCATATTAACAATGCGCCCAGCCTGCAAATCAATCGCTCGCTGTGCTTGTTGGACAGAATAAAGGCTTTCATCTAAACAAATCGGCGTATTAATAATCTCTTGTAGCTTGGCGTGATCAATAATATCGTCATGGGCTAATGGCTGTTCGATCATTAGCAAGTTAAATAAGTCCAATTCTTGAAATAATGGGGTGTCTGCCAACGTATAAGCACTATTAGCGTCAACCATTAATTGAATATCTGGATAATGCTCTCGAATCGCACGCACAGGTTCGATATCCCATCCCGGCTTGATCTTAATTTTAATCCGTTTATATCCATCATCCAATCTTGTTGCTACTTTATCCAATAAGGTTGGTATATCTTTTTGGATACCGATACTACATCCGATTTCAACTTTGGTTTTCACACCACCGATTATTTGGGAAAGGGAAATTCCCTGTGATTTAGCCAACAAATCCCATAAAGCATTTTCAATGGCTGCCTTGGCCATCAAATGCCCTCTAATTGAGCTAAAATCTGGCAAATCATCAACAGTATCAAGATCACATTGCATCGCAATGGGAATTAAAAAATCCTCCAAAATATGCCTTGCGGTTTTCACCGTTTCATAAGAATATGAGGGATGCTGAGAGGCGACACATTCCCCCCACCCGACTAAGCCCTGACTATGAACAGAAATTAAAATACAATTTTTGTGGGTATTTACGCCATAACTGGTTTTAAATAAAGTGGGCAACTTTTGTTTAATTTGATAGAGTCGGATCTGTTCAATCTTCATGACTGTAGTTTAGACTATATGCAAACTCGATTTTAGACTAAATTGCAGTCTTAATCTAATCTTCAGACATATTTGTGATGGTATTTGTTCTGAAGATGATCTAAAAATTGATAGTTGAAGCTGTTTATACACAGGAAGATTGGGCGATCGCCTTCCCCCTGAACCAAGCTCTTCCTCTGTTGTTGTCTTCTTCCTGAAGGCTTTTTTTTTGTGCGATCGCCTAGCGTGCCTCTGGCCTATCGCCTCAAACAATTGTGGCACACATTTCAGGATTTCATATTAATTACATAACAATAGGGAACCCCTCACCCCAAACCCCCATGAATACATAACAAATGGGACGACTACCAGAAAGTATGTAAAAAAATGTAACAAGGGCTACCATTATGCAAATAGTCGAGTTATTGTATATCTATACACAGAAAAGTTAAAAACGATGTGTGCCAAACGACTGACTATTGCCATCCCCAATGGGTTGTATGAGCGATTGCAGACTGTTAAACAAGAAATCAACATATCTGGCGTGTGCCAGGAGGCTTTAAACATGGCGATTACACTCAAAGAAACCCAAACCCAAGCATTAACCTTTGACCACCAACAACTGATTGACCGCCTGAAACTGGAAAAGAAACTGTTAGTGGCGCAAATCAAAGAACAAGGTCGGAAATTAGGGATTAAATCTGCCATGACCCTTTCCTATAAAGAATTCCAACGCATTGAACGCCTCAGTCAAGGTCATGTCAGAATCGAAGCCAGTTCCTTTGCGGGGATGTGGAAATTGTTAGCCAGTCGTCAACCTGAGCAAAACATGGAATTTGAAGGCGGAGAATTACGCGAAATGGCTTCTCTGAATGAAGAGAACAAAGCTATTTTTGTTGAAGGTTGGATAGAAGGCGTATTAACGGTTTGGAATCAAATTAAAGACGAACTTAATGATGTGGAAGCCGAATAAAATCCAGCGATTTAACCTAATGAATTCATTTCAAAGGGCTAATCATGATTCGACTATTCCTATTGTTAAAAACTCTGATTTTTGTCAAACAACCCAAATGCTGTTAGCAATAACTATAGCATTTCCAGATGACTTGTAAATTATTAGATACAATGGTAATCGATTTTTTAAATACGAAATACAGAGAGTTTACAAGTTAGATCAGATTGCTATAGTTTTCCCCTTTTTAACCTATTTACTAATCTGGCAAATGCCAGGAGGCTTTAATTATGGCTATTTCTCTACAAGAACAAATCACTGCCACCTTTGATTCTCAATCCTTAGTTCAACGCTTACGCGAAGACAAAAAAACGATAGCAGAACAAGTCCAAGAACAAGGTTTTAATTTTGGGATTAAATCGGCGAGTAGTTTATCTTATCAAGAATTTCACCGCATTGAAAATCTGAATGTTGCCGGAATTGATATTGACTCAGAAGCATTTGCCGAATTGTGGGATTTTTTAGATAATCACCACTATCAAAATCAAAATCGTTTAGAATCGGGTGAATTGAGTCATTTATTACCCGATGATGAGCAAAATAAATTAACCTTTGTTAAAAGTTGGATGGCAGGAATTTTATCAGTTTGGCATGAAATTAAAAATAAAGTTGATAGTGAAGATGGGGAATAATTGACTGCTAAATTTTCTGTTTGTTTTCAGTCAAAAAATATTAAACTGTAGAGACGTGATTAGACAACGTTTCTACAGTTTTTTGTGCGGATAGGATTTCTAGTAGTCAACGGTTAAAAACCTCTAATCGACTTCGGGGGGTATGATTGTAGAGTACAGCAAAGTTTTGTCTAGGCAAGAAAGTGAAATTTTGGGAAGCGGCATTATGAAGTCAGTCACAAAAATCTCCCTCGCAGAGTTTCTTTCTCAACCTAATATTGAAGCGTCTCCCGCATGGGAATTAATTAATGGCCAAGGGATTCAAAAACCAATGCCAACGCTATTTCACTCACGCCTACAACGCAATCTAGTTAATTACATTAATCATCATACCGATCAGTTTGAGGCGGTGCAAGAGTTACGCTGTCTTGTACCTCCCTACTCACCCGTGCCAGATATTGCTATTATTAATTGCGATCGCCTTGCCGATGAAGACGGGCCATTTAACGGAGCGCCAGATTGGTTAATTGAAATTCGCTCACCGGATCAAAATACTTTAGATTTACAGAAAAAGATTCTCCACTGTCTCAGTAACGGAACACAATTAGCTTGGTTAATTGATCTATCTCGTCAACAAGTTTGGGTCTGGCAGGGTGATGAATTACCATTAGTTTGTTCAGGTTTAGATATTTTGCCGACTTTGGGTGATCTACCTGAACTTACGGTTAACGCTGTGATGGCGATGACTCCCCAACACTATAGCAATTCTAAATAGGTTGTAATATTTTAGGGTAGGGGTTGGGTCTCCCAACCCTCTTGGCACCTGGGTTGGGAGACCCAACCCCTACAGGTTTTGATC
>CAITND010000007.1 GCA_903893625.1 uncultured Oscillatoriales cyanobacterium
AACAAATTTCTGGCAAAAAAGGATATCCCCGATTCCAAAAAGATTGTCGTTCTGTTGATTACAAGCAATCAGGATGGAAACTACACCAAACTAAAAGACAAATTACCTTAACCGATAAAAACGGTGCCCCCCCAGCCCCCCGTGCACGGGGGGCTGGGGGGGGGTAAACTCAAATTGTTGGGGAAATGGGATCTCCAAACTTATGACGTTAAAGACATAAAACGAGTACGTTTAATTCGTCGTGCTGATGGTTATTACGCCCAGTTTTGTTTGAATATTAATGTCACGGATATTCTACCTAAAACGGGTAAAGAGATAGGACTTGATGTTGGTATTGAGTCTTTTTATACAGACTCCAATGGCTATCAAGAACCTAACCCAAAGTTTCTGAGAAAAGCTGAACAATCAATTAAGCAATCTCAGAAACAAATCTACAAGAAAGTAAAAGGTTCATCCGGTAGACGGAAAGCTAGAAAAGTTTACGCTAAAAAACACTTAAAAGTAAGTAGACAACAGATCATGCAGTACGATATCGCTGAACTTCAACCGTCAAAAGGATCATATAATTTTATTGATGATTCTGTTGGTCTTCCGAGCCCCGAAGCGGAGACCAATGCAGCACTGGATTCTCAGGAGCTAATCTGGTTTCACAGCCAGTTTGAAGACTGCATGGAAATGTTCGCCGATATGGATACGGTGGCGGAATATTTAGGTCAGCATAGCGGGTGGTTTTGTCGGTGCGCGTTACCGATGAAAACGGAACCGTTAGGAAATAATGCTTATGATTTATTAATCGGAAGATTTGGGGCTTTTGGTTATCAAGTTGAAGCCCGAATTGGGTTAGAATTAGTGCCACCGGATGCCGAGGGTGTTTATCGGATTCGGACTGTTCCAGTGCCTAATTATACGGCTCCCGGTTATGAGGTTGATTTTCAATCGACCATGACTTTAGTGGAATTACCTACAGCAGAATTTTGCGCCGAACGTGGCATTAAATTAAGTGAATGTCCCACCCAAATTACCGGAGCGCAATGGTGTTTAGATTTAGCCGTTGGGGTAAAATTTCCTAAGTTTATTCGTTCTAAATCTCAATCCTTAATTCAAAAAACTGGGGATACATTATTAAAAAATATTGTTAAACAAGTTTCTCGCCGTCTCAGCGCTAAAACCCAACAGGATTTTCACAGCACTTTAGGAATTCCTTTCCCAAAACAACGTTTTTAATGGGTTGACTGTGAGCGGGGAGGCTGCTCCTGCCTCCCTTTCCACAACAACAAAATTACAAATAAAACATAATGTTAGATCTAACGAAATTGTCCCAACAAATGCAAGGGATGAGTCAACATATTAATCGAGAAGCAGAAGCATCTCGAAAACGGATTGAAATTGCTTTGAATTTAATGGAAGAAGCGAAATTAAACTCTGAGAATTTAATGCAAAAATATGAAGAATTTAAACCGAGGATTATCTTTAAACCTGCGACTCCGTTAGAACCTTTAAATGATTATCCCTATATTATTGAACCGCCTTTAGCTCATACGGTATTTGCAACGGATGGTTCTCAAATTGCGCCGAGTGCCCATGAAATTGCCTATTGTTATTTAATTAATGTGGGACGGGTGATTTTACATTATGGTCAAAGTCGTCACCCGATTTTAGATAGTGTTCCTGAAATCTATTATCGTCCTGAAGATTTATATTTATCCCGTCAATGGGGAATTAAAACGGAAGAATGGATGGGCTATCGTCGGGCTGTTTCTGAAGCAATTATTTTAGCAGAATCGGGGACTCAATTATTAGAAATATCCCCGAATCAACAGTTAACTGTTCCGACTTTAGCCTTGGTTGATGGTTCATTAGTCTATTGGTTTTTAGAACAATTACCCTCAGAAGCACGAGATTTAATTTTACAACCGATTTTACAATCTTGGGAACAATTACGGTTAGCAAAAATTCCGTTAATTGGTTATGTGAGTGCTTCCAGAAGTAGTGAAAGTTTATCTTTTTTACGCTTACAAGCTTGTACCTTTGATCAACCCAATTGTTTAAAATATTGTCCGGGTACGGGAGGAATGAGTTCAACGGGAACCGAGAAAAAAGCCCCTTGTCAAGTCTGTGATCCCTTGCGGGATACGGTATTATGGGAAACCCAATTAAAGCCCGGTCAACGTAGTCCGTTTTGGCGTTCTAATTCGTCAATTTTGGATTTATATGATGACCTTCATCAAATCTATTTTTGTTATGTCAATATGGGAATGGAAATTGCGCGTTTAGAAGTTCCGGCTTGGGTGGTGGAAGATTCTGAACAGTTAGAGTTAGCATTAGGAATGGTAATCGCTCAAGTTCAAAAGGGATATGGGTATCCGGTGGTGTTAGCAGAAGCCCATAATCAAGCGGTGGTTAAAGGTGGCGATCGCACTCGATTTTTTGCTATGTTAGAACAAGAAATGATTAAAGCTGGATTAAGAAATGTGGGAATTTCTTATAAGGAAGCGAGGAAACGAGGAAGTATTGCTTAGGAATTACGAATTACGAATTACGAATTATGCCGATTGAATTAATTATTTTATTAGCTTCATTGTTGGTTGCTTGGTTGGTTTTTACTTGGGCAGTTCAGGTGTTGAAAGCGAGTATTAGTACCGCGATTGCGATCGCAGCTATTGTATTAATATTACAGCTTTTGTTTGGGATTGGGCCGCAGGAACTATTAGACCATTTGATCCAGTTACCACAAACGTTATGGAATTTAATTTTAAACCATCGTTCTTAAGGGAAAATTAGAAAGCCCTGAAGGGCTTACTACGGGTTAGAAATTGAATTTTAGACGATCAGAATGATTTTGATTTAACTGTTTATCTAAGGTTTGCCAGTCTTCCTGTTCAATATAAGTGGTAATTTTATCTAAGGTTTGGCGATAGGATGTTATGGAGCGCAATAAAGCTTCCCGATTATATTTTGCCATCATTAATCCCAGTTCGGGATTCCCCCCACCAACGCGGCTGGTATCTCGAAATCCTGAACTAGCAAAATAATGAGCTAATAGGGCAACATCCGGGTTATCTTCCTGTCTTAAAGCGGCAATTAAACTACCACTAATGATCACGGGTAAATGGGAAATCCACGCCACCGCCCGATCATGTTCTTCCGGTTGACAATGATAAATTTTAGCTTGCAATAAATCTACAATTGATTCTACAATTTTAATAGATTCGGTTGGAGTATTTGCGGTAGGTGTAATTACATAGGGTTTGTCAACAAATAGATGATGTTGAGCCGCATCAATTCCGGTTTCTGTATTTCCGGCCATCGGATGTCCCCCAACAAAATTGGGCCATAATGCCGAGCAACTCTCTACAATCGGTTTTTTTACAGAACCAACATCCGTTAAAATAGTATGGGGTTGCAAATAGGGAATTAATTCTGCAACCGTGGGAGCGATGGCGGCAATGGGTGTACAAATAAAAATAATGTCGGCTTGATTCATCAAGGATAAATCAATACTGGCTTCATCCACAACCCCTCGTTCAACAGCCACCTCACAGGTTTGTTGTTGACGACTAATACCGAGAATGCGATAGGATTGGGGTTGAGAAGCAGGAGAATTACTGTCCTGAGTTTGGGCTTGGGTTTGTTGTCGATGGGTGTATAAATCTAAACCCAGTGATCCCCCCATTAAACCCAGTCCGATAATGCCAATATTCATCAATAACGACTCCATTAAAATTGTTAAGGTAAAACATTCTTAAACCTATCACTTAAGGCGCTACTTTTCAAACCCATTGTTAAGTTGAATTAAAGCTCTTTAATTTATGATTAAATTCTTTACCATTAAGTTAGATTTAAACCCAATTGTTTAAGGTTTGAACTGATATTTTTAGAACCATTTTTACCCTTTCTTATGTAGATAAATTCTACCCTATTTTGTCATAAGAAAAGTCTGGGAGATTGAAAACTCAGTGGCTTTAGCCCTGAGATGAAAAGCGACACTTCGGCAAGCTCAGTGACCGCCCAGGGGAATTTATTCCCCGTGAATATTCTCATGATTTATGTTAACATAGTATTAGGTCGAAAACAGGAGATTTCTATGATAGTTCTGGAATACAAGTGCAAAGGCAAACCCAATCAATACAAAG
>CAITND010000008.1 GCA_903893625.1 uncultured Oscillatoriales cyanobacterium
AGTTTGAGGAAAAGTTAAAGCAGATGAAAATTCTTCACCGGGTTTACGGCGGTTATCGATTTTACGAGCGGCAAGAAATCAAGGAAGCTCTGGCTTATTTGCGTCTATTATCCAATCATGATGACGCACCTTCTTTTGAACGTGTTATTAACACGCCCACGAGAGGCATTGGGGCAAGAAGTTTGGATGCTATCCGCGAATTAGCTCGCAACCAAGACATTTCCCTTTGGCAATCAGCTAATTTGTTAAGTAAAAGTAATGGTTTGCCGACTAGGGCTAAGGGTCTAGTATCTGGCTTTCTAAATTTAATCAATGAACTTTCAACTCAATCACAAAATAAGCCACTTCATGAACAGGTAAAGATCGTTGTAGAGAAAAGCGGTCTTCGTGATTTTTACATTAAAGAAAAAGAGGAAAGCCGAGTCGAATACCTTGAGGAATTGGTTAACGCCGCTCACCAGTTTGGATTGGACCCTTTAAAACTAGAAGATGGAGAAGCATTGAATGTACTCGACCATTTCCTAGCGCACGCATCCTTGGAAGGTGGCGAAGCTCAAGGCGATGACACCGAGGATTGTGTTCAGTTGATGACACTACATTCAGCTAAGGGCTTAGAGTTCGAACTTGTTTTCATTGTTGGTTTAGAGGAAGGGCTATTCCCATCCCTACAATCTTTTGAAGAAGCAGGACGTTTAGAAGAAGAACGCCGACTATGTTATGTGGGAATGACTCGGGCTAAAAAAAGGTTATATATGACTTATGCAGAGTCCCGCAGGCTATATGGCAAGGAAATCCAAGCTCGCTCCTCGCGATTTCTTCGAGAAATACCCGAAGTTCACTTAGAAGAAATCCGTATGAGAGCTAATATTAGTCGACCAATTACCGCCAAGGAACAAAAAGTTTCCAATTCGCTAAGTTCAGGTACAGTAGGTGATTTTAAACTAGGCCAGAGTGTTTCCCATGCCAAATTCGGAGAAGGGATAATTTTGCAAACAGAAGGTGAAGGAGCGCAAGCGCGTGTGCAAGTTAATTTTGCTGATGCGGGTATTAAATGGCTAATTCTTTCCATCGCCAATTTACAAGCAGTTAGTTAATGATCTGTATTATTTTTTAAATCGGGACTAAAGATAAAAATAAATTCCTAATAAAAGGTTAAAACGGTATATCAAGTTCATCTTCAAAAGTACACTGATCTGTCTCCAAATTTTCCATCATTTTTTCAGGGGGTAAATTTTTTATTTTTGAACGCAAATCGTCATAAAATACTTTTGAGTCGTGATCAATTAGGACATCTTTTTCTTTTAGATATCTCGTCATTGATAAACCACTAATTGATCTGCAACGACTTAATGCAACGTAAGTTTGACCTGTATCAAACGCACCCAATCCAAGGTCTAAATGGACATTTTCAATCGTTTGTCCTTGGCTTTTATGAATAGTAATAGCCCAAGCGAGAATTAAAGGAAACTGTGTATAGCTCCCAACTACAATTCTGTCAATTTTGGATATTTCACTGTTCCAGCAATATTCATATTCTTCCCATGTTACACGACCAACATCTACCAATCGGTAACTGCCAGAAAGCTCAACTACAATATTAACATCGCTCATAGTTTTAATTATACCAACAGTACCATTAACCCATCTTTTTGAAATATCATTTTTTGTGAACATTACTTGAGCTTCACACTTCAGTTCCAAATCGAATGGGGATGGTAATCTATCATCTTTGAATTTCCCAGATTTTTTCCCTTGGTATACTCTAATTGGACTTTCAATCATCTTTAGTTCTTCCATGTTTTTTGCATTAACTTCAATTTTTCTTGGTGATAGCCAAACTGCACCTTTAGTGGGTCTACTTGTTATTAAGCATTGCGAGTTTAGAAACGCTATAGATTCATCTAGATAAACCCCCTCTCTAATTTTGTTTAGGGTATCAACAAATATCTGATCTGTCTGACGGAAAGTCTTCTTTAGTTCAATTGCATAGAATGTTGTAAATTGAATACATCTCGCATGATTGAATTTTGCAGATTTATAATATTTTTCATAAAGCTTTCTTTCGTTTTTATCAACTACTGGTGGCAATTGAAACATATCTCCTATCATTAGGACGGGTAGGCCACCAAATGGTTCATCTATACCCCTATTGAGACGGAAAAAAGCACTAATTGCGTCAAGTAGGTTTGCTTTGACCATAGAAATTTCGTCGATAATGAGCAGTTTAGCTTCTTTAATTTCCCTTCTCCATGGTGTTTCTTTAATGTCCTTCCACTCTAAAATAAACGCTGGTGGTAGTTGACAAAGGGAGTGAAGTGTTTGTCCTCCTATATTAATTGCAGCTATTCCTGTTGGAGCACCTAGCAATGCTGACCCATGAAATTCGTTTAGCAACCACCTAATTAACGTGCTCTTACCCGTACCCGCTCCACCAGTAACAAAGATTAACGGAAAGTGGTTCTCGATTAAAGCTTTAACAAGCACATATTCAGGTAGTACTTCGATAGTAGTAATGTCAAAATCAGGAGCATCTAGCGGCTTTAATTTTGTGTTGGCAACTATATCTCTGCTATAGGTTATCGCGTTTTGTTTTAGCTCATTATTTTTCTTAGCTTGGCTTGATATTTTGTTAAACACAAAACCAGCCGCCGCAGCCAGCGCTAATAGGGTCAATGGGTCTGCCACAATTCTCTCCTTTGTTATGTGCTGATGTTACGCATCGACCTAGGGCTGGATGGTGAAAGCATGGATTGATAGGAAAAGTGAACGCGCTGTCTTTACGGCCACAAGTCAAAGCAAGCTTTGACGTTCAGTAATGTTAGGCGATATGGGCTTAACTCAAATGATTTTAACATCCATGCGTAACATCAGTTATATGCTTGTTCGTCGTGATACCCTCAATTATCCATCGGATGATTGAACTGCATCCGGTTCAGCTCTGCATAGAACGAATCACTCGACATCAATTCTTCATG
>CAITND010000009.1 GCA_903893625.1 uncultured Oscillatoriales cyanobacterium
ACCCATTACCCATTACCCATTACCCATTACCCATTACCCATTACCCATTACCCATTACCCATTACCCATTACCCATTACCCATTCGTAATTCGTAATTCGTAATTCGTAATTCGTAATTCCAACTATCAACTATCCTGACCAAGCCCAGGGTTCGTAAAGAGCAACAACTATGGTAGCTAAACTCAAGACTGTCTACTTGGACAAAATCGTCCCCAAAATGATGGAGCAATTCCACTACGAGAATATCCATCAAGTTCCTAAGATTGTTAAAGTCACTATCAACCGGGGTTTAGGCGAAGCTTCTCAAAACGCCAAAGCTTTAGAGTCCTCCATTAGTGAATTGGCAGTAATTACGGGACAAAAACCCGTGGTCACACGAGCCAAAAAAGCCATTGCGGGGTTCAAAATTCGCAAAGGAATGCCCGTCGGTGTCATGGTGACTTTACGTTCAGAACGGATGTATGCCTTCTTAGACCGACTGATCAATTTATCCCTGCCTCGGATTCGTGACTTTCGGGGTGTCAGTGGCAAAAGTTTTGATGGTCGGGGTAACTACAGTTTGGGTGTCCGAGAACAACTGATCTTTCCTGAAATTAGTTATGACAGTATTGATCAAATTCGAGGCTTAGATATTGCAATTGTCACCTCAGCCAAAACCGATGAAGAAGGGCGAGCCTTGCTCAAAGAAATGGGAATGCCCTTCCGGGACAACTGAGGGAGTAAAGTAACGAGGAAACTATGGCGGCAAACGATACCATTGCGGATATGTTGACGCGCATTCGCAATTCTTGCATGGCGCGGCATCAAACTACACAAATTCCTGCTACAAAAATGACTCGTAGTATTGCCCAAGTTCTAAAATACGAAGGCTTTATTGCAGATTTTGAAGAAACAGGCGAAGGCATTAAAAAGTTCTTGGTTGTCTCTCTCAAGTACAACTCCAAAACCAAGGCTCCCACCATTCAAAAATTACAGCGAGTCAGCCGACCGGGTTTGCGAGTGTATCGCAACCGCAAAGAACTCCCTCGCGTATTAGGTGGAATTGGCGTGGCGATTATTTCCACGTCTCATGGTGTGATGACTGACCGAGAAGCTCGACGCCAAGGACTCGGTGGTGAAGTGCTTTGTTACATTTGGTAGTTGTCGGCTGTCGGTTGAGGGTTGACGCCCCCCTTGCCCCCCCCAACCCCCCGTGCACGGGGGGCAGGACGACTAACACTCAACACCTCAACAGCCGACGACTAACACTCAACAGTCAACACCTCGACAGTTAACGGTCAACAAATGAGATAACTATGTCTAGAATTGGTAAACGTCCAATTTCTGTACCCAAGCAAGTCACCCTCACCATTAATGGTCAACAGGTTACGGTTAAAGGCCCCAAGGGTGAACTATCGCGTGTACTCCCCCCGGAAGTTGTGGTGGAACAGGAAGGAGAAACCGTCAATGTCAAACGGGCTTCCGAGTCTCGCACCGCTCGTCAGCGTCATGGTCTGTGTCGAACCCTGGTTTCCAATATGGTTGAAGGGGTTTCCAATGGCTTTGAGCGTCGCTTAGAAATCCAAGGAGTGGGTTATCGTGCGGCAGTGCAAGGTACAAACCTGATTTTAAACGTGGGTTATAGCAAACCTGTGGAAATCATACCCCCGGAAGGTATTCGCGTCGCCGTTGAAAACAACACTAACGTGATTATTAGCGGGATTGACAAAGAAATTGTCGGTAATACCGCAGCCCGCGTTCGTGCAGTACGTCCCCCAGAACCCTATAAGGGCAAAGGCATTCGTTATCAAGGCGAAGTGGTCAGACGGAAAGCTGGTAAAACTGGTAAGGGTGGGAAAAAATAAACTATGAAACTAACTCGTCAAGAATCCCGCGATCGTCGTCATCGCAGAGTTCGGGTCAAGGTCTTTGGAACGTCTGAACGGCCTAGATTGGCAGTGTTTCGCTCCAACCATCATATCTATGTACAGGTGATTGATGATACGAAACATCATACTTTAGCTGCCGCTTCTACTGTCGAACCTGATTTTAAATCAGAAGATTTATCGGGTTCAAGCTGCGATGCTTCAGTAAAAATCGGTCAATTAATTGCTGAACGTGCAGTAGCTAAAGGCATCAAAAAAGTGGTATTTGATCGGGGCGGATATATCTATCACGGCCGCGTCAAAGCCTTAGCCGATGCAGCACGAGAAGCTGGACTCGACTTCTAATTGGTTGTCGGTTGACGGTTAACGGCTAACGTTCAACAGTCAACACCTCAACAGTCAACAGTTAACATCTCAATGTTGATCAGGATATTAAAAATATGGCAGAGCAGCAGCAACAGCAGCGTCGCAAAAAAAGTAATCGCACGAAAGAAAAAGAAGTCGAGTGGCAAGAACGGGTTGTCCAAATCCGTCGTGTGACTAAAGTGGTAAAAGGCGGTAAAAAACTCAGCTTTCGGGCTGTAGTGATTGTCGGGAATGAAAAAGGCCAAGTGGGTGTCGGTGTCGGTAAAGCCGCCGATGTGATTGGAGCCGTGAGAAAAGGGGTCGCTGACGGTCGCAAAAACGTTGTCAGCGTTCCCTTAACCAAATCCAATTCCATTCCCCATCCCGTCAATGGTGCAGGTGGAGGCGCTCAAGTTATGATGCGTCCGGCTGCTCCAGGGACAGGGGTAATTGCTGGGGGAGCCGTGCGTACCGTTTTGGAACTGGCTGGCGTTCGCAACATCTTAGCGAAACAACTCGGTTCTAGCAACCCTCTGAATAATGCCAGAGCCACGATTAACGCTTTGCAATCGTTACGAACCTTCGCAGACGTTGCCAAAGAGCGGGGAATTCCCATTGAGCATCTTTACGCTTAATTCCGTTAACCATCTGAAACTGTTTAAGTATAAGCAATCATGAGACTCAACGATGCTATACCCAAACCGGGCTCTCGCAAACGCGGTCGTCGCCTAGGTCGTGGGATCTCTGCTGGTCAAGGTGCAAGCTGTGGTAAAGGGATGCGAGGTCAAAACTCTCGTTCTGGTCACAGCACTCGCCCTGGCTTTGAAGGCGGTCAAAATCCTCTGTATCGACGTCTTCCTAAACTCAAGGGCTTCCCTGTAGTTAATCGGAAACATTACACTACGATTAATGTATGTCAGTTGGCATCCCTGTCTGCAAATACAGAGGTTACTCTAGCTTCCCTACTAGAAGCGGGACTGCTTACCGCAAGTCGCGGCCCTCTGAAAATTTTAGGGAATGGGGAACTGAATGTGGCTCTGCGGATAGAAGCGGCAGCTTTTACCCAAGGTGCCCGTACCAAAATTGAAGCCGCAGGCGGAACTTGTCAGTTATCAGTAAACAGTAATCAGTTATCAGTGTAAGAGTTAAGAGTTAGTAGTTAATAGTTAGTAGTTGTTGGCTAAAAACTCAAAACTCAAAACTCAAGACTGATTACTGATTACTCAAGACTGATAACTAATAACTGATCACTGATCACTGATAACTGATAACTGATTATGGTCGTTAGTCGAGACAAAGCGCCAACTGCACAGGAAACCTTCTTGCAGATGGCACAGGCTGCTGGTCTAAGAGGTCGGATTCTAGTCACCATTGGCTTACTCATCCTGGTGCGTGTGGGTGTATTCCTCCCGATTCCAGGTATTGATCGCGCCAGTTTTTCGGGTGCCATTCAAGGTAGTCCGTTGATTGGATTCCTCGATTTATTTTCTGGAGGCGGACTTTCGGCTCTGGGAATTTTTGCCCTGGGGATTTTGCCCTATATTAACGCTTCCATCATCATGCAATTGATGACGGCGGCTTTACCGAGTCTTGAAGATCTCCAAAAAAACGAGGGAGAAGCCGGACGGCGGAAGATTTCTCAAATTACTCGTTATGTGGCGTTAGGGTGGGCGGTGTTACAAAGCGTGGGGATTGCCATTTGGATTAATCCCTTTGCTCATAACCCTGGCCCCCTATTCCAAGTGCAAGTAGTTTTGGCCCTTGTGGCGGGATCAATGTTTGTGATGTGGCTCTCGGAACTAATTACTGAACGCGGAATTGGCAACGGTGCTTCTTTACTGATTTTTCTGGGGATTGTGGCGGTCTTACCTACTTCTTTGGGTAATACCTTTGAGTTAGCTCAAAGTGGTGATCAGGCAATTGTAGGTCGGGTAATTCTGCTGTTAATCGTTTTCCTGGCGATGATCGTTGGGATTGTGTTTGTTCAGGAAGGGACTCGGCGAATTCCGATTGTTTCGGCTCGTCGGCAAGTTGGCCGGAAATTATACCGAGAAAAAACTAGCTATCTGCCTCTGCGATTAAATCAAGGGGGTGTGATGCCGATTATTTTTGCCTCGGCGGTGTTAATCTTGCCTGCCTCCATCTCTCAATTCGCGAACAATCCGATTCTGATTCAAATTGCAACGGCTCTCACGCCTAGTGGCTCAACGCCTTGGCTGTATGCCATTTTCTACTTGTTTTTGATTGTGTTCTTTAGCTATTTCTACGCTTCATTAATTATGAACCCTGTAGACATGGCACAGAACCTTAAGAAAATGGGTGCTAGTGTTCCCGGTATTCGTCCAGGTCGCGCCACCAGTGAGTATATTGAGCGAGTTTTAAATCGATTGACGTTTTTGGGAGCTATCTTTTTAGGTTTAGTTGCCATTATCCCAACCATTGTTGAGAGTGCCACACGAGTCCCGACTTTTCGAGGCTTTGGAGCTACCTCTCTCCTGATTCTGGTGGGGGTAGCGATCGATACGGCTAAACAGGTGCAAACCTACGTGATTTCTCAACGATATGAAGGAATGGTGAAAAAATAGTGCGGTTGATTTTTCTAGGCCCTCCAGGGGCAGGAAAAGGAACTCAAGCAGCGATAATCGCTGAAAGTTTTGAGGTTCCTCATATCTCAACGGGTGAAATTTTACGCACGCACGTCACTCAAGAAACGGATCTGGGTCAAAAAGCCAAGGACTATATGGATCGAGGCGAATTAGTCCCTGATCAACTGATCTTAGATATGGTGCAACATCGTCTGGAACAATCCGATGCTCAAAATGGTTGGGTTTTAGACGGGTTTCCTCGAAATATTTTTCAAGCTGATTTTGTGGCAACGACTCTACTCAATGGGGGCAGCCAAGCTGAAGAAAAGGCGAGAGAGCTTCGGGTGATTAATCTGGATGTTCCTGATGACATTCTGGTACAGCGATTGTTGGCTAGAGGACGTCAGGATGATCATGAGGAAATCATTCGTCACCGTTTACAAGTGTATCGGGAACAAACGGCACCCTTAATTGATTATTATGGGGAACGCCAACAACTCCACCATATTGACGGCAACCGTTCCATGGATGAAGTCACTCAGGAGTTGAGACAGGTTGTTTCTGCTTAGGAAATCTTTTGGAGCCGGAAAGTTTTAGTAACTTTTGGGAGTCATCCTAAGCTAGAAGTGCTAAGTTGGAAGTGATCGGGCTGAAGTTACTAATAAAATCAAGTCAACATCTCCCCTCACCCGTTGGTTTACCCTCGGTTTCAATAAAAATTGCAGCCAAGAGATTGACAAAAAACAGAGATTACGCTCGAATTTTTGATAAAATATGTTAAGAAATACGTTTAAACTCGGATTTCTGAACGTCATGGGATGAGCAAATCTCGGTCTTATGTTGATCGAGGGGATAGATTGTTGAATTGAGGTAAAAATAACTTGGCTAAACAAGATCTGATTGAAATGGAAGGGACAGTCACTGAATCCCTTCCAAATGCTATGTTTCGCGTAGATTTGGATAATGGGTTTAATGTCTTGGCGCATATCTCTGGAAAAATTCGTCGGAATTACATTAAGATTCTGCCCGGAGATCGAGTCAAAGTTGAATTAACCCCCTATGACTTGACCAAAGGCAGAATCACCTATCGTCTACGCAAAAAATAGATGGAAATCTTATCCCTTAGCCTTTGGGGTAAGGGTTAGACTAGATAAAAATTGGATTTTCAGTGATATAATAATAAATTTGTTGTAGTGTCGCTCAAATTGGCATGAAAGTTAGAGCATCAGTCCGCAAGATTTGTGAAAAATGTCGCGTTATCCGCCGTCGAGGACGGGTAATGGTGATTTGTTCTAACCCCAAGCATAAACAACGCCAAGGTTAACAACCTGGGTAGTCCTGAGAATGGGAAAACAGACTCAACAACTTAAAATGCTGTGATTCAAGTTTAGACTTGAACAAGCCTCCAACCCTTGTTAAGTCTTAAGGAGTAGCTACAATACCATTCCTTCCAACGTGAAAGAGTGTGCAGTTGAAATCAGTACAGTAGCTTCAACCAGCCAAGTAGCCCAAGCCATTCAGCAGATTGGGGATCAACTCATTGCCTATCATTTTACTGCATGATTTAGGCATTGTCGTGAGTGTACATTTTAAAGGGAGACGTTCATTGTGGCACGGATAGCCGGAGTAGACCTTCCACGAGATAAGCGTGTTGAAATCGGTCTAACTTACATTTATGGAATTGGACTTTCAAGGTCTCAACAAATTCTAAAAGACACGGGTGTCAATCCTGATACCCGGATCAAAGATCTAAACGATGCTGATGTTGCAGCCCTACGCGCCGCCATTCAACTTTATCAGGTGGAAGGGGATCTGCGACGGATGGAGGCGATGAATATCAAGCGCCTGATGGATATTGGCACCTATCGGGGCCGTCGTCATCGTTTAGGTCTGCCTGTGAGGGGTCAGCGCACACGAACGAACGCTAGAACCCGTCGGGGTGTTCGCCGTACCGTTGCTGGTAAGAAAAAAGCTGCGGCTAAGAAATAAATAAGCAGGGCGTTTCAACCGACAAGAACTGCTGATTTAGCACCAGCAGATCTCTTAAACTCACCGCAAAGAAAATCGTAAACGAGATTACTATGGCGCGACAAACGAAAAAAACAGGGCCTAAAAAGCAAAAACGTAACGTTCCGAATGGGGTAGCCTACATTCAATCCACCTTCAACAATACGATTGTAACGATTACTGACCCCAATGGAGAGGTCATTTCCTGGGCTTCCGCCGGGTCTACGGGATTTAAAGGGGCAAAAAAGGGGACTCCTTTCGCTGCACAAACAGCAGCAGAAAATGCTGGACGCAGAGCTAATGATCAAGGAATGCGTCAAGTAGAAGTCATGGTCAGTGGGCCAGGTGCAGGTCGAGAAACTGCGATTCGGGCGTTACAAGGGGCGGGTTTAGAAATCACCCTGATTCGAGACATTACTCCAATTCCCCATAATGGTTGCCGTCCTCCCAAACGACGTCGCGTTTAATTACGGCTTACAAGAGCCGTCAGACGCGAAACCTCGCGTCTCTTCTAGGAAGAATGAACTCCCTAGGGTTTCATTCTTTACCTGATATTGTCAATTCATTTTGGGGTTCAATGGAGAAGGGAGGTCCATCGGTGGCGCAGTTTAAGATTGAGTGTATTGAATCGAGCACTGATACAGACCGGAGTCAGTACGGGAAATTCGTCTTGGAACCTTTGGAACGGGGTCAAGGGACAACGGTTGGCAATGCCCTAAGACGGGTTTTACTCTCGAACTTAGAAGGAACAGCCATTACATCAGTACGGGTTGCTGGTGTTAATCATGAGTTTGCAACGATTCAAGGGGTTAGAGAAGATGTTTTGGAAATTCTGCTCAACCTCAAAGAAGTTGTACTCAAGAGCTATACCCATCAAAAACAAATCGGCCGCTTACTTGTCCAAGGCCCGGCGACGGTAACGGCGGGTCATTTTGATTTACCTTCAGAGGTTGAGGTTGTAGACAAAAACCAATATATCGCTACCCTGTCCCCAGGAGCAACCTTGGAAATGGAATTCCAAGTTGACAAGGGGACGGGGTATCGAGCCGTTGAGCGGAACCGGGATGAAGCAACGGCTTTGGATTTTCTCCAAATTGATGCTGTGTTTATGCCTGTACGGAAAGTGAATTACACCGTTGAGGATGCACGGGTGGGTGGGTCTTTAGAAAAAGACCGCCTGATCATGGAGATTTGGACAAATGGGAGTTTCACACCCCAAGAATCCCTCAGCCAAGCCTCGACAATTCTGGTGGAATTGTTCACCCCGTTGAAAGATATCACGCTGGAATCGATTAAAAGTGACCTGAATGATGATATTGATCCCACCAGCCAAATCCCGATTGAAGAGCTACAGTTGTCGGTTCGGGCTTACAACTGTCTCAAACGCGCTCAAATCAACTCGGTGGCAGACTTACGAGATTATACTCAAGAAGACCTATTAGAAATTAAAAACTTCGGTCAGAAGTCTGCGGAGGAAGTCATCGAGGCGTTACAAAAACGCTTAGGAATTACGCTGCCTCAAGAACGAGCCTCTAAATCCACGGCTTCATCATCTTGAGAAGTCAGTTTGACCGAATTCAGTAGTCAGTAATCAGTAATCAGTAGTCAGTAATCAGTAATCAGTAATCAGTAATCAGTAATCAGTAATCAGTAATCAGTAATCAGTAATCAGTAAAGAGAAAATATAACCCTTAAATCTTAACACTGATAACTGATAATTTTTGCACTGATAACTGATAACTGACAACTGATAACTGATTAAATCCACTCAATCATTTTCTACCTTAAGGTAATTATGCGTCATCGTTGTCGTGTTCCCCAACTGGGCAAACCTGCTGATCAGCGTAAAGCGTTGCTGCGATCGCTGGCGACCGAACTGATTCGTCATGGCCGAATCACAACCACTAAAGTTAGAGCGAAAGCGGTACAATCAGAAGCGGAAAAAATGATTACCCTGGCTAAAGACGGCTCCCTAGCTGCCCGTCGTCAAGCCATGGGGTATATCTATGACAAACAACTGGTTCATGCCTTATTTGATGGAGCCAAGGAGCGGTATGGTTCGCGCAATGGTGGTTATACCCGTGTTGTTAGAACAGTAAGCCGTCGGGGAGATAATGCAGAAATGGCAATTATTGAACTGGTGTAATCAGTTATCAGTTAACAGTAAACAGTTATCAGTTATCAGTGTAAGAGTTAATAGTTAATGAGCTATCTTTAACTTCTTACCTGATAACTGATAACTGATAACTGATAACTGATAACTGATAACTGATTTATGTGATGGATCAACAGCGTATTGCCTTGGTGATTCAGTATCAGGGAACTCACTTTCAAGGTTGGCAACGACAACCGCATCAACGCACAGTGCAGCAGGAGATTGAAACCGCGATCGCTACGGTAACTCAAACTCCCGTTACACTGCACGCGGCGGGTCGCACGGATACGGGAGTTCATGCGGCGGCTCAAGTGGCGCACTTTCAGGCACCGGACTATATTCCTGCCTACCGTTGGGCGACCATTCTTAACAACCGCTTATCGGAGGATGTGTTGATTCGGGCATCTGCCTCCGTTCCCGCCGACTGGCACGCTCGGTTTTCGGCAAAATGGCGTCGATATCGGTACACCCTGTATACGGACTCCCGACCCAACCTATTTGTCCGTCCGTTCACTTGGCATTACTATCATCATCCTCTGGATGAACAGTTAATCCAAGCCGCCTTAGAACAGTTACTGGGATATCACCATTTATCGGCGTTTCAACGCAGTGGCACATCCCGCCCCCATGCTTGGGTAGACGTACAGTTCGTCAGTTGTCAACGCCAAGAAGCCTTCATCCATATTGAAGTGCAAGCCAGTGGATTTTTATATGGAATGATGAGGCTATTAGTGGGGTTGCTGGTACAGGTCGGAAACGGAGAACGCTCCCTAGAGGAATTTCGAGACATCTGGGTTCAAGAACGCCGAGAACTCGTTAAATATGCAGCCCCAGCCCAAGGACTTTGCCTATTGCGTGTCGGTTATCCAGAATTTCCCTTTGATCCCGAAATTTGGTTTGATACCTTTCCTAAATTTGTTGTCGGTTAACGGTTAACGCTCAACAGACAACAGACAACAGACACCTTATTTATTCTTAAATTTAAGGACAATCAAGAATGAGCACAAAAACCTTCCTGCCTTCGGAAGCTTCCTTAGAGCCGAAATGGTATGTCATTGATGCGGCTGACCACCGCTTAGGTCGTTTGGCCTGCGAAGTCGCTCGCATTATTCGGGGAAAAAATAAACCCATTTACACCCCTCATATGGACACGGGTGACTTTGTGATTATTGTGAATGCGGAAAAAATTCAAGTGACGGGGAAAAAACGGACTCAAAAACTGTATCGCCGTCACTCCGGTAGACCGGGCGGGATGAAAATCGAAACTTTTGACAAATTGCAAGCCCGTGTACCGGAACGAATTATTGAGAAAGCCGTTAAAGGGATGTTACCCAAGAATACTCTAGGGCGTAACCTGTTTACTAAACTCAAAGTATATGCAGGGCCGGATCATCCTCATCAAGCTCAAAAACCCGAAACTTTAATACTTAATACAATTCCAACAGGAGGTAATTAATGCAAGCAACTGATACTGGTCGTGCCGTTTACTGGGGAACTGGCCGTCGTAAATGCTCTGTGGCTCAAGTTCGCCTAGTCCCTGGTACTGGCAAATTGACGATTAATGGCAAAGAAGGCGAGTTGTATCTGCAATACAACATGGGCTATCTGGCCGCTGCCAAAGCTCCCCTAGACACCCTGGGCCTGGAAAATGAATATGATATTTTGGTCAGTGTCAAGGGTGGCGGTTTAACAGGTCAAGCCGAGTCCATCCGTTTAGGTGTGGCCCGTGCCTTGTGTGAACTCAACCCAGATAACCGCAAACCGCTCAAAACTGAAGGTTACTTAACCCGTGACCCCCGTGCCACAGAGCGGAAAAAATATGGTTTACGCAAAGCGCGTAAAGCTCCTCAATACTCCAAACGTTAAACCCCCACTCGGTTTACCGTCTTATCGGGGACTTATCCCCGTTAAAATTGTTAGTTAACAACTTGTAAAATTTAGCAGATCAAAACCATGCCTAAACCTGGTATTCACCCTAAATGGTATCCAGATGCCGAAGTCTATTGCAACGGTGAATTAGTGACAACCGTTGGTTCTACTCAGCCTCGACTTAATGTTGATGTGTGGTCAGGAAATCACCCTTTCTACACCGGAAATCAAAAAATCCTAGACACCGAAGGACGAGTTGAGCGCTTCCTGCGGAAATACGGCATGATGGATGATAAGCAATCCCAGAAGTAGCTCAGTTACCCGTTATCAGTGATCAGTTTTTATTTATCACTGATCAGTTTTTAGCTTTTAGCAATTAGTTTATAGCCCACAATTGGCAACTATTAATTATTAACTGATTACTGATTATTGATCACTGATTACTGATTACTGATTACTGATTACTGATTACTGACAAAGGACAACCATGGCTGATGCTTATCTTGTCGATAAACTTAAATCTATTGAACAAACTTTCAACGAATTAACCCTGCGTTTAGCTGATCCTGATATTGCCACTGACCCCGATGAATTTCAACGGGTGGCAATGGCTCGTTCTTCAATGGAAGAAATTGTTTTAGCTTATCAGGACTGGAAAATTGCTCAAGAAGAACTTATAGGCTCTCGTCAAGTCATGAAGGAAGCCGGAGATGACCCCGAAATGCGGGAAATGGCTTCCTTGGAAGTGGCAGAATTGGAAACTAAAATTAGTCAGCTTGAAATTCTGCTCAAAGTCCTGTTACTCCCTCGTGACCCCAACGATGATAAAAACATTATGTTGGAAATTCGGGCGGGAACGGGAGGGGAAGAAGCCAGTATTTGGGCGGGGGATTTAGTGCGAATGTACACCCGATATGCGGAAACCCAACGCTGGCGGGTACACATGGTCAGCGAGTCTCTTGCCGATATGGGGGGCTTTAAGGAGGCGATTTTAGAAATCCAAGGGGAAAGCGTTTACAGCAAACTCAAGTTTGAAGCGGGAGTTCACCGGGTTCAGCGTGTTCCGGTAACGGAAGCTGGGGGTCGGGTTCATACCTCTACCGCAACGGTGGCCGTGATGCCCGAAGTCGATGAGGTGGAAGTGCAAATTGATCCCAAGGATATTGAGATGACCACGGCTCGTTCCGGGGGTGCTGGCGGTCAAAACGTCAACAAGGTGGAAACGGCCGTTGACCTGATCCACAAACCGACGGGGATTCGGATTTTCTGTACCGAAGAACGGAGTCAATTACAAAACCGAGAACGGGCGATGCAAATTTTGCGGGCGAAGTTGTACGAAGCGAAACTGCGGGAACAACAGGAAGCTGTAACTTCTATGCGACGTTCCCAGGTGGGAACGGGTTCACGTTCGGAAAAAATTCGTACCTATAACTATAAAGACAATCGAGTTACTGATCATCGCTTAGGCGAAAACTTCCCTCTGGCTACGCTTTTGGAAGGAAGTTTGGACGGTGTACTCAGTGCTTGTATTGTTAAAGATCAGGAGGAACGGTTAGCTGAATTAGCGAACTCCACATCTAATCCAGTTTCGGTGTAATTAATGGGTTTTGGCTTTCATGTTGTGATCCGGTTCAGGATAAAGTTAGCCATTTCTGTAGAAAGTGCGAGAACTTGTTTGAGTCTCGCCTTTTTTTTACACTCTACCGCTTAAAATAGAATTAAAGTTACAGTTAATTTTTTATGCTCCGGGCTGCACTCTTGAACCCAGGATTTTATCTAATTTTATTTTTTAGTTGCATAGAGATCAAGGTATGCCTGAAAGCAAACTAAAACTTATGGTGGTTGATGATGAGCGAGATAATCTCGATCTGCTCTATCGAACCTTTCGACGAGAATTTCAGGTGTTTAGAGCCGATAGTCCTTCCAATGCGATGAATATTCTCAATACCGAAGGAGAAATGGCGGTAATTATTTCTGACCAAAGTATGCCTGAAATGACAGGAATTGAATTTTTAAGCCGGGTCACTCAGCTTTTCCCTGATACAATTAGAATTCTACTGACGGGTTATTCTGAAGAGGCTTTAGATCTGGATTCTGAAACGATGACATCGGCTCTTATCTTTAAGTGTATTACAAAACCCTGGGAGCCTGAAGCTTTTAAAGCCATTATTCAAAATGCAGTAGAAATCTATAAGGCAGCCAAGCAAGGAAGGGATTAACCACGATTTTTTTGCTCAAAAATAACTGATAACTGATAACTGATAACTGATAACTGATAACTGATAACTGATAACTGATAACTGACTAAAGGAGATTGAGAATGTTACGGCTTGAACATATTAGTAAAATCTATTCTACAGGTTTGGTGCTTAAAGATATTAATTGGGAAGTGAAATCGGGGGAGCGTGTTGGTTTAGTGGGGGTAAATGGGGCGGGAAAATCAACGCAACTCAAAATTATTGCGGGAGAAATGGAACCGACTTCTGGGGAAATTATTCGGCCAGCGAGTTTGAAAATTGCCTATTTAACTCAAGAATTTGAAGTTAACCCGACTCATACAGTTCGTGAAGAATTTTGGACAGTATTTAAACAAGCAAATCAGATTCATGAATCTTTGACAGAAGTGCAACATGAAATGCAAACGGCAACTCCAGAGAAGTTAGATCAATTAATTAAAAAATTAGATCGTTTACATCGAGAATTGGAAGCCATTGGTGGCTATACATTAGAGTCTCAAATTGAGAAAATCTTACCCGAAATGGGATTTGATTCGGAAGATGGCGATCGCTTAGTCAGCGCTTTTAGTGGCGGTTGGCAAATGCGAATGAGTTTAGGAAAAATTTTACTCCAAGAACCAGATTTACTATTATTGGATGAACCGACAAACCATTTAGATTTAGAAACCATTGAATGGTTAGAAAGTTATCTCAAAGGGTCAACAACACCGATGGTAATTGTTTCCCATGACCGCGAATTTTTAGATCGTCTCTGTACCCAAATTGTCGAAACAGAACAAGGTGTTTCTAAAACTTATTTAGGGAATTATTCTGCTTATTTACAACAGAAAGAAGATGCCGAATTAGCTCAATTAAGTGCTTATGAACGGCAGCAAAAAGAGTTAGAAAAACAACAGGCTTTTGTAGAGCGATTTCGAGCCAGTGCGACCCGGAGTACCCAAGCGAAAAGCCGAGAAAAACAACTGGATAAAATAGAACGAATTGAAGCCCCTACGTCTTTCTCTCCCACCCTAAAATTTCGATTTCCGACGGCGGTTAGAAGTGGTCGAGAAGTGGTGAATATTAAAGATTTAACTCATTTTTATGATGATAAAATCCTATTTTTAGGAACAGAATTGTTAGTGGAACGTGGCGATCGGATTGCCTTTTTAGGGCCGAATGGTTGCGGAAAATCAACGTTACTACGTTTAATTATGGGTTTAGAAGCACCCACAGAAGGAGAGGTTTCTTTAGGACAACATAACGTGATTCCGGGTTATTTTGAACAGAATCAAGCGGAGGCATTAGATTTAGAAAAAACCGTTATGGATACCATCCATGATGAAGTTCCAGACTGGAAAAATGAAGAAGTTAGAACGTTATTAGGACGGTTTTTGTTTAGTGGAGATACGGTTTTAAAACAGGTTAATGCTTTAAGTGGAGGGGAAAAAGCCCGTTTAGCGTTAGCGAAATTATTACTTCAACCTGTGAATTGTTTAATTTTAGATGAACCCACAAACCATTTAGATATTCCCGCCAAAGAAATGTTAGAGGAAGCTCTACAACATTATGATGGGACGGTGTTAATTGTTTCCCATGACCGTTATTTTATTTCTCAAGTTGCTAATAAAATAGTTGAAATTCGGGAGGGAGAGTTTCGGGTTTATTTAGGAGATTATCACTATTATTTGGATAAACTAGCGGAAGAAAAGGAACAAGCAGAGTTAGCTAAATTAGAAGCGGAGAAAGCAGCTAAAAAGGCGGCTAAGGATGCTAAGAAAAAAACTAAGGCTAAAGGGAAATAACAACTATCCAAAATTGAAGAAACAATGCAGAAATGGGGACAAAAATATGAGTGTAACTTTTCCAATTCAAGCGATTAAACTCACTCCTGGTAGCCAGATTACTATTTCTAACCTGTCTTGGCAAGATTTTGAACAAATTCTGCTCGACTTAGGAGAAAAACGCAACAGTCGCGTTACCTACTACCGAGGAACCCTAGAAATTATGTCCCCTTTGGCACTCCACGAACGTCCCCATCGGATTATCGCCGATATCGTTAAAGCGATTTTAGATATTCAAGGGCGAGATTGGGAGGATTTTGGTTCAACTACTCTCAAACGTCCACCCATTGCTGGGATAGAACCCGATACCTGCTTTTATATCCAAAACGCCCAACGGGTGCAAGGTTGTACTAATTTAGATTTAAAACAGTATCCACCCCCAGACTTAGCAATAGAGGCAGATGTTACCTCTAAAACAACATTAGAAGCTTACGAAGCTATCGGAGTTCCTGAAGTTTGGATTTATCGAAATCAACAGTTAAAAATTTATTTACTTTCTGATCAAGGCTACACTGAAACTGTTAATAGTCCGACCTTTCCTGAGTTATCCCTAACGGAATTGATTCCTCAACTGGTGCAAAAAGCTATTGATGGAGGAACTAGCAAAATGTTACGAGAATTAAGAACCTCTCCCCCTAGCCGCCTCTCCTAAAAGGCAATGGGTTGGGGTCAGGTCAAAACTAATATGGAGGTTAAACTTAATGTCTCAGCAATATTCAATTGAACAAATACCTATTAACCTGAATAAAATTATTCAGGAAGTCGAACAAGGTGAACCCATTGAAATTACACGCCAAGGTCAACAAATTGCCGTGATTCTTTCCACAACAGAATATGAGCGATTAGTCAATAAAGCTCCTGGTTTCTGGGAATCTCTTCAACAATTTCGCCAAGAAATGATCGAAGAAGGCATCGAAATTGACCCCGATGAAGTGTGGAAAAATGTCCGCGACAAGTCCCCTGGACGTGAGGTGAACCTGTGAACCGCTTCTTACTTGATACCAACATTATATCTGAACCCTTAAAACTGGAACCCAATCCAGTTATCATCTCCAGGCTGCAACAATATCAGGGGGAAGTTTCTATTGCCACCGTTACTTGGCACGAATTAGTTTTCGGTTGCTATCGTTTACCTATTTCTAAAAGAAGAGAGAGAATTGAACAGTATCTTCACGAAATAGTCGAGCCAAATATTCCAATTCTTTCATATAATGTCGCAGCGGCTGAGTGGTTTGCTTTAGAAAGAGCGAGACTGACAGCAAACGGTAAACCTCCTGCTTATGCAGATGGACAAATCGCCGCGACTGCACAGGTTAATAATCTTACCCTGGTCACTAATAACGTTTCAGACTATGCTAATTTTCAAAACTTAAGAGTAGAGAACTGGTTTGTGGTCTGACTCACAAAAAAATCAAATTTTCGCTTAAAAACTTGTATCAAGAGGCTTTTGTATGGATTTTACAACAATCACTATCCAGATTCCCAGTGATTTACTTCAGCAAGCTAGAGAAATTGAAAAAGAATCTCTTGACGCTCTAGTTACGGAAGCTTTATCTAAGGAAATTAAGTTAAGACGGGCTTGGGAGGCTCACAAAACTATTATTAAAATCCGTGAAGAAGTGAAACAAAAAACAGGAGTTCACCCTAGTCCAATACCTTTGATTCATCAACTGCGAGAAGGAGAAGGTAGACGTGACTGAAAGCAAATCCTCATCTAATATTATTTTAAGTAACTTTAAATTAGGGCGATCGCTAATAGCTCGAAACTCTGATTCCGTCCATTGACGCTCCTCACCTTTAAAAAGTCGCTTCTATTCTTAGAAGTGGAATTAATGGAAACACTGATTGTGGGTGAAACACCATATATCGGTCTTGATACCGTCGCTTCTATTCTTAGAAGTGGAATTAATGGAAACACACAATGTCATTGCAAACAGAACGAAGTGAAATGAAGCAATCGCAAGGGTTGTGATTGCTTCCCTTCGCTCGCAATGACTGTAAATATTTTTGTCCAATTACTTATTAGACACCCATGTTTCTTTTCTGTTCCTTGTTCCCCTTTTTGGTAATTAATTCTCATCTGTGTAATTCTATTTCTCGTTGTTTAAGACAATGACAAAACATAAATAACTGTAAATCTGCGAGAACTTGATTAAAATCATGATGATTGTATAAACCTGTTTTATGATTAGCATTTCTGAGTATTGTCAACCAATTTGCTACTTCTTTCATGTACTCTATAGATGTATCAATTTTTTGGGGATTATATGATCCTATTTGTCTATGTAATGCTAATTCTTTATCAGTGGGTTGAATACCTAAATCATTGATTTGAGCAGTAAGTATTTTACAGGTCAATTTTTCAACTAAATTTGCGGCTTTTAGACTTATACAATTAGAATGTACACGATATTTAATTAACACTTTGGGAATATTCCAAACTTTGAATTTTTTGGATATTCTTACCCATAGATCATAATCTTGAGCATTTGGATAATCTTTTCTGTAAACCTCTCCATTTATCTTAACTGCGTTGATTGCACTTCTTCTCATCAAAACTGCTGAATGAGCAAAATAGTTATGAAATAGCAGCCGACAAGGAATTTTTTGATCGGGTTCTTCCTCATTCCATACTTCACCCGTCAAATTATCATGATCATCCATTAATTCAACCCAAGACCCAACCATACCAAAGTCTGGGTTATTTTCCATAAACTCAAATTGTTCTGCTAATCTTGATGGATAAGCATAATCATCACAATCTAAAACAGCAATGTATTCACCTGATGATGCTTGCAAACATTTATTTCTAGTTGTTGGTATCCCCAGATTTACATTGTTTTTAATTAATTTGATGCGTTTGTCTTCATAGGAATTTATAATTTTTACGCTGCTATCTGTTGAAGCATCATCTACAATTACAAGTTCAAAATTCGTAAACGTTTGATTTAAAATACTCTTGATTGCTGTATCAAGATATTTTTCGCCATTATACACTGGCATAACAACTGTAATTTGAGGATTTAACTCTTGTTGAATAAGCTGCTTTTGATTCATAATATTTAATGATTTTGAACAAATGGGTGATTTTTATAGTAATCCATAAATAATGTATAATATGCGAGTTATACCTAATTCCAGGGAACTTTTGTTCAACTTCAAAAAATGCCTATAGCAATCCTAAATGATTTGTGAAAAAGTTTTGTAGGGGTTGGGTCTCCCAACCCTCTTTGCGCCTGGGTTGGGTCTCCCAACCCCTACGATAAAATATTACAACCTATTTAGGATTGCTATATATACTAAGAATTGTTTCAAATTAAAACAAAATCGAAATTTTTGAACAATGGCAAAAGGTTAATTGTATCTTAAACAATATCCAGGGTTGAACAACCCACCCAGATTAAAAAACACCATTTAAACAGGACTTCACAATGATTAATACTGTAACACCAGTTCCCAAAGGGACTGGCGTTCTATTAAAAGCACCTTTGTCGGGGTATATTCTGCCCATTGAACTGGTTCCAGACCCCGTATTTGCTCAAAAAATGGTTGGGGATGGGATTTCTATTGACCCCGTGAGTCAGGTCTTAATTGCCCCTTGTGACGGGGAAGTGATACAACTCCATCCGTCCTATCATGCGGTGACACTGAAGACGCCAGAAGGGTTAGAAGTGTTGATGCACATTGGTTTAGATACGGTGACATTGCGGGGTCAAGGATTTAGTCCTAAAGTTAAAATGGGCGATCGCATTCAAACAGGTGATCCGTTAATAGAATTTGATGCCGATTATGTGGCTTTGAATGCTAAAAGTTTGCTCACCCAAATTGTGATTACTAATAGTGATCAAGTCGCAACTTTTCAAGCAAGTTCGGGTAATGTTATTGCTGGAGAAACAGTTATTTTAGAACTGACTTTAGCTCCAACAGTGATTGAAAATACCCCAATTTCTGCCGAGACAATTACCTCAGATGAAATTATTATTCCTAATCCTACAGGATTACACGCGCGACCTTCGGCGGTATTAGCAAATTTAGCCAAAAAATATCAATCTAAAATTCGTTTACAACGGGGTGATCAAGACGCGAATGTTAAGAGTGTGGTCGGGTTAATGGCCATAGAAGTCAATAACGGGGATCGGGTGGTATTGGTTGCCCAAGGGCCCGATGCAGCCGAGGCGATCGCTGAACTCTCCGACGCCATGCGTTCCGGGTTGGGGGAAGAAGGAACCGCCCCGATCTCAGCCCCGGCGAGTGTTGCTCAAGGGGAAATATCGAATCCGGCTCCCCGTCGGCGTTCTGATGATCCTAATCTGGTTTTAGGGGTGGCTGCATCCTCTGGAATAGCCGTCGGTCAGATCTTCCGGGTGCGGGAACAGGAAATTGAGGTGACGGAAAAGGGCGAAAACCCGAATACAGAACGGCGAAAATTAGAGTCGGCCATCGAACAGGCCCAATTAGAGGTAGAAGCGTTACGGGCCAATGTTCATAGCCAGGGCGATCCCAGTAAATCAGCGATTTTTGCCGCCCATCAAGAATTATTAGAAGATCCCGAATTAATTGATATTGCGACCAGTACCATTGATAAGGGAAAAAGTGCGGCTTTTGCCTGGAAACAAACCTTTACAAATAGTGCAGCGCAACTGGCAAAATTACAAAATGAATTGTTATCACAACGGGCAAATGATGTCCGAGATGTGGGGCAAAGGGTATTAAGAATTCTGACCGGAGTTACATTAACCGGGCCGATTTATCCCGATAATACTATCTTGATTGCTGAAGATTTAACTCCTTCAGATATGGCAATATTAGATCGATCTAAAGTGATTGGATTTTGTACTGTTGCTGGGGGTTCGACCTCTCACGTTGCAATTTTAGCCCGTTCTATGGAAATTCCGGCGATCGCTGGAACTGAACCTCAAGTATTAGATTTACCCGATGGAACGCCAGTTATTTTAGATGGTAGTAAAGGTACATTAAAATTAAACCCGACTCCAACAGAAATGGAACGGGTAAAAACCCTGCAAATTCAGATCGCCAAAAAACGAGAAACCGATCTAGCTAATGCCATGAAACCAGCCATTACCACCGATGGATATCGGATGGAAATTGTGGCAAATATTGGCAGTAAATTAGATGCGGAAACAGCCGTTGAATTAGGAGGAGAAGGGGTTGGTTTATTACGAACGGAATTTGTGTTTATGGAGCGTGCTTCTGCCCCGACAGAAGACGAACAAACGGAAATTTATAGTAGTATTGCCAGGGTTTTAGGGAAGGAACGGCCGTTAATTATTCGGACGTTAGATGTCGGAGGTGATAAACCTTTACCCTATTTACCCATTCCCCATGAAGAAAACCCATTTTTAGGGGAAAGGGGGATTAGATTTGGCTTTGATCGTCCTGAACTTTTAAGAACCCAATTTCGCGCTATTTTAAGATCGGCTGAGGCGGGAATGTTGCGAATTATGTTTCCGATGATTGCGCGATTAGAAGAAATTAAAATGGCAAAAGCTATGTTAGAAGAAGAACGAGAAAAGTTAAATCTTCCTCCCGTTTCTGTGGGAATTATGGTGGAAGTTCCCTCGGCGGCGGTGATGGCGGAACAGTTTGCCAAAGAGGTTGATTTCTTCTCGATTGGAACTAATGATTTAACCCAATATACTTTAGCAATGGATCGCGGACATCCTAAACTTGCACCCTTCGTTGATGGGTTGAATCCAGCTATTTTACGATTAATTGATTTAACCGTAAAAGGAGCAACTAAACAAGGAAAATGGGTAGGAGTTTGTGGCGGAATTGCTAGTGATCCTCAAGCGATTCCTTTATTAATTGGTTTGGGGGTGAAGGAATTAAGTGTTAGTGTTCCGAGTATTCCCACAATTAAGGCACAGATACGGGAATTAAGTTTATTTCGGTGTCAAGAATTAGCGCAAAAAGCGTTAGATGCAGAAACGGGGGCGGATGTTCGGGCACTTTAATCAGTTATCAGTTATCAGTTATCAGTTATCAGTTATCAGTAATAATATTTGATAGAGTCCTGAAGGACTCACTACTTAAAAAATGATGTTCAAAAACGCTTTTGCTTTATTACAAAAAATGGGAAAGTCTTTAATGCTTCCCGTTTCAGTGTTACCCATTGCTGGCTTATTATTGGGATTGGGTAGCGCTCGTTTAATTGAATTACAAAATCTGGCATCGGGAACTATTTCCTCCCCGAAATTTTGGTGGCTTCCTGAAGGTTTAGCTACCATTATGAAGACTGCCGGGGATGCAATTTTTGGCAATTTACCGATTATTTTTGCCATTTCTGTTGCGATTGGATTTGCGGAAAATGACGGGGTTGCTGCTTTAGCTGCAACGGTGGGATTTGTGGTTTTTGTGGCTTCTTTAGGGACTGCTTCTACTACTTTATTTGGCATGAATCCTGATGATTTAGTCAAAGTCATGGGAATTCCTTCGTTGGATACGGGGGTATTTGGCGGTTTAATTATGGGCTGTGTTGCGGCTTATTTGTTTAACCGTTTTTTCAGGATTCAATTACCTCAATATTTAGGATTTTTTGCCGGAAAACGATTTGTTCCGATTGTTACTTCCTTTGCGGCGATCGCAATGGGAATATTAATGAGCGTCATCTGGCCGCCCATTGGAGAGGCTATTTCCACGGCTGCTAATGCCGCTGCATCCGGTGGAAATGTGAGTATTACCGCAGCGATTTATGGGGTTGTAGAACGGTTATTATTACCCTTTGGATTACATCATATTTGGAATGTTCCTTTCTTTTTTCAAATTGGATCATTTCTTGATCCCATTACAAACAGAGTCGTCACTGGAGACATTAATCGCTTCTTTGCTGGCGACCCAACAGCAGGAATTTTAGGGGGTGCTTATTGGTTCAAAATGTTCGGTTTACCTGCGGCTGCGATCGCAATTTGGAGAGCAGCAAAACCGAAAAATCGAGTGTTAACAGGCGGGATCATGATATCGGCTGCTTTCACCTCTTTCTTAACCGGAATTACCGAACCAATTGAATTTTCATTTATGTTCGTAGCCCCAGCTTTATACGCTGTTCATGCGTTAATGGCAGGGTTTTGTGATTGGTTATTTATTACCTTGGGCGGACGTATGGGGTTTACCTTTTCCCAAGGATTTATTGACTTTTTCCTGTTTAATAGCTTAGGCACAAAAGCTTGGTTAATTCCCGCCTTGGGGCCGTTTTTTGCTGCTTTATATTTCTGCGTGTTTTACTTTGGAATTCGACAGTTTAATTTACCAACTCCGGGTCGAGAAGACGATGACTTAGAAACCGTAGAAACTATTACTCCAGGAACAGGAGTTGGTAGTATGGCAATGGAGTTAGTTCGAGCTTTTGGCGGACGCAGTAATATTGCGACTTTAGATGCTTGTATTACTCGCTTACGGATCACCGTTAATGATATTAAAAAGGTGAATAAAAGCCGACTGAAAGCATTAGGAGCATCGGGAGTTTTAGAAATTGGAAATAGTGCTCAAGCAATATTCGGCCCCCGTTCAGAAAATTTAAAAACAGATATGATTGAATATCTGAAAACTGCTGGAGCAGAAGCTGATATTGTGGATGTGATCACACCAGAAACTACAGAGGTTAATTCAACATCAAAGGATGCTATCTTACCAACAATAACCCTAGATGATGCAGAGGCAAAACATCGGATTCAGAACATCATTATTGCTCTAGGAGGAAAACCGAATATTCAAAGCGTTGATGCTGTGGCGTTAACTCGATTACGAGTAAAAATTACTGATTATAACCTCGTTGATGAAGACGCCTTAAAAGCCGCAGGTGTGGAAGGAATTTTACGTTTACCCGATGGAATATTACATCTATTAGTCGGTTTGGGTGCAGAACAATATGCAAAGAATCAGTGATCAGTGATCAGTTATCAGTTATCAGTGTAAGAGTTAATAGTTAAGAGTTAATAGACTGTCTACTATTCACCTCTTGACTGATAACTGTTAACTGATTACTGATAACTGATATTAGATGGGTGTAAAATCTAAGTTAATATCGAGTTGATTGGCTTGGACTCCCGGTAAAAATGCAATCAATTCCTCTAAACCGGACTTGTTAACAAAAATCCCCGCTCCTGTTCCATAACCGGGTAATGTTAAATCGTTAAATGTAATCACATCATTCGTTTTATAAGCAAAGTAATCTTCACCTACAGTAAAATCAGGAATAAAAGCAAAATCTGCCGAACCACCTGTAGAATAATAGCTAGTAGAATCGGAACTGCCTAAGTAAAACGCATCCAATCCGGCTCCACCAACTAAGGTATCAATTTCACCTGATCCTGGATTAGCTGAATTAACATCAACCCCCGCTACAAAATCATCTCCAACATCACCAGAAACATAATCATTTCCTCCTCCACCAGCTAGGAGATCGAGACCTTGACCGCCAAACAAAGAATCACTATTGATCCCTCCAAATAAGGCATCTGAGCCTAAATTACCAAATAGTTGATTATTACCCGATCCTCCAAACAGTTTATCATCCCCTTGGCCTCCAAACAGAAGATCATTTCCGGGGTTGCCATAAACAATATCTTTTCCTTGATTTCCATTAATCGTATCATCACCCTCCAGACCTTGGAGTGTATCATCCCCTTCTAAACCGTAGATTTGATCATTTTCGATGAGTCCAGCAAGATTATCTGCCAATGCAGTTCCTAAAATTAAAGCCATTTTAATCAGTTATCAGTTATCAGTTATCAGTTATCAGTGTAGAGACGTGCCAGGGCGCGTCTGTATAAGTAATCAGTAATTAGTTATAAAGCAGTTGTTGTTTGTTGTCAACTACCGGAAATCTTTATGAACGCTTCATGCACTGGATTTCTTTGATTCACTGTTTACTGTTTACTGATTTTTGAGTTGTGGCGATCGCAACAACACCCGCCACAGAAATTCCCGCCTGTTGTAATTGAGCAATTGCCGATTTAACCGTTGCACCTGTTGTATAAATATCGTCTAAAATTAAAACTGAACCTGAAGGACGGCGACGACGAAAATCTTGACCTAAATTAAACACATTTTGCATTTTTTGGAACCGTTGTTCGGGGGAGAGTTGATGCAGTGCTTCTGTCTGTTTAATTCGTTCTAAACCCTGAGCCGATAGGGATAAACCTGTGATCTCACAAAAACTTTTAGCTAATAGTTCGGCTTGATTAAATCCCCGTTGTTTTAATTTAGTGGCGTGTAGGGGAATGGGTACAACGGTTAGAGATGAGATCTGGGACTGAGGTGTAGATAACCAAGTTTCTGCTAATCCATACCCCAAAGGTTTCGCCAGTTCGGTATGATGATCATACTTCAAAGCAGCGATCGCCCGTTTGAGAACATCTTTGTACTGTCCCCAGACACAAAGCGGCACCTCGGCGGCAAATTTAACGTCCTGGGGAAACCGACAGCGAAGTAACTGTCGTTCACAATAATCACAAAGTTCTGTATTAGCAGGTCGGTTACATAATGGACAGTTGGGTTTGAGAAATAAGTTTAAAAGTGTTTTGATCATGATATTGATAATTAATGAACTTAGCTTAAGGCGTGGATAATTTTTATTGGCTCCACCAAATTCAACTTTCTGATCGGGAAGTTGTAGGGGAGCGAGCATTCTATTTAAGTAATTTACTCCGTCAAGGTCGTCCCGTATTACCGGGTTTCGTTGTTACGGCTAAATTATTCTGGGAATTTTTACAAACGATTGACTGGTTAGAACCCTTATTTGTTGATTTACCCCAGTCGTCCCTTTATTTCGATGTCAATCAACCCCGTCAATTACAAGCGATCGCTCAACGCCTTTGTCAGCAACTAATCGATACCCAATTACCTGAATCTTGGAGTGACCAAATTCAAGCCAGCATTGACCAATTAAATCCGCCTGCGTTGATATTTTATCCGAGTCTAAGTATTCCCCATCTTATGCAAACATCAGGACTTTTAGACCCTGTGATTTGTTGGGGGGATCATCAAACCGCGTTATTAGGATTAAAACAGGCTTATGCTGAATTTTTTCGGGCTAGAAGTTTATTATATTGGCAACGATGTGGCGTGCGATTACAAGATTTACAGCCTGCGGTATTAGTTCAACCGCTTCAGTCTGCCAGTGCTTCGGGTTTTGTACAAATTCAGCCGAATGCTTGGGAAATTCACTCCACTTGGGGTTTAGAATTCTCGCTACTCTGGGGAGAAAACCATCCTGATATCTATTCAATTCAACCCCAAACCGCAAGGGTTAAACAACAGCATTTAGGCACTAAAACCATTATCTATGATTTAAAGTCTTCTATTGATCAACCGACAAAATATCCCATTCCCCAAAAGCAATTCGGAACAACTCTTTCCCAACTTCCAATTTATGCCAGTTTAATTCCTGAACAACAACAGGGATTTTCTCTAACACCGGAACAATTACAACCGTTAATTCAGATCATTCAACAGGTTGTATCTGACCATCCTCAAACTACACGATTCGATTGGCGTCTGTGTCACCGGGACACCGAGCAAGAACCCCAATTTTATCTAATCGGAGCCGGATCTCCCGAAACCCCTGTTTCCTCTAATCCCGTCAATTCAAGCTCTACCCATCGTCAACGGCATTTTCAAGGATTAGCCGTAGCCTCTGGACAAAGAGGAGGAACAGCATACATTTTGACCGCAACCGAACCCCTACCGTCACAATTACCTGACAATACAGTATTAATTGTTCCTGCGATTACTTGGGATTGTTTACCCCTATTGAAGCAAACTGTTGCTATCATCGCTGAACGGGGAGGAATGACCAGTCATGGTGCAATTGTGGCGCGAGAACTGGGAATTCCAGCAGTCTGTGGTATTGTGAATGCAACAGCACAAATCAAAATGGGTGAATCCGTTTTTGTGGATGGCAATCGCGGAGAAGTTTATTTCATGGAACAAGAGCATCCGGTCAATGAACGGTTTGCACAACGGAGTTTTCAGCAACAACATCTCCTTGAAACCTACTCCAATCCGAACGCTACACCCCTAATGGTTAATATTAGTCAATCCATTTCTATGCAGCGACTTCCTTTTTTACCCATTGATGGAGTGGGTTTACTGCGTTCAGAATTAATGGCAATTGAAGTCTTAGAAAATCCTCAAAATCCAACTCTAAATTCCTGGGTTTCTCAGGAAGTTGATCGCAATTACTATAATTTTAGTTACTGGATTGAACCGGAACAGCAACCGCAGTTTATTCAACGCATGGCGGAACCTCTACATCAACTTGCTGTCCTTTTATCTCCTCGACCTATCTATTATCGAGCGTTAGATTTACGAGAGTTAGGAAGGAAGGAAGGTCGTTTCCCAGTTTCAGATTCCCGGTCTTTGGAACGTCTCGCTTTATTGGATTTAGAACTCAAAGTTTTATTGCAATTGTTTCAGGGAGGCTATCAAAATGTTTATCTGATTTTGCCTTTTATTCGTTCCGTTGAAGACTTTTTAATCTATCGTCATCGAATTGAAGCATCAGGATTAATGCGTTATCCCCAATTTCAAGTTTGGATTATGGCGGAAGTTCCCTCAATTTTATTTTTATTACCTGATTATGTTAAAGCCGGGGTTCAAGGAATTTCAATTGGGACGAATGATCTGACTCAATTATTATTTGGAATTGATCGAAATCAAATGCAGATATTTCCAGGGGAATATGAACGTCATCCGGCATTAAAAAAAGCAATCCAACAGTTAATTAAAATGGCAAAACAAGCTAATATTCCTTGTTCAATTTGTGGAGACGCTCCCGCTTTATATCCTGAACTGATTGAAGATTTAGTTCGGTGGGGAATTACATCTATTTCTGTTAGTTTGGATGCCGTTGAATCCACATACAAAGCGATCGCCAGATCTGAAAAACGCATCCTCCTAGAAGTTGCTCGTCAACAGCTTTAAAAGGGATATCTAATATTAGGGAACAGGGACAATACTTCTCTTCTATTCTTGAGCAATGTTATATTCCATTCTTTAATGTTTGCTACACATTCCCCCGGTAGAGACGTTGCATGCAACGTCTCTAC
Source organism: uncultured Oscillatoriales cyanobacterium (assembly GCA_903893625.1). GTDB lineage: Bacteria > Cyanobacteriota > Cyanobacteriia > Cyanobacteriales > Microcoleaceae > Planktothrix. The sequence goes on from CAITND010000009.1 coordinate 26,956, forward strand.
ACAGCCAACAGCCAACAGCCAACCGTCAACAGCCAACAAACATTAATACTGAGCCCGTTGGAAAGCTTCTTCGGGTGAAATATTACCGTAAATCACCGATAAAATTCCCGGTAAATAGTCATCCATTGTCGTCACACTGGTATAGATTAAATGTTTAATGAATGCCGGGGTTAAAGCCGCTTCTTCCGCATCTAAACTGGTTTTATATCGAACTTCACCATCTTGGAAATTCAGTTCAAAATTGCCGACCACTGTTCCATAATTGATCAGGGTAATGAAGGTAGCCATATTATAGCGTTTATAGTCAGGAACCTTTACCGGACAAACGGAATAAACCGCAATTTGTCGTTCTGCTTCCCGAACTACCGTATAACAATCAAATCGGCCATTTTTGCCTTCTACTCCCAAAGCCAAGACACGCCGATGTTCAATTTCTTTATAAACCCAACCATCGAGGTTTATAAAATCAATTAAAACATCAAATACAGCCCGATCCGAGGGGTATTCTTGAGGAATTAATTCGGGGTTTTGTTCTGACACAGTAAACATCCTTTATTGTCCTATACTTACAAAACTCTATGAATAGTGACTTCAACAATTAAGCTCGATGTAAATTTTCTTGCGTTGGCGTATTATACGCAATTTTATTGTCTTTAGCACTCCGGTAAGCAATATTAGTTAATTCATAATAAATTGGAGGATAAAGAGAGTAAAGTTGACCATAATAAAATCGATTTCGATATCGATTAGACTCTTGAATTTTTTTCCTAATTCCTGATGATAAAAGCGGATTTTTTTCAAAGGTTTTATCGCTGCGTTCAATCACCCATTTAATTTCTTTGACCTCCACCCCTTGGCCAATTAAATAAAAACATCGTTCAATCATTTGACGAATTTTTTCCCGTTCTTTTGCTTTAAATTCTAACTCCTCTTGCTCAGAATTTCCGGGTAATAATTGTAACCGATAACAGCCATCGGGGTTAGCATGGGGATACCAGCCTAGTTTCAATTTATAACGATTCTGATTAATAATCCAGTCTGTTCCATTAAACTCAATTGGTTCAATCATCAGCAAGTTTTCATTATAGAACTGCTCGTTGACAATTCGACCATCTTGAATCAATGGATCTTCATCACCAAAAGCATTATGAGTAATTGCCCAACCACTGGGAATATTCAGAGGAACAAGTTTTGAGTGCATAAATTAGGATTGACTGGATCAAGAATCAACGTCAGCAGCAGTTGCTGTTGCTTTTAGCTTACAGGAATATCCGGTAAGCGTAAAGCTCAGTCACTTTAGCGCTGAGATCTAACCGCCTTCAATATTGTACCTCTCATTCCCTCTTCTAGGACGACTTTTTATTAAGATCAATAACAAAACTACCGAATTACTGTGGTTTTCTGTTAACATATTAGTGGTTGTGCAAAGACCCGCCCGAATCAAAGATACTCCGAAATAAATAACAAGGTTGAAAGTCCTGTGGGGTTGAGATTAGAAACTGGGGAAGCGGATGTAAGGCAATGGTAAATCCCACCTTGAA
>CAITND010000010.1 GCA_903893625.1 uncultured Oscillatoriales cyanobacterium
CCAATCCCGTTTTTATCGGTAAAGGTAATTTGTCTTTTAGTTGGGTGTAATTTCCATCCCGATGTTTTATATTCAACGGAACGGCAATCTTTTTGAAATCGGGGATATCCTTTTTTACCAGATATTCCAGAACTATCATTGTAATTCCCTCTGTTTATTTTTCGACCTTTTGATATGCTAACATAGATTGGAGAAATATTCACGGGGGTTAAAACCCCCTGAGTCGATTTTCATCTCAGGTCTGAAGACACTGAGTTTTCAATCTCCCAGACTTTTCTTATAATAAACGACAGCCCTGGTGTAAAACCACTTGATGATGAATTCTGCCTTGCAGTACCCAATTTTTGGCCCAGAGATTAGTTGTCCCCATTGCCGTCAGCAAATTCCTGCCCTCACACTGACGGATACCTATTTGTGTCCCCGTCATGGTGCTTTTGAAGCTGACCCCAATTCGGGCGAGTTGGTTCACTTGCAATCGGGTCGTCACTGGCGAGAATGGCAAGGAGAATGGTATCGACAACATACTCATCCCGATGGAATTCGGTTTGAAATTCATGAAGCGTTAGACCGACTCTACACTCAAGGCTACCGGGCTACCCGTGTAATTATCGCCAAACGCTATCAAGAGTTAATCAGTGCCTATTTAGAACGGAGTACCCCTTGGCGCAATGGCACAGATACCACACAACCGAGATTGTACGGTTTACCTGTGGAATTTAGCCCCGATGCCAAAGATCAACCCTGTTGGGATGTGATTAATTTTGATTTAGAAAAAGAGCAGGGGGTTCCCGTGCGTTATCCCTATTTTAGATTATTTGAATAGGGGAAAAATTCATGCACCATGCTTCAATTCGGACGGCTAATATTCATCGAGCGATCGCATTTTATGAGACTCTAGGATTTACGGTTTGTGAACGCTTTACAACGGGATATACCTTAGCCTGTTGGATGGAAGGTTTAAATGGACGAATTGAATTAATTGAAATTCCACAACCCCAGCCCGCTCCTGATGCTTTTTCGGATGAGCATTATGTGGGTTATTATCATCTTTCTTTTGATTTAACAAATCAGGTTTCTGATCTGGTCAGTTGGTTGAAATATCTGCAAAGTCAGTTTAATCAAGGGGTTACAGAACAGCCGAATTTATTCCAACCGTTAAAGATTCTTTTAGAACCTATGCAACAAATGATCGGAAATCGGGTGTATGAAGTCATGTTTATTGCGGACACAGACGGTTTACCCTTAGAATTTATCCGCATTTTGTCGTCTGTATAAATAATATACAGCTATTATCTAACAATCTCGTCCCTAAAAAATATAACCATATTTCTACAAAATGGTGAAAAAAATGATTGAAATTTATCCGAATTTTAAACTATTATTTAAACAAATTGTGGTTTGTTTGTGTTTATTGTTTATCCTAATTTTAGGATTTAATTCTATTCAGATTCAACCTGCTTTTGCTGGTGTTGGGGATTTATCCCGTCAACCAGCAACGGAAGTTACCGTTAATTTAGGTAATGAAGCAGGAGAATTAAAATTTTTTCCCAATCATTTAAAATTTGAAGCAGGAAAACTCTATAAATTAATCTTAAAAAATCCTAGCCCCAGTAAACATTATTTCACCGCTAAAGATTTCGCTGATATGATTTGGACACAAAAAGTCGAGTCTGGTAAGTTAGAAGTTAAAGGCGCAATTCACGATTTAGAATTAAAACCAGGTGGGGAAGCAACCTGGGTATTTGTTCCCATTAGAACTGGAACTTATGGTTTACGGTGCTCAATTCCGGGACATACCGAAGCCGGAATGACAGGGGAAATTTTGATTACGGAATAAGAGTCTCTCGTACTTGTGGTGTGGCAATTCCAAACATACTTTGGTTTCTTCCTGCCTACCTACTTAAAGCACCAAATCTTAACCCGTAGGGTGGGCTTTGCCCACCTTTTTATTAATTAGTAATTATTAGTTCCTTTGCCGATTTTTTTTAACCACCGCTTCATGATTTGTTCTATAAATTTTTAATCGATCTTGACTTTCAGGATAAATAAAAGAATCTTCAGGAATAGATTCCAGTAAATTAATAGATTGTTTCCATTTTTGTTCCGCTTCCTGCCAAACAGTCAGAGAATCTGGAGGATTTTGCAGCATAACCGATGCTTCCATTGCAATTTTTTTAGCTGCTTCTAAATCATTTGTTGCCTTTTGCTCTTTGTTGAAGATTTGACTAATTGAGTTATAATCTTTTTTATAAATTTCTAACTGTTGATTAATTTCTTGAGAAAAGGTTTTACCTAACCCTACGACATCAGCGCAGATTCTAATCTTAACCAGGCTTCAATACAGAAATAACCAGTGGCGATGTCAAAAACAAGTTGATGCTCGTCTTTGATTAGGGTTTTGAGGACGATTTCGAGTTTGTGTTGGGAGTTGTCTATGTAGTCTGGTAGGGGCATAAGTGTCTAAGTCTCGCTATCCTTATCATCTCTTATTATCATATCCTCTACAACAAATTTTTTAACAATATCAATAGAATCTCCTTGACCAATATTTTCATCAAGAAAATTAGACAAATTCTCAATCGCATAAATAGCTAGTTGAAGTCGCTTAATTTTTACTTCATTCTTCTTTCCTGCTTCAATAAAAAAATCAATTAAACTGTACCACCACTCTTGAATTTTATCATTCAATAACATTTCACAAAATTCTCGGTAAGTCATTAACCTTTGTTCTTCTTTTAGCCAGATATCTTGGGCAATACTCAATTGAATTATGAAATTTACTCCGCCTCCTTTACTATGAGCAAAAGCTAAATTTATCTGATCCATATATTGTAAGAGTATGGCATCTTGATTTTTTCCTATTTTAATAAAAGCAATGTTATCCCTAATTTTTTTTATACAGGCAAATAAGCATCCTATTATATAACAAGAAGAGATTAAATAGTACCCTTCATTAATCATCCAAGATTGGGATTTATTTTTAAAGTCTAATGCTCGATTAAGAGAAATAAGTGATGAATGACTGTCTACTTCTTGAATTTTTTGACTGATTTTGTATAAACGAATATACGACTCTTTTAGATATAGTCTTAAAGGACTAAGATATTTAATATTAATTTCGTTTATGCGTTCTTCTTGTTGCTTTTGTTTATTTTGATACTGTGAAACTTGAGTTTCTAAATATTTTTGAATTAACGGAAAAAGCAATCCTGTATAGATAAGGATTATTCCTTTAATCATCACGGAAAAAACAGTTTCTACCATGACTTTTACTCCCCCCTAATAATCTTTATTTCTTCATCAGTCATCCCATACAAATGAGCAACCCTATGGATTATAAGCTATTTCAACGCTAAAAATATTGATTTTTTTCAATAATGAAATTTAGTTTCAATCCCTGATAGGGATTATAAGCTATTTCAACAAGAAACCTAGAGTTATCGGTATCTCAAGCTAACTTGTTTCAATCCCTGATAGGGATTATAAGCTATTTCAACC
>CAITND010000011.1 GCA_903893625.1 uncultured Oscillatoriales cyanobacterium
CCTTGAGTCAGATTAACCCCAGAAATTGTTTTTGAGGTCAAGGTTTTAGCTGAAGCGCGAGCATCTCCTAGTGATTGATCAGCAGTCCATTGACTAACGGTATTTCCGGCGATGGAAACGGAGAAGGGAGATATACCATCGCTTTCGTCAAAATATGCGACTACGATATCATATAGACCAGATGCTCCACTAAAGGCTTGGGTCGCATTTCCGGTGGTATTGGGACTTGATAAACCAATAAATTTACCCGCAGAGGCAAAGGTTCCCGACTCAATCTTATACCCGGCTAGGGTCATACTTTCAGCTTCTACGCGAATATTTGTCATTTTAAACTCCTTAAATTTATAAGCACATCCTGTAGAATGCACCCCAGAAATTAATTTATTCTCAGTAAATTTCCTGAGTCAAAGCTAACACTTTTTGACCAGGTATTTTTGATCTAGCTGCCTGTTTTTACCAAAGATTAATATTTGCGATGCTTTTATTAAAGCAACTGTAAAGTAGAGATTTAGACTTTACCATTCATCTTTACAAAACCCCTGCTTTTTTAAAGGTGAATTCCCTTAACTTTACAAAAGTAGGTTCTATTTAAAGCCCTAAAATTTCTAACAGAAAGCCTTGTTAATGCCCTTGATACAACCTTAATTTGACACTCTCAGGTCTGAAGACACTGAGTTTTCAAGCTCCCAAACTTGTGCTATAATTTTGGTTCGTTGTTTTGTGTAAAACTAAGAATAAATTTTTCTCATCTAGGAGGGACGCTCAGTGGAATCCCAGATTGATCCCAAGTTAATATTTTCTGACCCCCATAAAAACACTAAACAAGTTTTACTGGAACAGATACCGATTGCATTGATTCTATTACTGGCTATGGGACTGCGATTATATCAACTCAGTACCGAAAGTGTCTGGATTGATGAAATGCTCAGTATTCAGGATGCTCAAACCTTTCACCTGACTCTGCCATATATGCGTCCATTCTACTACTTACTCCTCAAGTTCTGGATGCTGTTTGGTAATAGTGATGCTTGGTTACGGGGATTATCGGTTGTTTTTAGTTTAGGAAGTATTTATTTTACCTATTGGCTGGGATGTCGGATTGTCGGTAAGTCCACCGGGTTAATTGCTGCGTTTCTGGCGAGTGTATCCCCTTTATTTATTAATCATGCTCAAGAAATTCGGATGTACACGGTGATTTCGTTGCTAAGTGTGGCGGGAACCGTTGCGCTGACTTACACTCTTGAACAACCGACTTATAAAAATTTGACGGGGTGGGTAATTGCCCGAATTTTCTTAATATTAACGAATGCCAATAATATCTTAATCTTAATTGCTGATGCGGTTTTATTAGGATGGAAATTTCGCAAACAACGTCAGTATTTGCTGGCTTCTGGTGTGGGTTTGTCGGTGATTAGTTTGTTTTTCCTGCCGATTTTATGGTCGCTCACCATCGGAGGTACATCGGATGAGTTTATGAAAAAGCAAGTTGAGGACTACTCCAAACCCGGAATTACTCAAATTGTGGGAATGTTGACCCAATTTACGGTATACTGGCCCCTCAGAAATTTGCTTCAATCCAATCAAATTATCCTGAATAAAAATGAGTTAACGGATACTACGCTGTTAACTCAGTTATTCACTATTAAAACCCTATCTCTGCTTTTTTATGCTGGTTTTACTGCCGTTTTGATTATTTTGTTAGTGATTTCCTTGTTAAATCTTTTCAGCAAATATCCTTCGGAACGCTTGGCTTGGTTAGCAACTTGGGCGATTCTACCTGCGGGGTTAATGTTGTTTGTTTCCTATTATAAAAGTTCGATTTGGTTTCCCCGCTATCTGATGTTAGTTGCGCCCTATTTTCTGATTCTGATCGCAGCTGGATTTGTCGTGATTTGGAACTGGAAAAAACCCCTCGCTGTTGTGATTGCCATTGCTTATTTAATTGCGGTAACAGGAGGTCTTTTTGATTACTATACCAAACTGTATCGGAATGATTGGCAGGGAGTAGCCCAATATATTTATCAAAATCAGCAACCCAATGATTTGATTCTCATGCACTCCACTCCAGACTTTTTTGAACTTTCTCTCCCGCGCTATTATCCCGAAGAAAATAAAGTTTATCTACTCAACCATCCGGGTTCGGAGGATAAGTTAACCCCAGATTATATTCAACAACAGTTAGGCAGTGCCTTACCTTTGAAGTCGAATCTTTGGTTTGTTTGTTGGCTATTCTGTAAAGAAACTAAGGGGATGAATCAAGTGTTTACCACTGTAGCGGGAGAACAATTTAAAGTTGAACAGAAAAAAACGTTTAGTAGCCTTGAATTTCAACCGATTCAAGTGTTTAAGGTAACTCCTGTTGTGATTCCGACAAAATCCCCCAACCCACAGTAAAATTTGATCATCTTAAACCTTTGCTTCCTCGGTTGATGTTTTTTGGGTATGGAGATTGAGTCGAGAAGATAAATCTTCAAAAAACACTTGATATAGTTCTTTTCCTCAGCTATTTTATAGTCAGGAATTTTCTACAGGTTAACCAAAGGAGACTACAGTGATCAGTGATCAGTTGTTAAATCAAGGCTAGAAACTGATAACTGATAACTGCTTCCATGATTTCCCAGGATTTACCAATACAACTATTTCCTTTTTTAAGGATTCAGAGGATAAGATGGATATTTCACAACCCCCGATTTTAAACACGCCAGAACCTCAGAAACAGTATGGGAATTTGATTTTTGGTTCCCGCTCCCTAGCTGTTTCTATCGTTGTGCCTATCTACAATGAACTAGAAAGTATACCGCGATTGATCGAAGCCATTGATAGTAATATGGCTTCCTTGGGTTTAAATTATGAATTGGTCTGTGTGGATGATGGGTCAACCGATGGTTCCACAGAACTACTGAAACAGGAAGCCGCCATCAATTCTCATCTTAAAGCGATTGTCCTTCGTCGCAATTATGGTCAAACCGCCGCGATGGCTGCGGGATTTAAGTATTCGCAAGGTCAGGTAATCATTACCATTGATGGTGATTTACAAAATGATCCAACGGATATTCCCCTTCTGTTAACCGAGTTGGGTAAGGGTTTCGATGTGGTCAGTGGTTGGCGTAAAAATCGACAAGATGCCAAAATTACTCGTTTGCTTCCCTCCCGCATTGCTAACTGGCTAATTAGTGAAATGACTGGGGTACAATTGCATGACTATGGGTGTTCTCTCAAAGCCTATCGTACTGAGTTAATCGCGGACATGAAACTCTATGGAGAATTACACCGATTTTTACCCGCTTTAGCGTTTATTGAAGGGGCGAGAATTACTGAAATTCCGGTTAAACATCATGCTCGTCGTTTTGGTCAGAGTAAATATGGTTTAGATCGTACTTTCCGAGTAGTGATGGATTTATTAACCATTTCCTTTATCAAAAAATTCCTGACTCGACCCATGCACGTTTTTGGTCTGTTGGGAATGTTGGCTTTTGGTTTTGGAATTACAGTGGGTGCTCATTTGATCTTTGTTCGCCTGGTTTTGCATGAACCGATTGCTGATCGTCCTTTACTTACTTTTACTGTATTACTGACCCTAACCGGAATTCAACTCTTTTGTTTTGGTCTATTGGCTGAACTGTCAATGCGAACTTATCACGAGTCTCAAGATCGTCCCATCTATCGAGTTCGTGAAGTCATTGAAGCCAACGACAACGTTAACAAGCAAACCTACAGTTAATCGTTTTTGGTTTCCTCTAAGGAGTTGAAAGTAATGTTTTTTGGGGAGTGTTAATCGTCTAAATCGGGGGGATCACTGTTAACCGGGAAGATTTTACACATCATATATTGAGGATGAAAAGTTGGGGACGAGTGACAAACCGACGATGAGGAAGGAGTTTCTACAGGGTTGTTTTGAGGTTCAATACACAAAGCCACCTGTCCAACTCCAATCATTAAGGTTTGCACTCGCTCAACAATCTGATCTATATCCGATAACAACTGTTCAGCCACCGACAAAGATGGGCTAACAATAAAAAAGGTTTTGACTCCTGTAGGACTGGGAGCAAAACCAAATTGGCATTCTGACAGTTGAGATTGGCTTGACGCAGGTAGGGTGTCACGGAAACGTTCAATTAACACCTGATAAAAAGACTCGTTGAGCGCACGATCATCAAATATAGGTTGGGATAACATGGTTAGTCCTTACTTGACCTGTTACATACTTTACTTTTAGTTTAACATTTATTAATTTCCGATTAGTTAGAATTTTTAATCAAATTGATAAGCAAACCCTGGGTTAATGTCAGAACTTCCTCACATTGATGACTTGAGTTAAGCAGCATTACTCAGTCCGAGAACTAATTCTGAGTTTCTTGAACAGGGGTTCTGACCGTTTTAGAATTATTAAAAATCCATAATCCTAATCCCGCCAATACTAAACTCAAAACCGCCATAGTCACGATAAAAACTTTCTTCATTTTCATCGTTTCGGCTTCATATTCCAACAGCATTTCCTGTTTAATTTTTTTCTTTTGGTCAGAAGATTCTGGATTCATATTAATTGATGATTATCGATGGGAAATTGGAGGTTAACAGTTAACCTCCAATCTCCTACTAATTAACTCACAGAAGTTTCCACAACTTCTGAAGATTGGGGATTAATTCGGGGCTGTAAGTCGGCAGACAAGCGGTTGAGGGCGTTCAAATAAGCTTGAGCCGAGGCTACAATAATATCGGTATTCGCCGCATGACCGGAAAATACCCGGCCTTCATGACGTAAGCGAATTGTGACTTCTCCAATCGCATCAATTCCGGCCGTTACCGACTGTACCGAGAACTCAATTAACTCATTGGACACATTCGCCACCCGGTTAATGGCCCGATATACCGCATCAACGGGGCCAGTTCCAATCGCTGCATCGGTTAATTCTTGGCCGTCAGGAGTGCGGACTGTGACCGTAGCCGTGGGACGGGATTGATTTCCACAGGACACCTGCACAAATTCCAAATGGAAGAATTCAGGGGTTTGCTGAATCTCATCATTAACGATAGCTTCCAAATCCCAATCGGTGATTTCTTTTTTCTTATCCGCCAATTCTTTAAAGCGAACAAACGCCTTATTCACCTCATCATCGGTTAATTGAAATCCCAATTCCCGCATCCGAGTTTGGAACGCATGACGCCCGGAATGTTTACCCAAAACAATCAGGTTATCATTCAACCCAATCGATTGAGCATCCATAATTTCATAAGTGCGTTTATGCTTTAACATCCCGTCTTGATGAATTCCCGACTCATGGGCAAAAGCATTCGCCCCAACAATGGCTTTATTGGGTTGGACTAACATTCCCGTCAAATTGGAAACCAAACGAGAGGTTTTATAGATTTGGCGGGTATCAATATTGGTCAAGGAGGCTTCTGATTCCGGCTCTCGACCCAAAAAAGGATTAAAATACTGCCGACGGACGTGCAAGGCCATCACCAGTTCTTCTAAAGCGGCATTTCCGGCCCGTTCTCCAATGCCATTAATCGTGCATTCTAACTGCCGCGCCCCATTTTTCACCGCTTCTAAGAAATTAGCCACGGCCAAACCCAAATCGTTATGGCCATGAACGGAAATAATCGCTTGGTCGATATTGGGGACATTCTCTTTAATGCCTTTAATAATTGCCCCAAATTCTGCCGGAGTGGTATAACCTACCGTATCAGGTATATTAACCGTTGTTGCTCCGGCTGCGATCGCCCGTTCTAAAACTTGATAGAGAAATTCCGGGTCAGACCGTCCCGCATCTTCGGGAGAAAACTCAATATCATCGACAAAGGATTTAGCATAGGCCACCATTTCCGAGGTAATATCCAACACCTCAGACCGGGTTTTTTTGAGTTTATATTGCAAATGGATATCAGAAGTGGCAATAAAGGTATGAATTCGGCGATGGAAGGCGGGAGCAACGGCTTTAGCCGCCGCTTCAATATCTCCTTTCACAGATCGGGCCAAACTACAAATTACTGGGCCATCTTCCGTTCCTACCGCTTCCGCAATGCGAGAAACCGCTTCAAAATCCCCCGGACTGGCAATGGCAAATCCCGCCTCAATCACATCAACCCCTAAACGGGCCAATTGTCGAGCAATCACGAGTTTTTCATCAACATTCAAGGTCGCGCCGGGACATTGTTCGCCATCCCGCAAGGTGGTATCAAAAATAATAATTCGGTCAGGGTTCGGTTGAAATTTCATGATTGAAAATCCTGTTGTAAGGGTTAAAAGTTGACCGTTACACCTAGGAGGTTAACAGTTTAAGAAGTTCCGTTGCGTTTGATTAGAATCTGTGTTGCTTCCCTGGGGGGAAGGCAGCATATCAGTAGCGCGGATAGCCGATGGGGTCTTGATTTTCAGGATCATGATTTCTACGCTTTGTCAGACCAAATTTTAATAATCAGTTTTTTCAATCTGTTCTCGAATATCGTTGAGATCGATATAACGATCCGTTGCATTACGCAGTTCTCGTGCGATCATTCCTTCTGTGGAAACAACGGTAATATGAGTATTTTTAGATCGTAACAGTTCAATCGCCCGTTCAAAGTCCCCATCCCCACTAAATAACACAACTCGATCATATTGGTCTACGGTATTAAACATATCTACAACAATTTCAATATCTAAATTGGCTTTTTGGGAGTATCGCCCGGAACTATCATCGTAATATTCTTTGAGAATTTTAGTGCGAACTGTATAACCTAGACTGATCAGAGCATCTCGGAATCCTCTTTGATCTTGGGGGTCTTTGAGTCCTGTATACCAAAAGGCATTGACTAGGGTAATATCCACTTGTTCTGTTTTGAAATAGGTCAAAACCCTTCGGGGATCAAAGAACCAACCATTTTTTTGTTGAGCATAGAACATATTGTTACCGTCTACAAAAATAGAAAGACGGTTTTTTACGTTAGGCATAGAAACTTAAGACCTAATATTTTTAGCAAAGAATTTAATCTAAATATTCTATCTTACCATCCACAATCGAAGAAAGTCTCTGCTTCAACAACTCCCGTTGTCTCCCCATGAATCTTTCATCAGATAGATGTAAGGATATAATTTGATCCTACCGTATTGATGCAGTAAAAACTGACCCTTAACAGAGGAAAAAGAAACCTCTATCAATTTCTAGGGTATTGATTGGATTAACCCACGATTGTTTAACGATTTGAGCCATTTTTTTAGACTCAAAATTATGGATTTAAAGGGAACTTCCCCTAATTCCTGATGTTAATCATCGGGCGGAGGTTAATTTTACTTGTTGTCAATAAGTGGCAAACTCAGGAACCATAAGAAAGTTCATTGGCTAATCTTTAAGGATATTCTTTGTTACACGGAACGGTTAACGCCCAATGGAACTTAAGGTTTAGCCCTGTTTCTTTCTGGTCAACTCCGGGTCTGGGACGATGGCAACAGTTAAGGATTTGGTTGTTACTGATCTACAATATAGAAATACTCTATAACCTTTCTAGTATACCAGGTAAAGGAACAGTCCCCCCAATATTAGTCACTCCTGATTGAATTCATCAAGCGTGCGGGCTGGCAATCACTCCCCTGTTATCCTCTCTGTATTCTCGATTTTCTGTTTTCCGTCTTCTGTTTTCTGTTTTCTGTTCTCTCCTGCTCCTGCACCCGGATGTCCTATAATTTTTTGCTTTCTAGGGCCCATCGCGCTAGTTCCGTCCGATTATGAAGGCCTGTTTTTCCCAACATATTGCTAACATGGCTTTCAATCGTGCGTTGACTGACTTTCATAATTCGAGCAATATCCCGGTTGACTAAACCTTGGGCCACTAACTGTACAACCCTTAACTCCGTTGGAGTCAGTTCTACATTCCGACGCACCCGCAGTTTAGGGCCATTATCAATATTGGGATTTTGGCGCTGAGTCAAACGGGACGCTTGCCGCAGGGAAGACTCCACTTGCGCGACTAATTCTTCAGGTTCAAAAGGTTTAACAATATAGATATCGGCTCCAGTATTCAAGCCTTTGACTTTATCTTGGCTTTGACCCTTAGCTGATAAAAATAGAACAGGAATCCACCCGGTACGAGGGTCTTCTCTAATTTGCTTAACCAGCGTATAACCGTCCATTTCTGGCATCATAATATCGCAGATCATCAGATCAGGAAGTTCCTGTTCCAGAATTTCTAGCGCTATCCTACCGTTCTCTGCCGTGACGACATCATAGCCCCTAAATTCCAAATAATCCCTGACCAATAAGACCAGGTTGGGGTCATCATCTACCAGCATGAGTCGTTTTTGTTCTCCGTTACTGTCCTTCATTTTAAATATATTCCAATGGAGAATCCTGCAACATCTATGTTCCAATTTTTGAGATTAATTTATCGAGCCGGATAAACCGTTTTTTATTCGTCTTAAGACTCAAAAACCTTGACAGGCGTACATTTGACTAACCCTGAGAGCGGGAGAGATTTCTCTGTGAATAAAACAACTTTCTGAGAAATAGATATATAGGCAAGTTTACGACATTTTACCAATATCCATCATACCTGAAATCGGATCTGCCTAAGTTACAAATGCTTAAGCAAAAAAAGATTTAAGGTTGAAGCAGATTCCTGTCCTAATCCTTGACCTCTGCTGGGACAGAAGAAAAACAATCAGGTAGAGGATGGGTAAGAAACACATACTCTTCTACTACTTGGGAACCTAAAATATGTTCTTGGAGAATCCGTTCAATCACGTTTGGTGTTGCGGAATGATACCAAACTCCATCGGGATACACCACTAAAATTGGCCCCTGAGTACAAACACGCAAACAATTGGCTTTTGTCCTAAATGTACAAGCGGGTCGAGTCGACTTAGGCTGATCCAGTTTTAACTCAGTTAATCGTTTTTTCAAATAGTCCCACGCCTCTAAACTCTTTTCCTTCGAGCAACATAGGGGTTTAGTTTGATCCGCACAAATAAAAATATGGTGCTGAATTTTATCTAATCCCAAGGCTTGCACCGCCTTAACCAGAGGTTCAACCACTAAATCAGACTCAGAGGAAGCAATCATCTACGCAGATTTCCCAAAAGCAGCTTAAAACTCTATCGTAGCAGTTGACGGTTGGCTGTTGACGGTTGACGGTTGACAGTTGACTGTTGGTTGATAGTTAGCGAGCACGGAAATAGTTAGAATTGATATAGTGACACAATCGATGTCCGAGACTTAACGGCTGATTCTGTTGCTAATCAACCCGCACCCGCATTTGTCATGTTAACTAGCCCAAAAGAGGAAACTGCACAACGCAATGGTGAGGTTAAACATCCCGTTCAGTTTTTGGAAGTTCCCCAACGGCGATGGAAACCCTGGATAATCGCACTCTTGGCCACAGGACTGTTGACCCTTCCGGCAACGTTTTATTTCGCCAGGAGTCGCACTCAAGTCAACCCAGACACGATCACCGCCCTCACGGTTCCTGTGGAAGCCAAGGATTTAACTGTTAAAATCACGGCCAGTGGTGTGATACAACCTGTTCGCCGGGTCAACCTCAGTCCCAAAACCCAAGGACGGTTAGCACAATTGTATGTGGAGCAGGGCGATATTGTCCAAGCTGGAGATGTTGTGGCGCGGATGGAAAGTGCCGAAATTGAAGCCCAACTCATCCAAGCCGAAGCCCGTTTAGATCGAGTTAAGGCTAATTTAGAGAAACTACAAACCGGAACCCGACCGGAAGAAATTGACCAAGCTCAAGCTCGGTTAAATCAAGTTAAAGCCAATTTAGCCCAACTGCGATCAGGGACTCGTCCCGAAGAAATTGCTCAAGGTCAAGCTCGTTTAAAAGAAGCCCAAGCTCGTTTAAAAGATGCTGAATCTGGAAGTTTGAATGATGAAATTGCCCAAGCCCAAGCTCGAATTGATGCTAACAAAGCTGAATTAATATTAGCATCAGAACGAGTACAACGCTATCAAGATTTAAAAGGAGAAGGGGCAATTTCTCAGGATAAATTAGATGAATATTTACGCGATGAACGACGGTTACAAGCGGTACAAAATGAAACGGAAAAACGCTTAGAACAATTACAACAAAGTCAGCGATCGCAAGTTCAACAACTACGAGCTAATGTAGAACAAGAACGTCAAGCTTTAAATCAATTAGAAAATGGCACTCGTTCTGAAGAAATTGATCGTTCAGAAGCAGAAGTTGCTGAATCTGAAAGTAAGTTAAATCAGTTAAAAAATGGCACTCGTTCTGAGGAAATTACCGCCGCCAAAGCTGAAGTTGATGAAGCAGAAGGTCAAGTTAAATTTTATCAAGTGCAACTGGAAGATACCAAAGTTCGCGCTCCTTTTTCGGGAATTATTACCCAACGTTATGCCGTTGAAGGTGCGTTTGTAACTCCGGCGACTTCGGCTTCTGATGCCACTTCTGCCACCTCGACTTCTATTGTGGCGTTAGCGAAGGATTTAGAAGTTTTAGCTAAAATTCCAGAGGCAGATATTGCTCAAATTAAACCGAATCAACCTGTTGAAATTATTGCCGATTCTTATCCTGATCAAGTATTTAAAGGTCGAGTTAATATTATTGCACCAGAAGCGGTAAAAGAACGGGATGTCACCTTATTTCAAGCTCGAATTATCATCGAAACGGGAAAAGATCAACTTCAGTCGGGAATGAATGTGGATTTACGCTTTATTGGGGAGAAACTTAAACAAGCGTTAGTGGTTCCCACCGTTGCTATTGTAACGAATAAAGGTCAAGCGGGGGTTTTACTTCCCGATGAAAACAATAAACCAGAATTTCACCCCGTTACTGTTGGTTCCCAAATCGGTAATCAAATTCAAGTTTTAAAAGGGTTACAACCTGGAGAACGAGTATTTATCGAGTTACCCAAAGGACAAAAATTAGAGGATATTTTTAAGGGGAAAATAGATAACCCGTAGGGGCGGGTTCTGTAATAATATTTGATGATAACAAATAACCTCAATAAACCCGCTCACCGGAATATCCGATTATTTGTTAATTATTGCGGGGGTCGGGGCAGGGTGTTTTCATTTTCAAAAATGCGATCGCTATCTTCAAAAAAAATCATCAAGTTTTCCTGTCAAATTCTCTCTAATTTTTATCAGATAAGTTTGAAATATTAAGAATGAACGATTTTGATATTTATTAACAGCAAAAGATAGTCATTATCTCGATTAATAAGACTTTATGGCTATTTATTATTAAATATTTTTGATGTTTTTTGAGATAAATAGTTTTAAAACTCAATTAACTCAGGCGATCGCTAAAATTTTCCCCAATTATTTCCTAACCATGCCCTCTTTTTTTGGTAAAATCAAAAAAAGATCACTTTTTTTTTCTTTTTTACCCCCGACTTTGAAAACACCCTGCACTTACTCGTAGAGAAGTGTGGGTAGTTCACACAGAGTTAACTTGATGGGAGGAAATTGACGCTGGATTTTGAGGGGATTGGATATGAGCATCGGATAAGGGAATTCCAATTATCACACTTGTTCCTCGATTTAATCCAGGACTATCAAGGGTAATATAACCCCCCATCATTTGCATAAAACTGCGGGAAATCGCTAAACCTAATCCAATTCCTCCAAATTCCCGTGTTGTTGAACCATCCACCATTGCAAAGGGTTGAAAGATTTTTTGCTGTTGTTCTGGCGCAATCCCAATTCCGGTATCCTTAATGGTAACAACAACTTGATACCGCACTGAAGCATATTTTAAGAGACTATGATCTGCGATGTCTTCAAAAGAATTTACTTCGGAATTCTCGGCAAATTCAATGCGCGTTGCAATGGTAATTCCTCCTGTTTTTGTAAACTTGACAGAATTATTGAGAATATTAATAAAAACTTGTTTCAACTTATCGGGATCAGCTTGAACAATGATCGATTTATTCAGGGTTGGTAGGTCAATGGTTAAGTCTTTTTGTTGAATATCTAACATTTGTAAATTCACCGCATCCTTCAGGATTTGCACTAAATCCGTCGGTTCAAGCATGACCGATAACTTGCCTTCTTCAATTGTAGCAATATCTAAAATATCATCCACTAAATTTAATAAATGTTCACTCGAATTGTAGGCAATTTTAAGATATTCTTCCTCTTCTTCTTTGCTATCACAAAACCCCTCTTCAATTAAGTTAATTGAATTAATAATTCCATTTAAAGGAGTTCTTAATTCGTGAGAAACTACCCGTAAAAATTCGTTTTTCAATTGATTAGCAACTTGGGCTTCTTTGGACGCATACTCTAAGGCTTGTGCTCTTGCTCTCAGACTCCCAACCATAGTATTCAGAGCTTCTGCTAACTGATTAAATTCTCTAATTTTTAAATTACCAGGAACGTTACCAGGAGTATCTAAATTATTAGCTTTGAGGGCATAATCTCTCAGTTTTTCTAACGGACGAGCTAAATCTCTGGAAACATAAAGTGCAGCAATAATACTAGCAATTACCAAACATAAAATTAACGAAACCAATAGGGATTTAATATCTCTTAATCCCGATAAAGCCTCCTCTAAATCAACAACCGCTACAACCACCCATTGATTATTTTTTTCTTGAGTAATAGGGCTAGGAATTGCATCATATCCCGCTAAAAGTTCCTTTCCGGCTTGATCAAAAGAGAATAAATGAATAAAAGAATTTTTTTTCTCTGATAAAGCATTAGATAATAAATTATTTAATCGAATAGCATCTGTTTCTTCTTCAATATTACGTCCCACTTTATCCAGGTTGGGATGACTGATAATTCTTCCTCCTTGATCAATAATGACTGTAAATCCTGTTAAGGATTTAGGACGCTCTTTGGATTCTAAATATAAGGTGGATTGTAAATTTAACGCATATTTTAATATATTTTTATTATTTTGGTTTATATAAATTGGAGAGCTAAATACTAATTGAATTTGGTTACGCCATTCTGAAGGTTGTGGAGAAACTTTAGGAACTAAATAGTTAATATAAATCGCCGGGTTTTGGTTTTTTTGTAAGGGCCAAAATTTTTTTGGAATAGAATAAATAGGTTGTTTACCACAGGTTGTGGCAACTATTTCTTCAGTTTGTAGATTGGTCAATTGTAGACAATTAACGGGGGGGAAAAATTGCTCCTGAAGTTGGGAGAGAAAAACAGAATACTGTTGAGTTTTTCCTGACTGTAAAATACTATTGTCCGTGGCAATACTCAAACTAGACTTGATGGAATTAATCCATTCCTCCACCGTTTGCGCTTTTCTCGTTGCACTCTCTGTTAAATTAAAACGGGCTGTTTCCAGTAAACCAGAACGAGCCTTTCTATAGGTAACATACTCTCCCACAAGCAGCACAGGAAGACTAAGCAGTAAAATCTGCGACAGTAGAATCCGGCGAAATGAAGATTGACGTAGCTTGGGCATAGTAGAGGATAGGAGACTGGAGACTGGAGATTGGAGACAACGGATCAATGATTATTTGACTTTAACCTATCTGAATCGATAAGACCTGAAGAACAGATGCCTATCCTAACTGACTCAGCATAGAGTTTTTCGGCGTAATTACGAGTTCGGGTTAAACGCAGCCAATTTATCACTCTTATTTCCTCGTCTACAAAACTGGACAGGAAAGTTTCCATTCATTCGGTTCCAACTCAGATTATTATATAAGCGAGCAGGACACAAAAGATTTCAGATTTTAACTCAAGAGGGGGTTTTTCCACAGGTTTAGGGGTTTTGCTAAAAAACTTTTAAATAAAACTTAATCTAAACTCTCAAAGATAGTTTGTAATCGAACCGATAACCCACACTACGGACGGTGTGAATAAAAGAAGGATTTTTCGGATCAGGTTCAATTTTTTTACGAATCTGACCAATATGAACATCAATCACCCGTACTCCTTCACTACTCTCGTCTTGATAACCCCAAACTTGTTGTAACAGTTCTTTGCGTTCCCAAGCATGACCCGGTTTACTGGCTAAACAATAAAGCAGATCAAATTCCAACGCACTTAATGTTACTAATTCGCCTTTGAGATAAACTTCTCGTCGATTCGGATCAATGATTAAATCCCCATAGATTAAACTCGGGCGTTCTAAGCCAGACATTGGCCGTTGACGCTTCAAAAGGGCTTTGATCCGAAGAGTTAATACTTCTAAATCAAAGGGTTTTGTTACAAAATCATCGGCCCCCTCTATGAACCCTTTCTGGGAATTTTGTTCACTGGTTAGCATGAGAACGAGAACATTAGTTCGACTTTGCATTTCTCGGCATAATGCTAAACCTGTTGTATCAGGCAAATTCAAATCTAATATGACTAAATCGGGGTTGAACTGTTCAAAAACTTTCAATGCCGTATCGCCATCCTGTGCGACCTCCAGTTGGTAGTCCTTTTGGCTGAGATAGCGACTGACTAAATTCCGTATTGCCGGATCATCATCAACTACAAGAATTTTTGCCGATACCATGACTACAAAATTGAGCGAAAAGGTGAGCAAATATATGAACTAGATAGCTTAATGTTACTGAGAAGTTAATACTTTCCCTCATAAAATCGACCTTTGGTTACATTGTGTTACACAAAAACTAACCTTCCCCAACATTAATATTAGTAGCCACCCTTTAAATTAGGCCCTTGTGATCGACCGTGAATTGTTAATAATTAAGAATAGTTCTCCTTAATTATTGACGTTCAGTGGTGCGTCGATCAAACATATATCCCACACCCCGAATTGTTTTAATAAAGGAAGGTTTATCCACATCCAGTTCAATTTTTTTGCGAATCTGACCAATATGAACATCAACGACGCGCTGCTCCCCTTCATAATCATAATCCCATACTTCTTGCAATAATTCTGCCCGTCGCCATGCTCGTCCGGGTTTCCGGGCTAAACAATAGAGCAAGTTAAATTCTAATGCACTTAGCGCGACTAATTCATCCCGAATATAAACCTCACGACGATTGGGATCAATGACTAAATCCCCATAAACTAAGTTTTTGGGTTGTGTATCTACCGGATTTCGTTGACGCTTCAAAATCGCTTTGATTCTAAGGTGTAATTCTTTTAAATCAAAGGGTTTGGTCATAAAATCATCTGCTCCCTCCTCTAATCCTGGTTTGGGATCTTTTTCACTGGTTAGCATTAGAATAAATACACTGGTTCGAGCTTGCATTTCTCTACACAATGCTAAACCTGTTGTATCCGGCAAATTTAGATCCAATACCACTAAGTCAGGATTGAACTGTTCAAACCTTTCTAATGCCGAATGGCCATCATGAGCCGTGTCAACTTCATAGTCTTGTTGGCTGAGATAGCGATTTATTAAGTTCCGTATTGCCGGATCATCATCAACCACGAGAATCTTTGCAGACGCCATAACCACGCATATTGAGCAGAAGGTTGAGCAAGAATATTAAATAGACATCTCAATGTTAATGGAAAAGTTGAACCTAAACCCAATGAAATGCCAATTTAGTTGTATTGCGTTACAGAGCGCGCAATATTTCAGGAAGTAGATGACCGGGAATCTGAGATAAAGCCTGATTTTGTCCCTGTAATCCAGACTCATTGTAGAAGGCGCGAATGGTTCTGAGCAAATAACTCAAAGTCGTTTGATGATGTTCAGTGGTCTTTGAGTTGGGGACTGCACCATCGGTAAGCTGTTGTTTTTCTAGCTGGGTAGACTCGTTAATATCAGCTTGAAGATGGTGTTTTAATGCGGCTTCTAGTAGAGAAATCCGAGTGGCTTTGCCAAGCGGTAAGTTAGAGTCTATGGCAAGCTGGTAGTGCGTAAGCCCCAGGTTGTTATGAGTCGCTAGCGGGTCAAAAGTCAGTTGGGTCGGACTGAGATGGGGCGCAATTGAGAGGGCCTTTTGATAGGCGGCAATTGCCCTTTTCAAAAATTTAGCACGAATTTCAGACTTCTGATAGTGGTTAGCCAAATGCCAATAGGCTATGCCCAAGTTATTATAGGTGGCAGCACAGGCAACGGGGGCTGATTCGATGGTTCGATATGTCAGGGCTTGATGATAGGCATGAATAGCCTGGAGTAGTAATTTTGCTGAAGGTTGATATTGGCTGAGTGTCCAATAGGCTGTTCCTAAGTTGGTTTGTAGTAGGGCATAATTGAGGGCATCCTGTTGCGGAGTGTAAAATTCCATTGCCTGAGTATAAGCAGTAATAGCCTCTTTGAGATGAGGAATGGGTTGGGTTTGTTGGGCTAATTTCCAATAGGTAGTTCCCAGATTATTTTGAATCGTGGCATAATCTTGGATTTGAGCAGGGTCAATTTCAGTCTGGTTCAATTTTAAGTAATATAAGGCTTCTGTATAGGCAATAATCGCTTGTTCTAAGTTTTGACTCGGATCTTGTAGAGTAGCTAAATCGGTGTAAGCAGTTCCTAAGTTTTTTTGGATTTTTATATACAAATTGGGTTGAGCTTCAGGATCGGTTTTCATCAAAGCATTTTGATAGAAAATAATGCTTTGTTCTAAATCGGAAAGCACATCGGTTGATTGAGGATTTCCTTGAAATCGTTGGCGAAATCGCATCCAATACAAGGTTCCTAAGTCATTGAAAATATCAATAGAGTCATCGTTATCGGGGGAAGAGAAACCAGGTTTTTGTTGGGAGTTGGACAGAAGAAACTCAGCTTCTGAGAGAAACCCGGTTTCTGGAATGATTTCTAAGGCTTTTTCATAGGCTTGAATAGCCAGAGTGTAGTTGAGTTCTGCATTCTCTCCCGCTAGAATGCGATCGCGGTAAATATTCGCTAATTGGCGATAGGCTTGGCGCAATGGAGATGAGGCGGACTGTTGTTGAAGCTGTTGAATCTGATCCAGGAGTTGTTTTAAAGCATCGCTCTTATTGCTTTCGCTGAATTCAAAAACGGAAGTAGAATCTAAAGTGATTGTCCCCGATTCTAAATCACTCGGCGTTGGATCACTCATCCATTGAAATACCCCTGTTCGCCAGCGCCAAAACTCCGGTGCAGATTGTTGAATACAACATAACCAAGGGGAAGAAATCCACAGCACTAGACTAAATTCTAAGCTGTCGAGATGGTGTTCTAAGGTTCGTAAATGTCGTAAAAATGACCATTGCACCCCCGGAGGTTGGCGGGTAAGATGTTCTACCCCTAAAATTTGAAATCCGATCAGGGGTTTATTGTCAAGATCAGATTGATTTTGAGCATAGTATTGAGCAATTTGGCTGAAGGGATTAGGATCGTTTAAATCGAGCTTTAAACTAATTAAAGATGAGGCGATCTGGGAATTTAAACTCCGTTGCAAAGTTGAAGCCGTCTGATTTTTCGATAATAAATCAGTTTGTAATTTTAAAGCCAGATGATTGCGAAGATTTAAGTTATCACAAACAGCAATAAAAATTTGACGGCGAAGTTGTAAACCCAGCGCCTGTTGTAAACGATCATAGGTTTGCTGATGAGTTTCCGACAGTAGAATTGAAGAAGTGTTACTGGTCGCCATTGTCAATCATTAAGCCATTAAACCTTATAACTATCTTCTTCTATAGCAGGGAACAGGGAACAGGGAACAGGGAACAGAGAACACCGCAGGAATAAAGTTTATCCCCTTTGTGTCTTTGTGTCTTTATGGTTTAACCCAAATTTGACTTCACTTCTGACAGAACCCGTCCCTACGATTTGATTCCCGATTTTTCGTAGAGACGGGTTCAATTGAATCTTTGATATTGATAGAAAAATTCCTAAAATCCGCCCGAACTCAATTGTTGATATCTTAGGATATGGAAGCAGCGAGGACGACTAAACCCCCCACTAAGGCAATCCCGGCAATACCAGCAATCAGATAATTCCGTTTTTGTGAACTCGTGGGGGGTTCGGCTGTATAAACTTTAGGTTCGACCGCGAAGTTGTTTAGGCGTCCACCCTCTTCTTTTGTATAAGGCATGATTAAAAATCCATAGATTACTATCTGGGATCAACCTTGACATCCTCCACTGCCTAAAGGCGAGTGGATTCTTCGCCACGCCGCAAGGGTCGCTGAATGGGGTTGACGCTTCATAGATCAATGCCTAAGTGTTTAGGTCTTACGCAATCTCCACGTCCGTTTTGAGTCTCCGAATGCCCTCCGGCGACTTAAGTTTAACCTCGTTCACTAAGTTAAACTTTTTGTTGAATTTGTTGATTAATGCGTTCAAGGTTGGACTTACCATTGCCTTAAATCCGCTTCCCCAGTCTCCTTCAGGCTCGGTTTCACATCCCTGTAGATGGTATATCGACTGCAAAGTTGGGCGGGTTTTTTACGACCAACACTACTCTAGCACAAAACCGAGTAAAAAGCCGTCGTGGAACTTAGGGGTTTTAAACCCAAAATTTTCGATAACAAAAATTTACACAAAAGGGAAACATTAACTGGTAATTGTACCTGTTAAGGGGGAAGACGCTTCAGCGTAGGTCTTGACAGGGATGCGTCCGGCGAGATAAGCCAGACGTCCGGCTTCAGTGGCCATGCCCATCGCTTTTGCCATTGCTACTGAATTTTGGGCTAAAGCGATCGCCGAATTAATTAATAACGCATCCGCCCCCATTTCCATTGCCAATGCGGCTTCACTAGGAGCACCAATTCCGGCATCAACAACGACAGGAACAGTAGCATTATCGATAATAATCGCAATATTAGCAGCGTTTCTAATTCCCTGTCCTGAACCAATGGGAGATCCTAAAGGCATCACCGTTGCACAGCCAACATCTTCTAAACGTTTTGCTAATAGAGGATCGGCGTTAATATAGGGTAAAACCGCAAAGCCTTCTTTAACTAATTGTTCCGCCGCTTCTAAGGTGCCAATGGGGTCAGGAAGCAAATATTTGCTATCAGGAATTACTTCTAATTTGACAAAATTATTGTCTTCCTGTCCTAATAATTTTGCCATTTCCCGCCCTAATCTAGCTACTCGAATCGCTTCTTCGGCGGTTTGACATCCGGCGGTATTTGGTAACATCCAAATTCTACTCCAATCAATCGCTTCGGCTAACCCTTCATGACCTGGAGCTTGGGTTTGGACTCGTCTAACGGCGACGGTGACAATTTCACAGCCACTCGCTGCAATACTATCCTGCATTTCTTGGAGATTGCGATATTTTCCTGTCCCGGTCATTAACCGAGATTTAAAGGTTTTTCCCGCAATGATTAAGGGGTTATCGACCCGATATGGGATCGGTTTTTCTAGGGTTTGCATAAGAGTTAATTCTGAATGGGTAATGAGGATCACGGATTTAACGGGATTTCACGGATTTCGCGGATTTTAATCGGTGTTAATCTGGGTAATCATCTTAAATCCGTGTTCTGATTTTAATCTGTGTTAATCTGCGTAATCATCTTAAATCCGTGATCTGATTTTTGTGCTTATATTAAATAGGAACACCAATCACTCCAACTACCTCCATACAGTTTAGCATGATGAATTCCTGCTAATTCTAAGGAGAATAAATTCACGCAGGCGGTGACTCCTGAACCACAATAAACGATAATTTCTTCGGAGTCTTTAATATTCTGCCAGCGTTGGGATTGTTCGTTTATTTTAACAAATCCTGTGGTTTCTGTCACCTCTTGCCAAGGATAATTTACCGCCCCTGGAATACATCCGGCGATAGGATCAATTGGTTCGGTTTTTCCTAAATAGCGTTCAGGTTCACGGGAGTCTATAACCACAACTCCGGGTAAATCTTTTCGGGCTTTTACAGTTTCTATATTAACCAACATTTCGGGACGAATTTGGGGAGTAAATCGTCCTAATTTTGCTGTAGGAATATTAGAATTAATCGGATATTCAGAATTTTTCCACTGGCTAAACCCCCCATCTAATAAAACGACTTGTTCATGTCCATAATAGCGTAATAACCACCACAACCGAGAAGCAAAAGCGAATCGAGAATCATCATAGGCTACAACCAGAGTTTTTTGAGATGTTATCCCAATTTCTGATAATTTTGTCGCCAGTTTTTCCGGGTTGGGTAGGGGGTGACGTCCGCCGTGTTTTTGAATGGGACTGGATAAATCTTGGTCTAAATCTAAATAAAATGCGCCGGGAATATGACTGTCTTGATATTGTTGTTGTCCGAGTTTAGGATTAGCTAAGGAAAACCGACAATCTACAATTATGATATTCGGATCTTCGAGATGTTCTGCTAACCAGTCTGGGGAAACAATCAATTGAGGTTCTGTCATGGCAAAATTTATGGGAAAGTTTATTTAAAATTAAATGGAAGCCCTTCAGGGCTTACTACTTAAGGATGGGAATTTGTTTTATAATTATCATATCGGATTTCCAAATAGAATTGTTTTAATTTTTTTTACAGAAATTAGGAGAATCGTTATGATTGCTAATCCTCAACCCTATATTGCGCGTGAACAGTACCTCGAAGCTGAAAAGAACAGTCTGATTAAGCATGAATATATTCAAGGAGAAGTTTATGCAATGGCGGGAGCGAGTGATGTCCATGTTACCATTTCCCTTAATATTGCATCAGCTTTGAAAAACCATTTAAGAGGAAAAGGCTGTCGGGTTTATATGGCGGATATGAAAGCTGATATTGAAGTTTTAGATATCTATTATTATCCTGATGTGATTGTAACCTGTGATCCTAGAGATAGGGAATTTCAATATTTTAAACGATATCCTAAATTAATTGTTGAGGTTATTTCCCCTGGAACAGAAGGATTTGATCGAGGTAAAAAATTTGAAGATTATCGACATTTGGACACTTTGGAAGAATATGTTTTAATAGCTCAAGATCGGATGAGTGTAGAGTGTTTTAGAAAAAATTCTGAGGGTTTATGGGTTTTATATCCTTATACATCAGGACAAGAAATTTATTTAGATAGTCTGGATTTTCGGTGTTCAATTACTGATATTTATGAAGATGTTGAATTTCAAGTTACAACTTAATCGGATAGAAACTGGGTTTCTTTATGAGTTGATTATTATTAATAGTTAGATGGTGCGTGCGCCGCGCTTACAAACCCTACAAAGGAGGAAAGATGATAGAAAATCAAGGATTAACCCCCCAATTAACGGCTGATGGTTCGTTTACGTTTTTCTCCTCGGAATTTGGAGAATTATTTCA
This sequence comes from uncultured Oscillatoriales cyanobacterium, assembly GCA_903893625.1. Lineage (GTDB taxonomy): Bacteria > Cyanobacteriota > Cyanobacteriia > Cyanobacteriales > Microcoleaceae > Planktothrix. The sequence continues at coordinate 21,059 of CAITND010000011.1, forward strand.
TAGTCATTTTGGGGCGAAACAGGAAGCCGAACAAAAGTTTGTAGTCCCCTTACAGTTAAGAAAAAAAGCCGAAATATCTCCCTTATTTTTACTTGATATTTGTTACGGTTTAGGTTATAATACAGCAGCGGCATTAACCGCTATTTGGGACGCTAATCCTAACTGTAAAATTGAATGGATAGGCTTAGAATTTGATCAACGTATTCCCCAAGCAACCCTAGAGTTTAATTTACTCAATGACTATCCTAATTATATTCAAGAAATTTTAAAAGAACTTGCCCAAAATCATCATCTCAAAACAGAATTATTGAACGCTGATTTAATGATTGCGGATGCTCGAAATACGATTCAAACCGTTTATAAATCTGGGTTTAAAGCCGATGCAATTTTTCTTGATCCCTTTTCTCCTCCCCATTGTCCTCAACTCTGGACAGTCGAATTTTTAACTTTAGTTGGCCAATGTCTCAAACCCCAGGGACAGTTAGCCACTTATTCCTGTGCGGCTGCGGTCAGAATGGCCTTACTGGAAGCGGGGTTAAATATTGGTTCTACCTCTCCCGTCGGTAGGCGCACACCTGGAACAATAGCCAGTTTTGAGGGTTTACCGTCCCTCTCTCTCCAAGAACAAGAACATCTGCAAACCCGCGCCGCCGTTCCCTATCGAGATCCCAGTTTATCCGACACGGCGGAGGTGATTATCCTCCGGCGTCAAGCCGAACAAGACACCTCCACCCTTGAGCCCACATCCCATTGGAAGAAACGATGGCGCAGTGAGTCCATCTTGTGAAAAGATAGATTAGGATGCGATTTATCGTGTCTATTACTCACAGTTGACACCAGAACGGTAGATGGTAGCGGTAGCAATTTTAGCGGCGGGACGCGGAACTCGCATGAAATCGGATCTTCCCAAGGTTTTGCATGAATTGGGGGGACGCACTTTAGTTCAACGGGTTTTAGAGAGTTGTGTTCGGCTGCAACCTTCTCGGAGATTAGTAATTGTGGGCTATGGTGCTGATTTAGTCCGCGATTCTCTTCAACAAACGGGTGTAATTACCGAAGGACAACATCATCAACCTGCTTTAGAATTTGTTGAACAAACGGAACAATTAGGGACAGGTCATGCGATTCAACAATTACTGCCCTATTTAACAGATTTTACTGGGGATTTACTGGTTTTAAATGGGGATGTTCCCTTATTACGTCCTGACACTTTAGAACAGTTAATTAACATTCACAAAGAGTACGGAAATGCGGCGACCTTATTAGCAGCCCATTTACCAAACCCAACCGGATATGGTCGGGTATTTTGTGATAGTCATAATTTAGTCAATCAAATTGTTGAAGATCGGGACTGTACCGATGCTCAACGCCAAAATCATCGAATTAATGCTGGGGTTTATTGTTTTAATTGGCCGAAGTTGGCAGAAATTCTACCCCACCTCAAAGCCGATAATGATCAACAGGAATATTATCTCACCGATACGGTACATCATCTGGATAAAGTGATGGCAGTGGATGTCGATGATTATCGAGAAATTTTAGGGATTAATAGCCGCAAACATCTGGCTAATTCCTATAGTATTTTACAAGATTGGGTGAAAACGAATTGGATGGCGGCGGGAGTGACAATAATTGACCCCGATAGTGTCACGATTGATGATACGGTACAATTGGAACCTGATGTGATTATTGAACCCCAAACCCACTTAAGGGGAAACACAATTATTCAAACCGGAAGTCGCATTGGCCCCGGTAGTTTAATCGAAAATAGTCAGATTGGAAAAAATGTCAAGGTGCAGTTTTCCGTCATTTCTGATAGCGTTGTTGCGGATGAAACTCGCATAGGGCCTTATGCCCATTTAAGGGGTCATGCCAAAGTCGGTGAACAATGCCGAGTCGGGAATTTTGTAGAACTGAAAAATGCTGAAGTGGGAAATTCCACAAATATTGCCCATTTATCCTATTTGGGAGATGCAACATTAGGGAATAATGTTAATATTGGAGCGGGAACAATTACGGCTAATTATGATGGGGTGAAAAAGCATCGCACAACGATAGGAGATCGGACTAAAACGGGTTCAAATAGTGTTCTAGTCGCCCCTCTAACATTAGGAAATGATGTCACGGTGGCGGCGGGTTCTACTGTTACAGATGATGTCCCTGATGATAGTTTAGTCATTGCGCGGGAACGTCAAGTGATTAAACCCGGTTGGCGTTTACCATCACCAGAATAATATTAACCAAATTCCCCCTTCGTAATTCGTAATTCGTAATTCCCCATTCCCTGGTTTAATATGACTAAACTCTCATCTCCCCCGGAGGTTATTTCTTCCCCTAATTTGATTCAACAGAGTTTTTCGGGGTTATACTCCTTTTGGAAATTTTCTCGTCCCCATACGATTATTGGTACAACTTTAAGCGTGTTGGGGATGTACTTAATTGCAATTAGCGAGTTTAGGCAATTTCCGGGTTTTAAGTTCAGTGAACTGGCTTTATTTTGGAGTTGGTTGGCTTGTATTTGTGGCAATATTTATATTGTGGGATTAAATCAACTTGAAGATATTGAAATTGATCAAATAAATAAACCCCATTTACCCTTAGCAGCCGGAGAATATTCCCGGTTTCAAGCTCAACTGATTGTCGGAATAACGGGAATTTTAGCGTTAAGCATTGCAGCTTTTCAAGGTTATTATTTATTGGGAATGGTCGCTATTAGTCTGCTATTGGGGACAATCTATTCTTTACCCCCTATTCGCTTAAAACGCTTTCCCTTTTGGGCGGCATTCTGTATCTTTACTGTTAGGGGAATTATTGTTAATTTAGGGTTATATTTACACTTTAGCTGGATTTTATCGGGAAAATCACTATCCTTAATTCCGATAATACCACCTTCCGTTTGGGCGTTAACGTTATTTATTTTAGTGTTTACCGTAGCGATCGCAATTTTTAAGGATATTCCTGATTTAGAAGGTGATCGCAAATTTCAGATTAACACCTTAACGATAAAATTAGGAACCGTTACGGTCTTTAATTTATCCCGATGGATACTCACTCTTTGTTATCTAGGAATGATTCTAGGAAGTTGGTTTTTACAATCCTCTGTCAATCCCCTATTTTTAGGATTAACTCATTTAATATTATTGAGTGTGTTGTGGTGGCGTAGTCAAACCGTTGATTTAAGCCAGAAACAATCCATCGCCCAATTTTATCAATTTATTTGGAAACTGTTTTTCCTAGAATATTTAATCTTTCCCCTCTCCTGCTTATTAACTTAATTCAACTCTGGAAGTAACCACGAAGACACGAAGAATAGGTTAAGTTTTTCTAATCAGTTTTTTGAAATAGTTTTGTTTTTTAAGAGATTGTCAGGAAATCCTGACATTTTATTGAAAATCCCTGTCAAATAGTTGACGAGATTATAGGGGTTGTGGTAGACTTAAAAAGATTTCACCCAAGGGGTTACTGTGTCTATAGGTCAAATTTGGGGCTAAAACCCTTATGCTGTCGTAAAATATCTTGATTCTCTGACGAAATTTCTGCTTGGCGATGCACGGGTTTTGGGATAGGAACATTAAACCGGAAATAGGGGGCTTGACAAAATCAACGTTTTATGCAGTCAGACAATATACCCCCTTAATTATTCTTCTTCGTGTCTTAGTGCCTTTGTGGTTTCTTCCCAACTACCAGAAATCAGTGATATTATATCCAAACTCCTGAATCATTCTTCTTAATAAAGGTAAACTCAATCCAATCACATTAGTATGACATCCTTCTAATTTTTCCACAAATAAACCGCCCTTTCCTTCAATGGCAAAACATCCAGCACAGTTTAACGGTTCTCCTGTATCAATATAGGCTATAATTTCACTATCGGAAATATTAGAAAAATAGACATGAGTAGTTTGACAATAGACTAATATTTGATCGGTAGAAACATTAATTAAGGCATGACCTGTATACAGTTGTCCAACTTGACCCCGCATCGTTTGCCAACGAGCGATCGCTTCTTCTATATTAGCAGGTTTGCCATAAATTTCTCCCTCAACAGCCAAAACCGAATCACATCCCAAAACCAAGATAATTTCATCCTCAATTGTAGGAGAATTAACTAAGGTTTGGGTGACAACTTCTGCTTTACATTGGGCAAGTTTTTGGACTAATTGCACCGGATTAGAATTTTGGATTTGAGATTCATCAAAATCACTAGAAATAATAATTGGCTGAATACCAATAGTTTCTAATAACCGTTTCCGTGCCGGGGAAGCAGAAGCTAAAATAAATGTGATTCGATTTGGCTGAGTCATAAACGCAATTGAAATCAATTAATAAACTTTAAAAGATTGCACAACTTGTTTTAAAAGTTGTTGAGCTTTTTGCCAACGTTTTTCAGTAGTAGAAACATTTAATGTAAATAGGTTTCCCCGACTAATAGTAACACTAGCAAAATCATGACGTTGTTGCTCATTAGGAAGCTGCACAGCGTATTCTAACCAATAATAAAGATTCGATTCTTTTTGATAAGATTCGGCATTAATTAGTTCGGCGGTGCGTCCTGAACCTTCTGGAGCGATCGCTTTTTTACTCAATGTATATCCTACCTCAGTTGGTGTACCAATAGACGATAGGGTTTGCTTAGAATTAGAAACCGGATTAATCACCACACTGACATTTTCACTTTGTTCAATCATATCGTGAAGTACCGTATCGGGGCCGTTAGAAACATTCACCTGTGTCCATCCATTAGGATAAACAAATTCATAGCCGTCTGCGGTATCAACAAAGCTATTTAATCCGACACCAACGGATATACAACCTGTTAAGCTAAGGCTAAAACAGACTAAAGCAATTGCTAAAATTCGTTTGAACATTCGAGCGTTTTCCTGATAAAATCGTGAATGAGTGCGTTTTACTGGGATCTGGGTGATCCTAATTTTATTATTTTCTCATTATTCGGGCTTTTGGTGTAAATTTATATGAATTCTTGTTTTAAATTGACTGATAAATTTATGATTAATGATTGATAGATCAGATGAAAAGTTTTAAGATTTAGCAGTATTTTTTAGGGATTCATCGACTCAGGCGATTAATTCCAATTTTGCAGTAACAGAAAAATATTGTTAATTATTGTAATCTGAATGAACAAATACATTGACAATCATTAATTGATGTGTTAAATCGGGACTAACAAGAGATAAAACCCTCCAAAGATCATATTTTTTTTCCCGATGAATAACAATGATGCTGTTAAGACAATTTTGATTCTAGCTGCTAACCCTAGCAATACAGTCCCCCTGCGGTTGGATGAAGAAATTCGAGAAATAGATGAAGGATTGCGACGGGCAAATCAACGACATCAATATAAATTAGAACAGAAATGGGCAGTACGTTCCCGTGATTTTTATCGAGCAATATTAGATTATCAACCTCAGATTATTCACTTCTGCGGACATGGGGCGGGACAGGATGGAATTGTCCTCGAAGATGATACGGGAAAAATGGTCTTACTGGAGACGAAAACCCTCGCCAGTATGTTTAAATTGTTTGCTAAAAAAGGTGTAGAGTGCGTTATTTTGAATGCTTGTTATTCAGAAGTTCAAGCCGAGGCAATTAGTCAATATGTTGATTATGTATTAGGGATGAAGAAAGCGGTGGGAGACAAAGCCGCCGTTACCTTTTCCGTTGCTTTTTATGATGCTCTAGCGGCTGGATATGAAGTCGAAGAAGCCTACGAGTTAGGCTGTTCGCAGATGATCAGTTTTTTTGAACAGGAAACTCCGGTTTTTAAGAAAAAACCCTTAATTCCGACTCCAATTAATACAGATATTCATGTTTTTGAAGATGTCATTCCCCCGAACCCGTATCAAGGATTAGCGGCTTTTGAGGAAGAAGATGCCGACTTCTTTTTTGGGCAAGAAAACTTTATTAATAAATTAGTAGAAGTTACGCAAAACCAACCGTTAGTAGGAATTATTGGGCCGAGTGGGAGTGGAAAATCTTCGGTGGTATTTGCAGGTTTAATTCCTAATTTGAGAAAACAGGGGAACTGGTTAATTGAGGTTTTCCGTCCAGGGAAAGAACCGTTTTTATCCTTAGCTTCTGCCTTGGTCAAACAACTGGAACCGGAAGCGGGAGAAACTCAATTCTTGCGGGAATCTGTGGGACTGGCTAGTGATTTTCAACAAGGGAGAATCACAGTACAACGGGTGATTTCTCGGATTTTAGAACGAAATCCTGGGAAACGGTTATTATTAGTCGCCGACCAATTAGAAGAACTGTATACCCTGTGTCTGGTGAAGGAAGAACAGGAACGCTTTGCTGATGAATTACTCACTACTATTGCTCAAGAAAATATTACATTAGTTTCTACCTTACGGGCGGATTTTTATGGTTATGTCTTGTCCTATCGTCCGTTTCGGGATGCCTTACAGGAATATACCCCCCAGTTACTCAGTTCGATGAAACGGGAGGAATTACAAGCCGCTATTGAATTACCCGCCCAAAAATTAGACGTTCAATTAGAAGATAATTTAACCCAAAGAATTCTGGATGATGTGGGGCAAGAACCGGGGAATTTACCCTTATTAGAATTTGCCTTAACTCGGTTATGGGAAAAACAGAAAAACCGAACGTTAACTCATGCAGCATATCAAGAAATTGGGGGGGTTAAAAAAGCGATCGCCAATCATGCAGAACAAGTTTATCAAAAATTGAGTGAAACGGAGAAACAACAGGCGCAGCGAATTTTTGTGCAGTTAGTCCGTCCAGGGGAAGGAACAGAAGACACCCGACGAGTGGCGACCCGTGCGGAAGTGGGGGGCGAGAATTGGAATTTAGTCAGTTATTTAGCAGGATATCAAGCCCGGTTAGTGGTGACGGGACGGCATCAAAGAGACCTAACCCCCCAGCCCCATTCCCTGCAAGGGAATGGGGAGAATGAGATTGTTGTTTCTCCTGTACCTGGGAAAGAACAAAATCAAAGCCCCTCGCCTCGCAGGAGAGGGGTTTGGGGAGAGGTCATTTTTGCAGAAGATACAGTAGAAGTCGTCCATGAAGCCCTGATTCGAGAATGGCTAAGGTTGCGGGAGTGGATAAATGCTAACCGTCAGTTTAGAACCTGGCAAGAACGGCTGAAGGTAGCGTTACGGGAATGGCAAAACGATAACCACGATGCCGGGGCTCTATTGCGAGGTGTACCGTTGACCGTGGCAGAAGATTGGTTGCGTCAACGGGCCGATGAAATGACCCAGGAGGAACGAGATTTTATTCAGGTTAGCACTAAAGAAAGAGATAGGGAAAAACGGGAAACAGAACGTAGACGTCGGCTAACTTTAATGGGTCTAAGTGGCTTTTCCGTTATCGCTTTGGGTTTAGCGGGAATAGCAAGTTTCGGTTTATGGAAGGCTAATATCAATGAAATTAATGGTCTAGCTCAATATTCCAATGCACTGTTAACTTTAGATGGGTCGAAAGCGGTGAAAACCAGTTTAAAAGCAGTTGTGAAAATGCAACAAACGCCCTGGGTTGATGCCGATACCCAAACTCAGGTAGAACTAGCCTTATTAAATACTGTGTCCAATGTGGCAGCACCTAACACATTAGGCGGACACGCGAAGCCAGTTTATAAAGTCAGTTTCAGCCCCGATGGCAAGCGACTCGCCACTGCTAGTTGCGACAACACAGTGAAATTGTGGGATGTGAGTGCGGGCCAAGAAATCCAAACCCTCACCGGGCATACCGACTGGGTTAGGGCGGTCAGTTTCAGCCCCGATGGCAAGCGACTCGCCACTGCGAGTGATGACAACACCGTGAAACTGTGGGATAGCACTACAGGGAAAGAAATCCAAACCCTCACCGGGCATACCGACTGGGTTTGGGGTATCAGTTTCAGTCCCGATAGCAAACGGCTGGCTTCTGCCAGTGGTGACAAGACGGTGAAACTGTGGGATGTGAGTGCGGGCAAAGAAATTCAAACCCTCACTGGCCATACAGACGGGCTTAGGGGTGTCAGTTTCAGCCCCGATGGCAAAAGGCTGGCTACTGCGAGTGGTGACAAGACAGTGAAACTGTGGGATAGCGCTACAGGGAAAGAAATCAAAACCCTCACTGGGCATACCAGCACGGTTTGGGGTGTCAGTTTCAGCCCCGATGGCCAGCGACTTGCCACTGCTAGTGGTGACAAAACCGTGAAACTGTGGGATACCTCCACCGGGGAAGAAATCAAAACCCTCACCGGGCATAGCAACTGGGTTAGGGGTGTCAGTTTCAGCCCCGATGGCAAACGACTGGCTTCTGCCAGTGCTGACAAAACGGTGAAACTGTGGGATAGCGCTACAGGGAAAGAAATCAAAACCC
>CAITND010000012.1 GCA_903893625.1 uncultured Oscillatoriales cyanobacterium
AGCCCGTCTTAGGGGTAAGGCTTGGTTGTAGTATTCTAGGGCTTGCTGCTTTTCTCCCAGTGAGGAGTACACATTGCCAATACCAGTGAGTGTAGTGGCTTCCCCCCCTCTATCCCCCACTGCCCGTCTTAGGGGTAAGGCTTGGTTGTAGTAGTCTAGGGCTTGCTGCTTTTCTCCCAGGGAGGAGTACACAGCCCCAATACCAGTGAGAGTAGTGGCTTCCCCCCCTCTATCCCCCACCGCCCGTAATAGGGGTAAGGCTTGGTTCAAGTATTCTAGGGCTTGCTGCATTCCTCCCAGGGAGGAGTACACATAGCCAATATTGTTGAGAGTAGTGGCTTCCCCCCCTCTATCCCCCACCGCCCGAAATAGGGGTAAGGCTTGGTTCAAGTATTCTAGGGCTTGCTGCTTTTCTCCTAATAAGTTATTAATTCTGCCCATACCTAGCAGTGTGAGGGCTTCTTTTCCTTTATCCCCGGCGGCGTGATAGAGTTGGCGGGCGGCTTCCAACTTTTCTAAAGCAGCCCGTAATGATTCTGCTGTTCCTTGCTGAAATAGTTGATCTCCCTCTTGCCGCAGTTTATCCGCTTCGGGGTTGCTGCTATTTTGGGCGATGAGGGTTTGGGGTAAGAAACCTGGTTTCTTGAGTTCAGTAGGTTGGTGATTAGATATAGTGAGAAGAAACTCTGTTTCTAAGGGTTTGGGTGTTGCCATCCCTGACTCCGATAGCAACGCGACACTGATAATTCCTGATACGGAAACGCCTTTGAGGAAAGCAAAAACTAATTTGTTCTGACTTGTTTTTATTTCCATTTTTTTACCCCTTACCCTGATTTGCATTTACATCAATTCTAATACAGAATTTTTCCTTAACCATTGGGCTAAAGAGTCTTGAGTTTGTTGGTCAGTTGCTAACCCTTCCATGATTTGCACAACCTCGATTTCTGGAACTTCTAGTAAATAGCTATTTAACCCAAGAAAAACATACATCACCATGAAAGCTGTGCGTTTATTACCATCAATAAACGGATGGTTTTTAGCTAAACCATAACCATAAGCCGCAGCTAGGTCAAATAAATCAGGTTGACCGTAAGCAAATAAATGTCTAGGTCTAGCTAAACTTGCAGAAAGGAGATTTTCGTCCCTGAGTCCTAAACTACCACCATGCTGCTGAATTTGATCCTGATGGATGACTCTAATAATTGCTTCAGAAATCCATAACGGTTCATTCACTAGGCTAATTCCCTTAACGCATTTTTATATTTTTCACTCCCTTGTTTATAAATTTGCATTGCTTTGTCAAATTCAGATTGATCAATAGTTGAGGAATTATCGGAGTGATTATTTTGTGCTTTTTCGGCGAGAGAATGCAAAAAGACCAGGGCTTCTGCTAACAGTTCATCAGGTAATTCTCTGGCTAAGGTAACGATTTCTTGACGCATTTCTTGATTCATGGTTATTGCCTATTATATTTTAAATTATAACAAAAGATATCTGATCACGGCTTGATCCGGTTTTTTCTAACATATTAATATTCCTCTTAACTTATCAAATGCAAGGGCGTTCCTACTGTTACTGGTTTCTCAATCTTTGCCTGTGCTACTAACCCATCACGGGAAATCATTTTCACTTGTCCTGTACTATTAATAGCAGTAAATATTGTTCCCGTTGTCACGTTTCTTAAATCAACTCCTCCTAACCATAATTGGGCATTGTCCCCAATAACTGCCGTTACAACTGCTTGGGCGGGAGATTTGGGAGAATTAATAAAATAGGGCAGTTGTTGTTGATACCCACTCCCCACTTTAACTTCATAACGGGGAACTTGCTTGTATCTTTCAGGAATTTCTGGGAGAATATTTTGAAATATCTGTTCAATATTGTTGTCTTCTTGCCAGAGATAATGAGTTAGTAAATAACTAAATAGACCGCATTGAAAGCCATTAATATCTTCTTCCCGCGCCAGTTGAGTGGAGGAAGTTGCTGCTAATACGACCCCTTTAGCTACCCCGGTTTGATAGCCTTTAACAAATTCTTCTGGCGATAAATTTAATCGAGATAACCACTGTTGCTGATAGCTTTTTTCATCAGAAGAAACTAAAATATTTTCACCCCCTGCGCGGGAACGCACCCGGACTTCTCGCGTGGCTCCACCGGAAAAACAACTATCTAAAACCACCGTCACATTTTCTGTTTTCAGGGCTGACATTAATAAAAATAAGGTATGCCCCATAATATCTTGGACAACTCCCCCAACTTCGGGATATCCGGCAGGTAATTTACTATTAACGGGAACAAAGGTTCCATTTAATCCTTGTCTATCTCCTAATCGGGTTATAATTGGATCGGGATCAAAAATCCGAGAACCATGCCCCGAATAGTGATAAACCACTATATCTCCGGGTTTGGCTTGTTTAATTAAATGTTCTTCAAATGCGGTTAAAATTCCTGTGCGGGTGGCTTCTGTTTGGGGTAAAATATAAATATCTTTAGGATTAAACCCGAAGCGATGAATTAACAAATAGCGTTGTAAATCTAGGTCGTTGACACATCCTTCTAGGGGGTTGAAAGGATATTGATTAATGCCTACTAATAAAGCTAATTTACGAGGGGTACTTTGGGCAAGGACTTTGCCAGCTTGTTCTGCTTTTTGTTGGAATAGGAATTGATTAATTCCCAGAGTTGCTAGTGCTGAACTGGCAAATTTGAGGAAATGGCGACGAGTGTTACGAGTCATGATGTCAAACCTTTTTTTATAACAAGTGTTCAGAAAAGTTGTTTTTAAAAGAGATTGATATTTATCATCAAAAAGCGATAACTTTGCTGTTGATTTGAAGGGAAAACGTTGATTAAATTGTGATATTATTAAATCTTATAGATAAGCTTAACAATACCATATCACAGGTCAAGTTATTTTTGCATAGGGTTACTCACGATATGGACACACCTTGCAAAAATAGACTTTTTAGTCAATATTGAAGAATGTCACCTTTGCTAACCTCCTATCCATGTCAGACTCAAACCCAAAAATTAACCCGCCTGAACGGGAATATCTGACGCTTCTCCTTCCCGTTGCGGTGGTTTTGTTTATCCTCCAGAAAGCATTCCCGTTAGCTATTTTAACTGTTGGGGGATGGGGTTCTTGGCGGATGTGGAAATATTATCAACAGCGTCAACAAAATCAGTTAGCGACCTTGGATGAAGTGTTTTATCGATTAATTCGGGAAAACCAAGGACGGATCACGGCGTTAGATTTAGCCATGCACTCCCAACAGTCGGGGACAAAAGTACAGGAATATCTCGACCAACGTGCCACCGAGTTCGCCGCCCAGTATGAAATTACTGACCAAGGGGGGATGATTTATTATTTTCCCACTGCTCAACCTGCCTCGACCGTTGAAGACCCTCTCCCTTCCCTTCCAGTAGAAAACCCGAAATCAGTGGTTTTATTTCCCGTTAAACCTTCTTCCCCTGGGGTTTTACCGTCTACACTGAATCAGTCGGAACTCGCCCAACGCTTAGGGGTACATCCGAATACCATTAGCAAGTGGAAAACCAAACCGGAATTTTCAGAATGGAGTTATCAACGTGACCCGGAAGCGATCGCTTGGAATTATTCTGCTGAAACTAAACGGTTTTCCCCAGAAAAGTCTAAGGGAAAAATCAGCAAAATCAGTGAGTTAATGAAGAAAAATCAAGTTTAAACAGGAAACAGGAGACAGGAGACAGGAGACAGGAGACAGGAGAATAGAATAATAGAATAATAGAATTTAATCCGTTTCATTCGTGTTCAATTCCTCCTGTGCTGCTTCATCTTCTAACGCTTGAATTTGCAGCAATAATTCTTCTTCTTGAGCTTCAAACTCTTCTTCGGAAATATCCCCCAGATCAAACTCTAACTGAAGTGCTAGTAACCGCTTACTCACGTTTTCTTTATCGTCTAGTTCGGCTTCTGCATGTTCTAAAAGTTGTTCGCCGATCCAGATTACACCTTCAAAGGGTGCTGTCACCGGAGATAATAATAGCCGTAATATCATAATGCCTCTGAATTAAGGGTTGAGTTGAGCAAAATTAAACGGGGCTGTAAAATTATTATAGCGAATTCGTAAGCGATTATTAAAATAGTGATCCAGTTCTTCAATTTTATCACTAAATCGGGGTTCAGTATCCCAAGGAATTAAATAGGCTGCGTTATAGATCATGGTATTGGTTAAGTTTTCATTTTCTACTATTTCTTCCGCCAGGGGGTTTAACGTCTGTTGAAATTTCTCAATAATTCCCTGTTGACGATTTTGCATCGCCTGTTCAATTTCTTGACCGATCCCGATGACTTGATCCATACTCAGGGGTTTACCTTCTAAATGATCGCGTTTTTCCCTTAAATCTTGATGTTCAGCCATTAAACGGTTTAATTCTTCCGTTTCTTCCCAAAAGATTTTAACCCCGACTTCCCGTTTTCCCTCTAATTTCTGAAACAATTGTTTTAACTGCTCTTGATAGGGAACAATTAACTGCGTTGTGACACTCTCCCAATCTTGAACAATTAATCCAAATTGCAACGGTAGAAGCGTTCGGTACCCATGTTGCATCACCTGTTCTAAAACCTGTTCATGGCCTAATAAATTTCGCCGACTGGCTAAATAGCGCTCTTGTTGTGCTTGGGAATATAAAAAGCTAAACTCATTAACCGCATGGGTTTGAATCGGTTGTTTGTCCAACCCCTGTAACACTAATGGTCGAACTCGGTTTGTCGGTAAAATTCCGTATAAATATAAACCGTTTTCCATAATTAAAACCATAATTAATGTGACATACTCCCACATCAAATCTGAGTACAGATTATGATGTGGGCTTCTTGGCAGCCCGATGAAGGGTATGCAAGATTTCCTTGATGGTACTGTTATCCATAGAACCAACTACAGAAAGATTCCCACTACGGCGTTTTATACTGGGGAAAATGCCCAACCCCAGTCTTTTTAGGTTAATCGCAGCATTGATA
>CAITND010000013.1 GCA_903893625.1 uncultured Oscillatoriales cyanobacterium
GCTTTTAACAGAACAATTGGCAGGTGATTTTCTCGGAATTTACGAATTGATTATTAAAACTTATGGGTTTTTAATTATTTTAATTATCTCATTTACAGTGTTATTAAAATCATCAATAATTAATTTTAGTTTAAAAAACTAAAATCTATCTTTATGAAGATTTACAAAAATTAATTAATCCTTTATATTTATCAATAAATATAAACATCCGTATTTATACACTAATTATATCAGACGTATTAATAATTAAACTTTATATTTTCCCAAAAAAGCTGTCTCATCGGTATTAGGAGAGTACGGATTTCCAGAAAATTATTGTAAAACATCTATCCTATTCAGAATTTAATTTTAGAATTAGTATAGATTTAAGGAGGAGTTGAAAGCTGATTTAACCCCTACAATACAAATAAGGAAATACCCATTAGTCGATTGGCTCTGCTTTTAGGTTAAATTTCTGCTCCCTAAACTCTAAATTTAGCTGTTAAAACCTCAAAAAAGTAAACTTATGGCCTCACAACATCAAGTTAAACAATATTTAGCCCACTGGTTTCAGTTAGGTAAAAAGGTGTTGATTCGCAACGGTGCAGAATTTCGCTTACCTCAACTTGTGGTTCAGGGGGAAAGGTATAGCCAAGAGTTTGAAGACTGTTGGAAAGAAATCCTATCTCTCGAATCTGGAGAATGCTATTTGGAAGGCACAGAGGAAACCATTCAAGACTTGCTCTCCTCAAAATGGGAAATCGAAGCCTGTGGGCGGTGTTCCCTCCTGGTTCCCCGCAAAACTGCTGGGATGCCTCCGAGTTGCTGTCCCTGCTTCGATTTACCCACCTGGCCGAATATGGAAGCACCCTTACCTCGTCTTCCGATCAGTACCCGTCTCTATTTATTGAATATTTGCAACCGACTCACCCACACAACAGAAACAGACAATTGTGAGTAAGGTTGATTCTGAACCAATAAGTGGACTCGTTGAACCAAGAATCCACTCGCCTTTAGGCAGTGGAGTGTCAAAATAGTTAACAGTTAACAGAAATTCCCACCTAAGTCTTTTATTCATCAAGAAGGGGAGCAAGAAGACCCGCACCCTAAGAGACGTTGGTATCGGGATGGATGGCGACCCCAAAAAAACAATTTATAAATTATGTGCTAAAATGTAAAATATGACAGAAAAAGCTTACCGTTACCGCTTCTACCCGAATCCTGAGCAAGAAGACTTGTTGAGGAAAACATTGGGTTGTGTTCGATTAATCTATAACAAAGCACTAGCAGAACGAACCCAAGCGTGGTATGAACGGGAAGAACGAGTGAGCTATTCTCAAACGTCTTCCATGCTGACAGCATGGAAAAAGCAAGAAGAACTAAACTTTCTGAATGATGTTAGTTCCGTTCCGCTTCAGCAAGGATTGAGACATCTGCAAACCGCTTTTACTAACTTCTTTGCTGGTCGGGCTAAATATCCGAACTTCAAGAAAAAACGCCAGGGAGGTAGTGCAGAATTCACTCAATCTGCGTTTACTTATAAAAATGGTGAAGTCTATTTAGCTAAGAGTAAACAACCTTTAGCAATTCGCTGGAGTCGTCAACTCCCAAAAGGATGTCAACCCTCAACTATAACAGTTAAACTAGACCCTAGTGGTCGATGGTTTGTCTCCTTAAGAATTGATGATCCAACGAATAACAAATTAGAGCCCATCGATAAAAATATTGGCATTGATTTGGGAATTTCCAGTCTGTTTACAACATCTGACGGGGTGAAGGTTGCCAACCCCAAAAACTTTCATAAGTTATATAAAAAACTTCGACTTGCTCAAAAATCTTTGAGTCAGAAAACCAAAGGCTCAAAAAATCGAGAAAAAGCCCGAAAGAAAGTAGCCCGAATTCACGCCAAAATTACCGATTGTAGACGGGATCACACTCATAAACTAACAACTCAACTGATTCGAGAAAATCAAACGATAGTCGTTGAGGATTTAGCGGTTAGAAATCTGGTCAAAAATCCTAAATTAGCCAGAGCAATTAGTGATCCTAACTGGGCCGAACTTGTCCGTCAATTAACCTATAAGGCTGAGTGGTACGGGCGAAAATTGATTAAAATAGATCGATGGTTTCCGAGTTCAAAACGTTGTGGAAACTGTGGACATATTGTGGAAAAATTGCCGTTAAATATCAGGGAATGGGATTGTCCTAATTGCGGGATACACCATGACCGTGATATTAATGCAGCAAATAACATTTTGGCGGCAGGGCTTGCCGTGTCAGTCTGTGGAGCGACTGTAAGACCGGAACAGAGTAAGTCTGTTAAGGCAGGTGCGAAAACCCGAAAGGGACGGAAACAGAAACCCAAGTCGTGAGTCTTGGGAATCCCGCACCATTAGCAAAGCTTTGGTGTTGGGAGGATGTCAAGGAAATCAAGACGGTATTGTCTGCAACGCCCCAGCTTGATTCAGATTCACCCAAGATGACCATTACCCAACTCCAACCGAATAACTCAGTTTCTCCTGCAACCATTGATGTTTCCTCAGAGTTTGTTGAGGAACATCACCGTCTACCTCAACCGCCAGAGGGGACAACCCAGGATGAATCTCATCAACCTGCATTACGCTATGATCCCGTTGCCATTGCAGATTATTACCGTTCCCGTGTCTTCCAAGTGTGGGGACGCCTGTTAAGCATTATTTGGAAATTTGGTTCCTTTGCCTTGGGAGTATGGTTAGATCGCAAACAAGGCAAAAAGGTTAAAGCGGATCGCCAACGAGCCATTCAACTGCGAACTACCTTAACAGAACTTGGCCCTGCATTTATTAAAGTGGGACAGGCGTTATCGACCCGACCCGATTTAGTTCCGCCTTTATATTTAGAAGAATTAACAAAATTACAAGATCAACTGCCTCCCTTTCCGAATGAACTTGCCTATCAATTTATTGAAGAAGAATTAGGCGATCGCCCGGAAAATATCTATGCAGAATTAAGTCCTGATCCTTTAGCTGCCGCCTCCTTAGGACAGGTTTATAAAGGCAAATTAAAAACAGGCGAAATCGTGGCGGTGAAAGTTCAGCGTCCGGGGTTATCCGAAAATATTGCTCTGGATATTTATCTTTTACGAACCTTAGCTCAGTGGGCGAAGAAAACCTTTAAGTTTATTCGCAGTGATTTAGTCGCCATCATGGATGAATTTGGGGGTCGCATTTATGAAGAAATGGACTACAACCATGAAGGCCGAAATGCTGAACGATTTAGACAACTTTACGGCAATATTCAAGATATTTATGTGCCTCGAATTTATTGGGATTATACGGGACGCCGAGTGTTAACAATGGAGTGGATTAACGGTTCTAAATTAACGAATTTAGAAGAAGTTACCGCCCAAGGCATTGATGCTCGTTACTTAATTGAAGTCGGGGTGCAATGTTCCTTAAGACAATTATTAGAACATGGGTTTTTCCATGCTGATCCCCATCCGGGTAATTTATTAGCCAGTCCCGATGGCAAATTAGTTTATCTGGATTTTGGCATGATGAGCGAGGTTAAACCCTATCAACGCTATGGGTTATTAGAAGCCGTTGTACATTTAGTGAATCGAGATTTTGAAGGGTTAGCAAAAGATTATGTCAAGTTGGAATTTTTAACCCCTGATACCGATTTAACTCCGATTATTCCGGCTTTAGAAAAAGTCTTTAATAATGCGTTAGGGGCGAGTGTTGCCGAACTAAACTTTAAGAGTATTACGGATCAACTCTCAGAATTAATGTATGATTATCCTTTCCGAGTTCCGGCTTACTATGCGTTAATTATTCGGTCTTTAGTGACATTAGAAGGGATTGCGATTAATGTTGATCCCAACTTTAAAGTTTTAAGTAAAGCCTATCCTTATGTTGCCAAACGATTGTTAACTGATCCTTCGGTTGAGTTAAGAACATCTTTAAAAGATTTATTATTTAAAGATGGATCATTTCGGTGGAATCGGTTAGAAAATTTACTCAAAAATGCTCAACATAGTGATGATTATGATATTAACGAAGTGTTGAATCAAACCATCGATTTCTTATTCTCAGAACGGGGGGAATTTATTCGGGAACAGTTAGCCCATGAATTTGTTAAAAGCATTGATACAGCTTCTCGCAATGCCTTAACAACGGCTCAATCTAAAGTGGCTGAATGGATGGGAGTAAAAGTTGCCTCGACTCCTGCAAAAGAAGTTAAACTAACCCCCGATCAAAATAACTTAGAACACCTGCAACGGATTGTTAATATTCTCCAAGAAACAAAAGGGTTTGATCCCCTGTTATTATTGCAGCGTGTTCCTAGTTTAATCGTTAAACCGGAAGTGCAACATCTAAGTCAAAAAGTAGCCGGGGAATTAGCGCAACGGGCAGCAGCAAGACTGATTCGGGAATTATTTTTATCCTCTGATTCCCTAATTTCTGAGGATAATCAACTGGAGTCTAATCTTGAAGAAAACGGACATTCTGTTAATGGCAAATCAGTCTCCAAACAACCCTTATCTCTACCGCCGAGTCGTTAAACTGTTAGGGGCGTAAATTTAAGCGCACACCCCCAACAAATCCGGTTTTTATAGGAGGTGTGGAGAGTTCACTTTAACGCATCCTTTAACGCACTCCGCGCGGCTAAATGGTTGCGGGTTGAAGTTAAAATCTCCACTTCCCGATCCAAACGGGCGACGGTATCCAGCATTTCTAATAGGGTTTGTTGTTCGGTTGCGACTCCATAGAGATTACTCGCCACCCAATAGGAGAGTTCTGTGGGTAAATCAGGAATATCATCAGGAAGTTCAATATTTTGTTCCATCAACTTTCCTGATAGATGAGCCACATCGCGCAATAAACGCTCCACTTCCGTTGCTAGGGGTCTTAAATCTTGTTGGGGGGGTTCATCTTCAATCCATTCTACCAAACCCACCAGATAAGGTTTTTCCCGAACCGCTTCTAATACCCGAAATCGTTGCTGTCCTAACGTCAGCATTTTTATCCGATCATCGGGTAAACGTTGGTATTGGACAATTTCCGCACAGCAACCCACAGAAGCTACTTGGCCTTGATTCGGATCAAACATCAATACCCCAAAACGGCGATCCGTATTCAGGATAGTATTCATCATAATCCGATAGCGAAACTCAAAAATATGCAGGGGCAGGGGTCTACCCGGAAATAGAACCACTTCCGGTAGAGGAAATAGAGGAAGTTCTCGAACCGCAATTGAGGAATATGATGCCATTGTCCGTTAAATAAAACCTATTCACAACGACGGATAACGAAACAAATCTAGTACAGTAATACTATTGCTTGTGCCGGGATTATAACAGATCTTCGCTATCAATTTCTGAATATCAAAAAACCCACTCAAAACCCGTATTGAAAGGTTAGGTTGAGTAGGTTTAGAACATTTCAAGAAGATGGGTGAAATCCATCAACCGTTGGAGCTTAGAGTTTTACTTCAATATCAACTCCAGCAGGTAAATCCAATTTCATCAAAGCATCAATGGTTTTAGAAGAAGGCTGATAAATATCGATAATCCGACGATGGGTACGAGTCTCGAAGTGTTCCCGTGAATCTTTATCGACGTGGGGAGAACGCAATAAGCAGTAAATCCGGCGTTTTGTGGGTAAAGGAATCGGCCCAATAGCAGTAGCGCTAGTACGATTAGCCGTATCTACAATCTTCTCGCAGGAGGTATCGAGTAAACGGCGATCAAACGCTTTGAGACGAATCCGAATTTTTTGCTGTTGAATAGTAGCCATTTTGTGTTCAGTTGTCTAGGTTCAGGATAACGGATCTGATTATTGATTAATCAGTGCATCTTCACAGACAGAAGGTGCAGAAGAGGGAATCAAACTGCTCCACTTTTCCGCAACCTTACCATCAACATTGAAGATTTAATTCTGGAGCTTACTTAATAATTTTGGACACAACACCCGCTCCAACGGTACGGCCACCTTCGCGGATAGCAAAGCGCATCCCTTGTTCAATCGCGATCGGGTTGATCAGTTCCACGGTCATTTTAATCCGGTCTCCTGGCATGACCATTTCCGCCTCTTTACCTTCATCTGAGGTAAATGTTTTAATGCTTCCGGTAACATCTGTTGTCCGTACATAGAACTGAGGACGATAACCAGGGAAGAACGGAGTTTTACGACCACCTTCTTCTGCCTTCAAGACATAGACTTCTGATTCAAACTCGGTGTGAGGAGTGATCGAACCGGGTTTGGCAATCACCATTCCCCGTTCAATATCCTCTTTTTGAATCCCCCGCAGCAGCAGACCTGCGTTGTCCCCTGCCATCCCTTCATCCAGACTCTTCTTGAACATTTCTATCCCCGTGACGGTGGTAGAACGAGTGTCTTTAATTCCAACCAGCTGAACGGTGTCACCGACTTTGACTTTACCCCGTTCAATCCGACCAGTGGCCACTGTACCCCGTCCGGTAATGGAGAAGACATCTTCAACGGCCATCAGGAAAGGTTTGTCAATATCACGCTCAGGAGTGGGGATATAGGAATCCACTTCTTCCATCAGCTTGTAGATTTTATCAACCCAGTCATTTGTACCTTTTTTGGTTTTGGGATCTTTTACCATTGCATCCAGGGCTTCTTTAGCAGATCCAGCCACAATGGGGATATTGTCACCATCGAAGTCGTAGGAGCTTAACAGTTCCCGCACTTCCAGTTCCACCAGTTCTAACAGTTCCGCATCATCCACCATGTCTTCTTTGTTCAGGAAGACAACAATATTGGGAACCCCAACTTGTTTGGCCAAGAGGATGTGTTCACGGGTTTGAGGCATGGGGCCATCCGCAGCAGACACCACTAAAATCGCACCGTCCATCTGGGCAGCACCAGTGATCATGTTTTTCACATAGTCAGCGTGACCGGGACAATCAACGTGAGCATAGTGACGGGCTTCGGTTTCATACTCAACGTGAGCCGTATTGATTGTGATCCCCCGTGCTTTTTCTTCGGGTGCTGCATCAATTTCATCATATTTTTTAGCGGTGGCTTGGCCCAGAGCCGCCAAAGTCATGGTAATTGCAGCCGTTAAAGTAGTTTTACCGTGGTCAACGTGACCAATGGTACCGATGTTAACGTGGGGTTTGTTCCGTTCAAATTTTGCGCGTGCCATTTTGAGTTAAAAATTGAAAGTTTTCAAGAAAAATAGTTGAGGGAAGAAGACAGGTATCAGGTGTTGGCGATTGGCTGTTAACCACCCCCTTTAATTTGAGGGAGCCAAAACCTGACAACCCGCGATTGTTGATTTAGTTGCCTTTGTTCTTAGCAACAATAGCTTCAGCAACGCTACGAGGAACTTCCTCATAGTGACTGAACTCCATTGTGAAAATGCCTCGACCTTGGGTTTTGGAGCGAATGTCGGTTGCATAACCAAACATTTCTGCTAAAGGAACCTTAGCGGTAACTTTGGCAAGACCTTGTTCGGTTCCTTGACCCTCGATTTGGCCTCGGCGAGAGTTGAGGTCTCCAATCACGTTACCAATAAAGTCTTCTGGTACTTCTACCTCAACCTTCATCATGGGCTCTAACAAGACGGGTTTAGCCTTATTAGCCGCTGCTTTCAACGCCATAGAACCAGCGATCTTGAAAGCCATTTCTGAGGAGTCTACATCGTGGTAAGAGCCATCCACCAGAGTTGCTTTCAAGTCAATCAGAGGATAACCCGCAACCACACCTGTTTCGCAGGCTTCTTTCATCCCTTGTTCCGCCGGGTTGATGTACTCTTTGGGTACAGTTCCGCCGACGATTTTGGAAACAAATTCAAACCCGCTACCCGGTTCACCGGGTTCGAGAGTAATCACAACGTGACCGTATTGGCCTTTACCACCGCTTTGACGGATGAACTTGCCTTCGGCTTTAACCGATTCGCGGATGGTTTCTCGATAAGCTACCTGGGGTGCACCCACGTTAGCTTCCACTTTGAACTCCCGCAGCATCCGGTCAACCAGAATTTCTAAGTGGAGTTCACCCATCCCCGCAATCACCGTTTGATTCGTCTCAGAATCAACGGAAACCCGGAAGGTGGGATCTTCCTCTGACAAAGATTGCAGGGCTTTGGAAAGTTTTTCCATATCCTGTTTCGTTTTGGGTTCCACCGCCACGGAAATCACAGGTTCAGGGATAAACAGAGATTCCAAAATAATCGGGTTCGCGTCATCACAGAGGGTATCACCGGTGAGGGTATCTTTCAAACCCAACGCCGCCCCTAAGTCTCCGGCCCGAAGTTCATCCACTTCAATCCGATCATCAGCTTTGAGAACGATCAAACGGGAAATCCGTTCTTTCTTATCTTTCGAGGAGTTTAAAACATAGCTCCCCTTTTGCAGAACCCCGGAATAGACCCGAACAAAGGTCAAACGGCCGTAGGGATCAGCCATGATCTTAAAGGCTAGAGCCGATAAGGGGGCATTATCATCAGCATAACGGACGTCAATTTCACCATTGGGTAAGGTTCCCTGAATCGGAGGCACTTCCCCCGGAGCCGGGAGATAGTCAACCACCGCATCTAACAGTTGTTGTACCCCTTTGTTTTTGAAGGCAGAACCACACAGTAAGGGAACGATCGTCCCAGCAACTGTACCTTTGCGTAACTGAGTCCGAATTTCTTCGTTGGTTAGTTCTTCTCCTTCGAGGTACTTCTCCATCAGGCGATCATCGGTTTCAGCAACGGACTCCACCAGTTTCACGCGGTATTCTTCAGCACTCTCTCTGACCGCTTCAGGAATATCATCCGTGATTTCGATATCCGTTCCTTTGTCGTTGGTGTAGACATAAGCTTTCATCTCCACCAAATCCACTAATCCTTGGAGGTTGTCTTCACTCCCTATCGGGATCTGGATCGGAACTGCATTCGCTCTTAAGCGATCGCGGATTTGTTCATAAACTTTGAAGAAATTCGCGCCCGTGCGATCCATCTTGTTCACAAAGACGATCCGAGGAACTTTATAGCGATCGGCTTGTCTCCAAACGGTTTCAGATTGGGGTTGCACACCACCGACTGAACAAAAGACAGCAATCACACCGTCTAATACCCGCATGGAGCGTTCAACTTCAATGGTGAAGTCAACGTGACCGGGAGTGTCAATGATATTGATCTTATGATCTTTCCAACTGGTAGTAATCGCGGCAGCCGTGATGGTAATTCCACGCTCCCGCTCTTGAGCCATCCAGTCGGTTACTGCGGTTCCTTCATGGACTTCGCCCATTTTATGAACCATGCCAGAGTAGAATAAAATCCGCTCTGTTGTGGTTGTCTTGCCCGCATCGATATGGGCTGCAATACCAATATTCCGTACTCTCTCAAGCGGGACGGTACGTGCCACAGCTACCTCCTTTTTAAACCTTTATTAAGATTTTATACGTTTACGGATATCAGTGCTATCCCCAATTTTTAGTACCGATAATGAGCAAAGGCTTTATTAGCTTCTGCCATTCGGTGGGTTTCTTCCCGTTTGCGAACTGCACTTCCGCTTTCGTTGGCAGCATCCATCAGTTCATTGGCTAATCGTATAGCCATGGAACGTCCGGTTCTAGCTCTAGCATATTGAATTAACCAACGTAGGGCTAAAGCCGTTCCTCTTTCTGAGCGGACTTCCATCGGAACTTGATAGGTTGCACCGCCAACCCGTCGTGCTTTCACTTCCACCAGGGGGGTAGCATTGCGAACGGCTTTTTCAAAGACCTCAAGAGGTTCTGAACCCGTTCTTTCTTCGATTGTTTTCAGCGCTTGATAAATGATCCGGTAGGCGATGGATTTCTTTCCATGTTTCATGATGCGACGTACCATCATGCTAACTAAGCGACTGTTATAGACCGGATCAGCAGGGATCGGACGCTTCTGCACAACTCTGCGACGAGACATATTGTATCTTCCTCAACACAATAGATGATTTTAGATTTTCAGCGATTAGTACAAGTCATCAGAAGCTAACGGCTGTTAGCCTTGAGCTAACAACACCAGCCCAACTTTCAACTTGACCGTGATTCAAAGTTCTTATTTAGGACGCTTGGCGCCATACTTCGAGCGTCCCTGACGACGATCTTTGACTCCCGCCGTGTCTAATGTTCCCCGAATAATGTGATATCGAACTCCAGGCAAATCTTTCACCCGACCGCCTCGAATCATTACTACGGAGTGTTCTTGCAAGTTGTGACCAATACCCGGAATATATGCTGTCACTTCATAGCCAGAGGTTAGCCGCACCCTTGCCACCTTACGCAGCGCGGAATTAGGTTTTTTGGGGGTGGTTGTATAAACCCGTGTGCAGACTCCCCGCCGTTGAGGGCAACTCTTAAGGGCGGGCGATTTTGTTTTCTTCTGAGTCTGTTCCCGTGCAGAACGAATTAGTTGCTGGATAGTGGGCATGAGTTACGACATACTGAAATAATTCGGCAATTTGAAGTTTTAAGGTATCTCCACTGAAATATCCCTCCCCTACCTGGGGACGGGACTTTCTTTCAAAAGTATGGTCAGATGTTGACACCCAAAAGATCATAATAACCCATCCAGGCACTTTTGGCAAACTTTCTATAGTAGGGAACAGGGAACAGGGAACAGGGAACAGGGAACAGGGAATTACGAATTACGAATTACGAACGGGGGAATGGGGAATGGGGAATGGGGAATGGGGAATGAAAAGAATAAAGAGATCACTGTCTAGGCTTGAGCAACAAAAGAATAGCTACAACTACAACTTTGAGAGGCGTTGGGGTTTTGGAAGCGAAACCCACCTCCCATTAAATCTTCAGAATAGTCAATAGTTAAGTTTTCTAGGTACTTTAAATTTTCCGGCTCAACAACAATTTTAATCTGATCAGACTGATAAACTACATCCCTCGACTGGTGTGTTTCTTCAAATCCCATTGTATAAGACCAGTCACAGCAGCCTCCCTTTTGCACCCCAAGACGAAAGTGCAGATGAGGATTATTTTGTTTGGACTTGAGGCGCAGAACCTCACGAGTGGCTGCTGGACTCAGAGAAATCATGGAACACCTACTTGCAAAAACGTTAATCTATTTTCAGATTACCGGAAAGTTGGGTTTCTGGTGATCTTTAAGCAGGGCTACGAGAATAGTCATCTTGGAACCTGATGATATCATCCTCTCCCAAATATTCCCCGTTCTGGACTTCAATTAAAACCAAAGGAATGACACCCGGATTTTCCAAGCGGTGAGATGTGCATTGAGGAACATAAGTGGACTGGTTCGAGAATAAAATTTCTTCACAATCCCCACACACAACCCTAGCAGTTCCGGCAACAACAATCCAGTGTTCACTGCGATGATGGTGCATTTGTAAACTTAGGCGATGACCGGGTTTGACTTCAATGCGCTTAATTTTATATCCTGGCCCTTCTTCCAGTGTCGTAAATGAACCCCAAGGTCTTAATTCAGTTGTAGTATTACCTACATTGGGGATATTTTCAGTGGAGGGTGTAGAATTTTCAACAATTTCTTGGACTGCTACCATAATCTTATTCCCGTATCAAAGATTTTACCTAATTAAAATCTGGGGTCGCATTAATTAACTCTTGGACGGCTCTTTTACGTTCTCAAGAATACTACTCCCCATAACTATCTTAGCAAATGCACCTTGCTTGCTATCGTCCATCATAGTCTTCTTTAAGCTGTATCTGATCAAATCTTTACAAAATATTAAGTAGGGGTTGAATGTTGTTAACGGTTAACTATCAACTTTTATGGCAATTCCTAAGCCATTATGAACAGGTGCGGCTGTGGGGAAAGGACGGTCTAAATAGTATCCTCCTAAATAGAGACTGGTGGAACTTCCTCCGTCTAAATTTAAGGCGGTAACTGCTTCTAATTTTTGCAGAATTTGAGCGAGTTCTGCTAAACTGGGGCCAGAACCATTGGGACGGTTATGAACAGCAACGATTAATAAAGTATTATTATTGGTAATTGCTATAGCACTGCGAATGGCTTTTTGTTGTTGAAAGGCTGGATTAAATCGTTCGAGTGCAGCATCTAAAACAATTTGACGATTTTGAATTAATAACGGCCCTGCTCCTAAAATATTAGGATAATTTTGAAAATCCGGGGGTTCGGTTTGACTCTGTAATTGTAAACGAGTTCCAATGGGTAATAAGTTTAATAATTCAGGACGACTTCTGATAACTAATAAATAACCTTGAACCGGAATAGCAATTGTAGGTGATCCTGATTTTAGGGTTTCAATGTGACGGGTGATTTGGTTATTTTCAACAACAATAATTTTTTCTTGATTATTAATCGGGGTATAAGTTGTTCCCCAATCAGAAGTATAACGGGAAATTCCTGTTTCAGCATAACCGCTATTGAGATATTGGATGGGTAAGGTTTTACCGGAATCTGTTGTTATGGTTTCCTTTAATATTAAACGATTCATAATTATAGGTTTACTCTGTCCCCAAGCGATCGCCCCTCGATTTAAAATCGGGCTAGATAACCAGTTATTATTTAATCGAATTGCTCCTAATGGTAATTGATTATTACGATTAAAAAAACCGCCATTAATTGCTGCTAAAACTTGTGCTTTCTGTGCTATATCTAATAAGGGTAAAGTTCCTTGGCGAGAATTGGTATTACTTAAAATAGGGGTTAAGCTGATTGTAGGTTGATTTAAGTCAACTTCTAACCAATACACCGGAAACCGTTCAACAGTTGTTACTGGATTCTTTAAAATTCGATTCAGTAAAGATCCTAAAGATATCTCGGTTTTGGGGATTTCAATATACTCTTGTCTCCACCTAAGTCCAGGTTGCCATAAAATATTTTTAGACTCTAAAAAATCGGGTTTAATATCAATGATTAAACGATAGGGAGAGTCTAATGTTGTTACAACAGGTCGCCAACCGGGAGGAACACTAAACCGAATCTGAGTTTGATGATTTTGGGATTGTAATTTTATCTTTGAATCGTTATTTGATAAAAGTTTGGGATCAGCATCAGCTTCTAAAATTAGACTCCAATCTTGTAAAATTGGGGGAGAAGGTTGAGAAGGTTTAGGTTGATTTCGAGTAGTGGGATCATCGGTTAATGGTGGCGATGAAGGTTGAGGAGAATTAGAGGGCGATCGCTTTTTAATATCAGGAGTTGGTTGTTGCCAAAAAGTGGGTTTATCGAGTTCAATAATAATTTTTTGAGGTAAAAATGTAGATTCTATTTGAGGTGAATTGCTTTCTAAAGATTGGGGTTCAAGACGGATAGATTGAATTGTTGATGGAGGGACTGTAATTTTTAAAGTCGCTCCATTCGGTTGAATTTCCCATTGAGAACTAGCCGGAAAATTAGATAAATCTAAATAGCGATAGGGATTAATATATTGAGCAGATAAAATAACAGAATCAGAAAACCATTGCATCGGTTGTTGAGAACTATTATTAGTATCGAGTAGATTAATTCCCAGATTCTGCATTAATCCAATATCACTCATTTTTACAGAAAATGCTGAGTTTCTGTTGGATGGGTCAATTTGCCAAGGAATATTAATTAAATGACCATTTAATTCAATACTGTTTCCTTGTTGTGGTGAATAGTTTGATTTAGGCAAAGCTGAGGTAGCAACGGGGAAAAGGCTTAACCCTATTACACTTAATAATAGAATAATATTTTTTTTCTTTAGACTTAGATTAATATCAATCATATTTTGACTAAAATGTAAACAGAGATCACGGATTTAGACGGATTTGTATGGGCGGGTATAAACTGGGTTTCTGTACAAATCTTCCGTTGTTTAATCAAGATGATTGCAGAAACCCGGTTTCTAGTTCATTAAGAAAGATATAAAAGAACCCAACCGTCAACCGTCAACAGATAACAGACAATAGACAACAGACAACAAATTTTAATTGTTTCAGAGTATGATCCAATTCAGTGTATCCTAGTAAGGATGGGGTTTTTCCGCCATAATGTAAATTTTGGCAACAATTTAATTCTTAATGTAAAGAACGTAACGCTTGCTTGTTACATAGAATTTCTGGAAAAACGCAGTAGGGGCGGGGTTTTCCCGCCCGGTATTGTATGATTGTTAACCTGCCCCATCCATTCACCCCGCGCTGCACGCTTTTTCTGTAGAGACGTGCCATGGCACGTCTGTACACATCTACCCTCACTCGATAAAATCAAGACATGGATAACACGAGAGTCAATTACAACCAACAACAACAGAATCAACAGGAGCTTATGTCAGGGAGTATGGGCTACCCTTATGGCGGTCAACGCTGGTTAGTTGAAGAAAGAGATGCTTGCGGGGTCGGTTTTATTGCTAACCCATCCGGGGGCGCGAGTCATTCTATTATTCAAAAAGCGTTACCTGCTTTAACTTGCTTAGAACATCGGGGCGGCTGTAGCGCGGATCAGGACTCTGGGGATGGGGCGGGAATCATGACCGCTATTCCTTGGGAATTGTTAGCACCTTGGTTTACTGAACGAAATATTGATATTCTGCAAGAACCGGAATGTAAATTTGGGGTAGGGATGGTATTTTTACCCCAAGATAGTGATTTAGCGGTTAAAGCACGTCAAATTATTGAAACTGACCTTAAACAAGAAGAATTAGTTGTCGTGGGTTGGCGGGAAGTCCCGGTTAAACCGGAAGTTTTGGGAGAACAAGCCAGAGAAAATCAACCTCGTATTGAACAAATTATTGTTTATTCTATTAAGGGCAATATTGGGGATGATTTAGACAGACAACTATTTTTAGCCCGACGTTCTTCTGGGGTAGCGTTAAAAGAAGATGGGTTAATCTGGGGTGAAAATGTTTATATTTGCTCGTTTTCTTGCCGTACTATTGTCTATAAAGGCATGGTGCGCTCGGCGATCTTAGGAGAATTTTATTTAGATTTAATTAACCCAACCTATAAAAGCAATTTCGCGGTTTATCATCGACGCTTCAGTACCAATACCATGCCGCGCTGGCCATTGGCTCAACCGATGCGACTGTTAGGGCATAATGGCGAAATTAATACGCTATTGGGTAATATTAACTGGATGCGGGCGCGAGAAGGCGTTTTGTCCCATCCCGTTTGGAGCGAGCGCCTAAAAACCCTAATTCCCTTTGTGGATGCTGATAATAGCGACTCGGCTAATTTAGATAATGTCATGGAGTTGCTGGTGAGAACCGGGCGCTGTCCCTTGGAAGCGTTAATGATTATGGTTCCCGAAGCCTATAAAAATCAGCCTAATCTCAAGGATTTGCCAGAAATTACCGATTTTTATGAATATTATAGTGGCATCCAAGAATCTTGGGACGGCCCAGCATTATTAGTATTTAGCGACGGTAAACAAATTGGGGCTTGTTTAGATCGTAATGGCCTCCGTCCAGCCCGATATTGTATCACCAAAGATGGCGTGATCATGGTTTCCTCCGAAGCCGGGGTCGTGGATATTCCCGAAGACCAAATTCTGGAAAAAGGCCGTTTAGGGCCAGGACAAATGATTGCGGTAGATTTGAGCACCCACGAAATTCTCAAAAATTGGGATATCAAACAACGGGTCGCCCATGAACATCCTTATCGGGAATGGTTACAACAATATCGTAAAGACCTCGAACCCCAACCCTTTGTCAGCGAAAAACAATTAGCACCCAACGACCTCCTACAACAGCAAACCGCCTTTGGTTATGGGGCGGAAGATTTAGATATCCAAATTGCGGATATGGCGAGTACCGCTAAGGAAGCCACATTCTGTATGGGAGATGATATTCCCTTGGCGGTGCTTTCCGATAAACCTCATTTGTTATATGACTACTTTAAACAACGTTTTGCTCAGGTAACAAACCCTCCGATTGACCCGTTGCGGGAACGAATTGTGATGTCGTTGTGTATGCGGTTAGGGAAACGGGGAAATTTGTTAGACCTGAAACCCGAAGATGCCCGACTGTTTAAAATTGACTCTCCACTGCTGAATGAGGCGGAATTGGAAGCGTTGCGTCAGTCGAATTTTCCCAGTATCACTCTCTCAACTCTTTATAGTTGGGAAGATGGGCCAAATGGTGCGGCGATCGCCCTGACCCAACTTTGTGAAAAAGCAGCCGCAGCCGTCGATCAGGGCTGCGAAATCATTATTCTGTCCGATCAGGGGTTAACGGCCGAACAGACCTATATTCCGCCGTTGTTGGCTGTAGGGGCTGTTCACCATTATTTAATTAAAATCGGAAAACGCTTAAATGCCTCCCTCGTGGTGGAAACGGCCCAATGTTGGAGTACCCATCATTTTGCCTGTTTGGTGGGTTATGGGGCTTCGGCTATTTGTCCCTATACGGCTTTGGAAACCGTGCGCCATTGGTGGTCTAGTCCTCTGATTCAGAATAATCTGGAGGCGGGCAAAATCCCCCCGATGTCGATGCCAGATGCCCAAAATAACTATCGGAAAGCGGTAGAAGATGGGTTACTGAAGATTTTATCGAAGATGGGAATTTCTCTGTTATCTTCCTATCAAGGAGCGCAAATCTTTGAGGCGATTGGGATCGGAGAAGATTTACTAGAAGTGGGTTTTCGAGGTACGGTGTCACGGGTTGGCGGTTTGACAATTTCTGAGTTAAGCCAAGAGGTGTATCAATTCCATGCCAAAGCATTCCCAGTAGAAGGGAAAAAGTTAGAAAACTTTGGATTTGTCAACGCCATGAAACGGGGTGAATATCACTTAAATAACCCCAATATGACGAAATTGCTACACCAAGCAGTACGTTCTACCCAACCCCCCGTACACGGGGGGCCAGGGGGGGGTAAAGGGTTCGACCTGTACGAACTGTATCGTCAATACATGGAAAACCGCCCCGTAACAGCTTTGCGGGATTTGTTGGATTTTAATAGCGATCGCAATTCTATCCCCTTAGAAGAAGTTGAGTCCGTCGAAGAAATTGTTAAACGCTTCTGTACCGGGGGGATGTCCCTGGGGGCCCTATCTCCCGAAGCCCATGAAGTTTTAGCGATCGCCATGAACCGTTTAGGCGGAAAATCCAACTCCGGCGAAGGAGGAGAAGATCCCGCTCGCCTCAAGATTTTTAACG
Source organism: uncultured Oscillatoriales cyanobacterium (assembly GCA_903893625.1). Taxonomy (GTDB): domain Bacteria; phylum Cyanobacteriota; class Cyanobacteriia; order Cyanobacteriales; family Microcoleaceae; genus Planktothrix. Next base: position 17,030 of record CAITND010000013.1, read on the forward strand.
ATGTCGATGAAAATGGGATTTCGGCCGGACGTCCCTACTTAAAAGGACTCCAAAACGGAGATAGTGCTAGTTCAGCAATTAAACAAGTTGCATCGGGACGGTTTGGAGTCACGCCCGAATATTTGATGAGCGCCCAGTCCATTGAAATTAAAGTCGCTCAAGGGGCGAAACCAGGGGAAGGAGGACAACTTCCCGGGAAGAAAGTTAGCGAATATATTGCTATGTTGCGACGGTCGAAACCCGGCGTCACCTTAATTTCCCCTCCTCCTCACCATGATATTTATTCCATTGAAGACTTAGCCCAATTAATCTTTGACCTGCACCAAATTAACCCAAACGCGACAGTTTCGGTCAAATTAGTCGCAGAAGTCGGAATTGGAACTATTGCCGCCGGAGTTGCTAAAGCTAACGCCGATTATATCCAAATTTCTGGTCATGACGGTGGAACTGGCGCCTCTCCCCTAACTTCTATTAAACACGCCGGAAGTCCTTGGGAATTGGGGTTAACGGAAGTCCATCGGGTGTTGATGGGGAATAAACTCCGCGACCGGGTGCGTTTGCGGGTGGATGGTGGTTTCAAAACCGGATGGGATGTCGTGATCGGGGCGTTAATGGGGGCTGAGGAATTCGGCTTCGGAACTATTGCTATGATTGCAGAAGGCTGTATTATGGCTCGTATTTGCCATACGAATAACTGTCCGGTGGGGGTGACATCTCAACAAGAACGTTTGCGAGAACGTTTCCCCGGAACTCCGGGTCATGTGGTCAATTTCTTCTATTTTGTAGCTGAAGAAGTGCGTCATATTTTAGCCCGGTTGGGATATCGCAAATTAGTCGATTTAGTTGGACGGTCTGACCTGCTAAAACGTCGGGATGGGGTGAATGTTGCTAAGACCCAACACCTGAATTTAGATGTATTTACCCAAGCGCCTGTAACAAGCGATCGCAACTGGTTAAACCATGAACCCATCCATAGTAACGGCCCGGTGTTGGATGATGTCTTATTAGAAGATGCGGAAATTGCCTCGGCTATTCAAAACCAGGGGACGGTAACGAAAACCCTGCGGATCGTTAATACTGACCGGACGGTGGGGACACGCATTGCCGGGAAAATCGCCTCTATATACGGAAATAGTGGCTTTGCTGGCCAAATTAACCTTGACTTTACAGGTGCAGCAGGTCAGAGTTTTGGCGCCTTTAACCTCCCCGGAATCAAGTTAACTCTGACGGGGGAAGCGAATGATTATGTTGGGAAGGGGATGCACGGGGGAGAGATTATTATTAAACCGCCTGCTGCTGTTACCTACGACCCCTCGGAGAATGTGATTATCGGGAATACCTGTTTATATGGGGCGACGGGAGGAACGTTATACGCCTACGGAAAAGCCGGAGAACGTTTCGCGGTACGGAATTCTTTGGGTAAAGCCGTTATTGAGGGTGCTGGCGACCACTGTTGCGAATATATGACGGGGGGTGTGGTTGTGGTTCTCGGTAAGGTGGGGCGGAATGTGGGCGCCGGACAAACTGGAGGTTTAGGCTATTTCCTCGATGAAGATGGGGACTTCCCTGAAATGATTAACCCGGAAATTGTTAAAATTCAACGGGTATCTACACCTGCTGGGGAACAACAGTTACGGTCGTTAATTCAACAACACGCCGAACACACGGTCAGCGAGAAGGCTAAAACCATTCTGGCGAACTGGTCGGAGTATTTACCGAAGTTCTGGCAAGTTGTTCCTCCTTCGGAGAAAGATAGTCCTGAAGCGTCGGATGCGATCGTGGCGGTTGCGATTTAGGAGAGCTAAACCCGCCCCAAATGCGATCGCAAATACCTAAGAAACCGGGTTTCTGAGAACTGTTGATAGGCCAGGGGCGGGTTTATTTAGATTTCTGCTAATTAACCAAGATTAACGGGAACCCGCCCCTACGGTTTGGGTTATATTAAGATCATTAGGGTGATTGTCATGGGTTGATTTAGAAACAAGCGATCGCACTTTCCTATATTATCAAATCCCCCAATTGTAGGGGCGGGTTCGAGACAATTTCTGTTAATTAGTATAAATCTTGCTAAACCCGCCCCGAATGCTAAACCCGCCCCAAATGCGATCGCAATACCCAAAGAAACCGGGTTTCTAATTAAATTAATTGCAACAAATCAAGATATCTTGAGAAACCCGGTTTCTGCTACTCGAACCCGCCCCTACCGTGCTCGCCACAATTTAATCGTGTTGTCATAACTCCCACTGGCTAACGTCCGACCATCGGGACTGAACGCTACAGACACGACAATATGTAAATGTCCGGTGAGAGTGGCAATTTGTCGTTGACTCGGCACATCCCACAATTTGATCGTCCTCTTGCTACTCCCACTGGCTAATGTCCGACCATCGGGACTTATGGCTACAGAAAAGACAACATCTGAATGTCCGGTGAGAGTGGCAATTTCCCGTTGACTCGGCACATCCCACAATTTAATCGTCTTGTCCTTACTCCCACTGGCTAACGTCCGACCATCGGGACTTATGGCTACAGAGCAGACATGATCTGAATGTCCGGTGAGAGTAGCAATTTCCCGTTGACTCGGCACATCCCACAATTTAATCGTGTCGTCAAAACTCCCACTAGCTAACGTCCGACCATCGGGACTGAACGCTACAGACCAGACATGATCTGAATGTCCGGTGAGAGTGGCAATTTGTTGTTGACTCGAAACATCCCACAATTTAATCGTCTTGTCCCCATTCCCACTGGCTAACGTCCGACCATCGGGACTGAAAGCTACAGACAAGACACCATTTGAATGTCCGGTGAGAATGGCAATTTCCCGTTGACTCGGCACATCCCACAATTTGATTGTGTCCAAACTCCCACTGGCTAACGTCCGACCATCGGGACTGAAAGCTACAGACAAGACACCATTTGAATGTCCGGTGAGAATGGCAATTTCCCGTTGACTCGGCACATCCCACAATTTAATCGTCTGGTCAGGACTCCCACTGGCTAACGTCCGACCATCGGGACTGAAGGCTACAGATATGACAATATGTGAATGTCCGGTGAGCGTGGTACTCAGAGCAGCGTTTTGCCAAGAAATATAAGGTGATGGACTAACATATTGGGGTTGCCACAATTTGATCGTATTGTCTTCACCCCCACTGGCTAACATCCAGCCATTAGGACTGAAGGCTACAGAGCAGACCACCTGTGAATGTCCGGTGAGAGTGGCTATTTCCCGTTGACTCGGCACATCCCACAATTTAATCGTCTCGTCCCTACTCCCACTCGCTAACGTCCGACCATCAAGGCTGAAGACTACAGACCAGACAGAATATGAATGTCCGATGAGAGTGGCTATTTCCCGTTGACTCGGCACATCCCACAATTTAATCGTCTTGTCCCAACTCCCACTGGCTAACGTCCGACCATCGGGACTGAACGCTACAGACCAGACAGAATATGAATGTCCGGTGAGAGTGGCAATTTCCCGTTGACTCGCAACATCCCACAATTTAATCGTCTTATCCTTACTCCCACTGGCTAACGTCCGACCATCGGGACTGAAGGCTACAGACATGACACGATCTGAATGTCCGGTGAGAGTAGCAATTTCCCGTTGAATCAGAACATCCCACAATTTAATCGTCTTATCCCAACTCCCACTAGCTAACATCAGACCATCAGGACTGAACGCTACAGACACGACAATATGTGAATGTCCGGTGAGCGTGGCAATTTCCCGTTGACTCGCAACATCCCACAATTTGATTGTGTCCAAACTCCCACTGGCTAACATCTGACCATCGGGACTGAAGGCTACAGAGATGACACGATCTGAATGTCCGGTGAGAGTGGTAATTGGTCGTTGACTATCAACATCCCACAATTTGATCGTCTGGTCACAACTCCCACTGGCTAACGTCCGATTATCAAGGCTGAAGGCTACAGACCTGACAATATGTGAATGTCCGGTGAGCGTGGTAATCAAAGCAGTGTTTTGCCAGGAAATATGCGGTGAGAAACTTTGTAAATCCTGCAACACTTGATCAGCAGAAGAATAACGATCTCCAATATCTTTTTTTAATAGCTGATCAAGAACTTTATTGAATTCTGGACTAAGATTTTGCTTGATATATTTTTGCCAATTTGTCGTCCAACTGTAACCGTCATCTAACCATAATTCCAGAGGTGAAATTTTAGTTAATAGATAAAAACAAGTCACCCCTAAACTATATAAATCACTAGCGGGGTAAGCTTCCCCCCCTTGCATTTGTTCCCGACTTGCATATCCATCAGAACCAACACGGGTTCCGATTTGTGTATAGATTACCGTTGCGGATAAATCTTTCGCTACCCCAAAATCAATTAACACATATTCCCCATTCCGACGACGCATAATATTATCGGGTTTGAGGTCACGGTGAATCACCTTTTGCTGGTGAATAAATTTGAGAACAGGTAACAAACTGGTTAATAATTCCTTAACTTGCTGTTCTGTCCAAACCCCTTGTTTTTGTAAAATTTTATCTAAAGTTTCCCCTTCAATATATTGCTGAATTAAATAGAGTTGATTATTTTCCGAGAAATAGGCTGATAACGCCGGAATTTGCGAATGGTGTCCCAGTTGTTGTAGTTGTTTTGCTTCTCGTTCAAATAATTCTAAGGCTTTTTGTAGTCCTGCTGTTCCTTGTATCATGGGAACAAACTGTTTAACTACACATTTTTCATCCAGTTTATCCCGATCTTCGGCTAAATAAGTCCGACCAAACCCCCCTTGTCCTAACAGTTTGATCATGCGAAACCGTCCCCGCAGCAAGTCGGGTATGGGGACACCGCAGCTTTGACAGTAAACCGTATTATCGGGGTTGTCTGGGTTCGGACATTGGGGGTTAATGCAGCATTTCATTATCGTAGAGGGATAAAATTGTACTGGGATTTTATTTAATTTTATACAAACCCTACAATTAATTTTAGCGGATTTATACAATAATGACAAAAAAATTAGCCAAAAAATAGCTATTTCTGTCATTCTGAGCACAGCGAAGAATCTCTACTATCTCTCAAAATTCCACAGAGATACTTCATAATCTTAGCATTAAATCAGATAAAAATTGATCAGGAGTTTGATTAATTTATGATTATTAACAATAATTAGGTTAAGGATAAGGAAGTAAATTGATTTCAGGGATAAAGCGATAATCACTTAACTCCAATCCTTCTCTCTAATATTTTTAACCCATTTACTGCTATTTTCCATGTCTTTTCTATCAGACCACATCCCAACAAAAGGTTCTTCTTTTAATGAAGTTAATACTTCTTCTGAAAAAGTAATAGGGATAATTTTTGTTTGTAAAATTTGTCTTTCTTCTGGAGTTAAATTATTAATAATTTTAGCAAGAGAATCAACTAATTGTAAGTTCATAAAACACTCCTTTAGATTTTGGACTGAGTTTAACTAGCAAGAAAAATAACTTTTATTTCTGTTACTCGATGTAAGGGTTTAGTTGTCTTTTCTGTAGTAATAAATTCATCAGCATTGACTGAAATAGCAGCAGCAACTTGTAAAGCATCTAAAGCATTTAATCCATATTTTGTGGCTAATTCTTCTGCTAAATTGACAATGGTATCTAAATCACTGGCCCAAATAGCACAACTAGCAAAAAAAGTTTCATAGAAATTAACTTCGTCTTGCTGTTTATGATATTTGGCTTTAGTTAAAATTTCTAATCTGACAAAAGAGCTAGAACAAAATTGTCGCTGTTTACTATCTAAAATTGAGGTAGCTTTTAAGGATACTATATCAGTCCCCCTAGCAGCAGCAATTAAAACTCCAGAATCTAAATAAGTTAGAATAATTGTCATCTATTTTTATTTCTAATTTCATCTAACTCAGCTTCGATATCATCCAAATCTAATAATTTAGTATTGGGATCTTTAATTATTTTTTGTCTGATTTCCCAAAGTTTTTTACCTAATTCGGTTTGAGGTTGGTAAACAAGTTCAGTAGTTTCAGATAATTTTTCTTCTGGCTTTTCTTGGTCAATAGCATCTATAAAAGCTAAAACCCTTTCTTGATCTTCTAATTTTAATTTTTGCCATTTATTGAGTAGTAATTGTTCATTCATTTTGTTTTCTCCATTAAATTATATTTAAAAAAATTCCGAAATAGGCTACAGATGGACAAGCAGGATGACTGTTATACAATTATGTTATATTAGTTAAGTTGGAGTCAATTAGCTGTTGAAATTCCTCTAAATAATTAACGCTTATTGTTTGTAAATGGAGTTGCTTTAATACCGTCATATCATCAAGTTGCTTGAGGGTTTGAATTAATCTTTCTGGTAAAGTCCCAAAGCGAATTTCGAGTAAATCAAAAATGTTTTGTTGAGAATTTTCTTTAGCTCCTCTTGCTAAAGCGCGTCTTTCAATATTAGTTAATAAAGGCATAGTCCTTTCCTCCTGATATTGCGTTAATTTTTACTCCCAGGAGAAACAGGCAGGATGCCTGTCCCACTGTTGACTTAATTTCTATTAGTTAAGTTGGAGTCAATTAGCTGTTGAAACTCCGTTAGGGAATTAACACTTATTGTTTGTAAATGTAGTTGCTTTAACACTGTCATATCATCAATTTGCTTGAGGGTTTGAATTAAACTTTCTGGTAAAGTCCCAAAGCGAATTTCGAGTAAATCAAAAATGTTTTGTTGAGAATTTTCTTTAGCCCCTCTTGCTAAAGCGCGTCTTTCGATATTAGTTAATAAGGGCATAGTCCTTTCCTCCTGATACTGCGTTAATTTTTCCTCAAAACTGAATTGTAATTCTTCGGGTAAAGCCATCATTAAGTCAATGACTTTATATAAATCAGCAATGTCTTGGCGATTATAACCCTTGTCGTAAAACAACCGGGTTAAATTCCATTTCCATTGCTCCCTTTCCGTTAAATTGCTAGTTGAATTAATTTCTATTAGTTAAGTTAGAGCTAATTAGCTGTTGAAATTCCTCTAAAGAATTAACGCTAATACTGGGCAAAAGTAAATTTTCTAGTAAAGATATATCATCAATTTGATTGATGGTTTTGACCATAAGTTCAGGAATATTATCAAATCTGTTTTGTAGAATTTTGATAATGTTTTGTTGGCAATTTTCTTTAGCCCCTCTTGCTAAAGCACGTCTTTCGATATTAGTTAATAAAGGCATAGTCCTTTCCTCCTGATATTGCGTTAATTTTTCCTCAAAACTGAATTGTAATGCTTCCGGTAAAGCCATCATTAAATCAATGACTTTATATAAATCAGCGATTTCCTGGCGGTTATAACCTTTTTCGTAAAACAACCGGGTTAAATTCCATTTCCATTGCTCCCTTTCCGTTAAATTGCTAGTGGTAGCTTTGGTTTTTAAGTGTGCCATTACTACTATAGCAAAAAGATTGTGACTTTGGGTTAAGTCCTCCCATTGATAATCTAAGAGTTTGACAATGCTAAATTTAATTTTAACTTCACTCTCTCCTAAACCATATTGATAGGAATTTGGTCGCCAAGATTTGCTTTCATCTCCTAGGATAGCTAAACTGATTACAGGTTTATGATACAGGTCAAACGCTCGATAGTTATAGATAAACATTCTTTGGGAAAATCCTTGATCATGCGGCGGTGATTTGCTCTAATTCTTTATCCAAAGAAATCGGGGGTTTAGTCCAGTCAATTTGTTGATGAATTTCTGGATAAAAAAACGTTAGGAATGACTCGAAATAGTCTCCTATTGCTTCTTTCCAGGTTTCATCATAATTAGCAGTGATTTCAGTCATAATTACTGATTTACTCTAGTTTATTTTATGATCAGGTTGAAACTTTACCTTTAACCACTCGCATGAATTCCCCTTTCTTTTAACTTCTGCATAAAGAATTCTTCTAAGGTTAATCGAGATAAATTTAAACTGAATAGTTGACCATTCATTTCTCTTAATAGTATAAAAAATGCTTCTGGATCACTTTTTAAATGTCCTTCCCAATAATCTTGATCAATTTCTAAATCCGATATCCAATTTTGCAGTATGTTCACATCCCCTCCTTTTCCTTTAACGGCGTAGGTTTGAGTTGTTCCTAATAAATCATCCAACGAACCCATGCTAATTAATTCACCTTCTGCTAAAATAGCAATGCGATCGCAAATTTTTTCCACATCCGATAAAACATGACTATTAAAAAAAACAGTTTTATTCTGTGCTTTTAAAGACAGAATAATTTCCCGAATTTGATACCGTCCCATCGGATCTAGTCCTGACATCGGTTCATCTAAAAACACTACTTCAGGATCATTAATTAACGCTTGCGCCATTCCCACCCGTTGTAACATTCCCTTAGAATATTGACGCATTTGCTTTTTAATCGCGGCGGTTTTTGCTAATCCGACTAAATCTAATAACTGGGGAATGCGTTGACGTTGAATTGATTTTGGAATTTGAAACAGTCCGGCGGCAAATTCTAAAAATTCCCATCCCGTGAGATGATCATAAAAATAGGGATTTTCGGGTAAATATCCCACTCGCTGTTTAACTAGGCGATCACCAATGGGTTTACCTAATAATAACCCTGATCCTGAAGTGGGACGCACAATGCCTAATAACGTTTTTAATAAGGTGGTTTTCCCCGCTCCATTTTGTCCTAATAAACCAAAGGTTTCCCCAGCATGAATGGTTAAGGTACAGTTTTTTAAGGATTCAATCTTTTGATTCATCCAAAAACCCGTGCGATAAAATTTCCCCAAGTTCTGCGTTTCTACCACAGGGTTTAAGGGGGAAATTGAAGCGGAATCTTTGACCTCGATAGCGGAATCCATAAGCGTCACGGATGAGTTAAAATATTTAAGCGGTTATACTCTATTTTAATACAACAATTCATGGCAATATTCAACCCGGCAGTTAAAGCCATGTCCGTCGCTTGCTGATCAAAAATCCCAATTTGCGCCCAAACGGTTTTTGCCTGAACTGCGATCGCTTCTTCTACAATTTCAACTAAAAATTCAGAACGGCGAAACACATTTACAATATCAATTGCTTCGGGAATTGCTGTTAAATTCGGATAACAAATTTGACCATAAATTTCTGTGAAAGCCGGATTAACCGGATAAACTCGATAACCTACGTTTCGCAAAAATTGCCCGACTTGATAACTCGCCCGATCCGGTTTATTGGAATATCCCACAAGAGCAATCACTTTCCCTTGGGTCAAAACCTCCCGCATCGCTGTATCGTCTTGGTTGAGATTAATCGACATAGTTGAGATAGATCAGGGGTAACTGTATTGTACCTGATGGTCTAATTGTTGCCATTTAGTTAAGTTTTTCTAATTTATTCTTCTGAATGGTTTTATTCTTTAAAAGATTGTTATGAAATCTGGATATTTGACTAAGGATTTTTCTCAATTTGTCGAACTCACGTTACGTTAATTAACGAAAAATAGCGATCGCACCTTCCTAGAAACCGGGTTTCTGTTAGAAACCTGGTTTCTAAACGTCTCGATTAACCTGTTCCTAACTTAACTCTTATTGCTGACTATTTTTTAACTTTAAATTGACTCGATTTCGATGAATAACTGCTTCGGCAGAATTAGGTTGCATTTCCAATGCTACACCATAAGAACGGTTAGCATCTTGATAGCAATTCATCTGTTCAAAGGTCATGCCTCGACGAATCCAAGCCTGATAATGATCGGGTTTTCTTTGAATAATTTTATCATAAACGCTTAAGGCATCTTGATAGCGTTGGGCGGATTCTAAGGCAAATCCCCATTGGAACCAAGTCGCATAGGAATCCGGCCAAATTTTCACCGCTTGATGAAAAGCTTCTGCTGCTTCTGAATACTTTTGAACCGCTTCTAAGGTTTTCCCTAAATGTACCCAGGCTTCAAAATTATCGGGTTGCACTCTAATCACTTTTTTATAAGCAATAATCGCCTCATCATAGCGTTCTAATTTTTCTAAAGCTTCTCCTCTTTGTAATCCGGCTTTTGTGGCTAAATTTGTATCTTCTGTGGTCATTTGTACCACTTTATCATAGGCAATTAAGGCTTCTTCAAATCGATCTATTTTTTCTAAAGTTTCTCCTCGACAATTCCAAGCATCCATGAAATCCGGTTGAATTTGCAAGGCATTATCGTATGCGATAATTGCTTCTTGATATTGTCCTAACTCACATAAACATTTTCCTCGACCTAACCAAGCTTCGGGAAAATTAGAGTTTAATTGAGTGGCTTTATCAAAAGAGGCGATCGCGGCTTGATATTGTTTTAATTCCAATAAAGTTTGAGCGCGACTAATCCAAATTGCGGCTAAATCTGGATTCATTTGCAAGGCTTGATTTAAACAATTTAAAGCAGCTTGATGTTGTTGACTATTTAACAACGCCATACCTTTATAAAACCAGACTTCATAATCCTGCGGTTGCAGTTGAATTACCGTATCATAGGAGGTAATTGCTTCTGCATATCGCCGGATTTTTTGTAAGGCAATTCCTCGATTAAACCAGGCTTGATAACTTTTGGGTTGCAGTTGAATAGCTTGATCATAAGAGGCGATCGCATCGGCATATTTTTGTTGACTTAACAACATTTCACCCCGATTAAACCAGGCTTCATAATTTGCAGGTTGTAATTGAATTGAACGATCATAAGATGCCACCGCATCGGTATAACGTTCTTCATTCATTAAGGCATTACCTTGGTGATACCAAATCGCCGAAACATTCGGTTTAATTTCAATTGCCCGTTTATAAGATGCCGATGCTGCTTTATATTGTAATAACGTTTCTAATGCTAAACCTCGTTCATACCAGGCTTCAAAATTTTCAGGTTCAATTGTAATGGCTTTATCAAAAGATGCAACCGCTTCTTCAAATCGTTCTAATTTGGCTAAAGCAATGCCTCGAAATGTCCAAGCCCAATAATCTTCTGGTTTAATTTTAATTGCCCGATCATAAGAAGCTAAGGCATCTTTATATTGTTTTAATTTGCGTAAACTATTACCCCGTCGTAACCAGGCGGAATACCAATTAGGTTTATAATTAACGGCTTGATCATAACGTTGAAAGGCAAATTCATAGCGTCCTAATTTATAGAAGCGATTGCCTTGATTATATTCAGGCCAAGCTTTAAAAATGCCTAAAAATCCTAACCCATAAACGGGGGGAGTTGGTGGGGTGGTTTCCACAGGAAACAGGGAGGAGGTTAATTCTTCCGACATGGGATGGTTGACTCCTGACCATTGAGTGCTAATAGTTCAATTCTACTAGGATTGTCGTTTTAATGTGGCTGTATTGGCAAAGTTTATCCATTTCAACCTTAGAAAACAGCTTAACACCTCAACGGTCAACAACCACAGTTTTATTTTTCAACTAACCATTGACCGGAAAAAATACTTTTAACCGCTAGAGAAATACGCTGTAAATCTTCTTGTAATAAGGGCGGCCATTCCACACCTCGGTTACGACCATCGGCAAATTGTTCCTGACTTTCTATGACTAATTGATGTAAGGCAAATACTAAAATTTTTTCAAAGTTTGAATTATCTTTTAAGGTATCATAAGCAATTTTTAATGATAATAAAATAGATGTGACTTGACCAGGGATAGGGGGTTGGCCTTGTTTCAAACGAATTAAAAACGCATCGGGGTTTTTTTGTGTTTCTAATGCCATGCCTTGATCAATTAAAAAATTATAGGCTGTTTTGTAGTCCATTGTAATTAATTTGTTAAGTTTCTAAAGGGCGAGGAGACCTCGCCCCTACTAGGATAAAATATTATACTTGATAAAATGATTATAAAAACAGAATCGGGGATTGCAGGTGAGAACTATAACTTCCGCAGACTTTTACGGTTGATTCGGCAAGACGCAGCGTTAAAGACAAACGAACTTGACCGCTAATATTACAAATAGAACGATGAATTAAATCATCGGTAAAAAAGATAAATTCTCCGGGTTTTAAACTCACAGGTAAGGCATATTTTTCAACTTCTTCTTTAACGTCAAAGAAAGGATTTCCACTAAAGGGGTCATTCATTTTTACAGGACAATAAGGGTTATATTTTTCGGGTAAATATTGAAATCCATTTCCGGCATTCACTTCGGTTAAAGCTATATAAACATGAAGGGTTTTACCAGTTTTTGTTAATAACTGAGGATATCGATCTTGATGCCAAAGGGGAATTAATTGCTTGGCGGGATAATTAGCCCATAATTCTGAACGCCAAAGAAAGGGCGATTCTCCTAAATATTCCCTGGCTTTTTCTAGTAAATATTGATTTTGACATAGTTCTAAAATTACGGGGGAATCTAGGTGTCTTTCCATATTAAATTGTCGTTTATACCATTGAATTAGAAGTAACATTAATGATCCAAAATCTCCTTTTTTTATAAATTGATAACTATTATAAAATACATGAATTGGAGAATGGGGTAAAACCGTAGTAAAAATATGTTTTTGAATGTCTTGTAGTTCGGTTTCGGTTAAATTTAAAGAATAGGGCCCCCAGATGCCATCCTCTTGATTATAGATAGTTGGGGTTTGGGAAATGGGGTTAGATAATCCTGTCCAGAATAAACTTTTTTGCCATAATTCTTGAGCTAAATTATCATTTTGTGCTAGATTAGTTAAGGGGATCTGTTGAAAATTTCTATTTAAAAATAGACCATTAATCAAACAATATTCGGGGTTAGTTAAAAATTTAATAATATTACGACTAATGGTTTGAGGAGAATTTCCAATATGGAAAACCCGGCTTAAACGATGGGATAGACTAATATTAGATTGAACAAAACCTGGATGCAAGGCATTAATTCTTACGGAGGTTTGATTTAAGTCATTTTGCAGAAGATACCGCATTAATAGCAATAAACAAACTTTAGAATCAGCATATAATTTGAGGAAGTTAAAGGAGGTTTTTTGTATCCATAATTTCCAAGCTAGATTCTTTGACCATAAAGCTAGATCAGAAGCTATAAATAAAATTTGACTTGCTTCTGATGCTTTGAGTTTATCTAAGAGTAAATAAGTCAGTAAAAAATGTCCTAAATAATTGGTTCCCCAAATTAATTCAAACCCTTCTTTTGTGGTTCCAGATTGATTAAAAATTCCGGCATTATTAATTAATAAATTCAAAGGGAGTTGACGTTGATCAAATAAATCAACACAGGAACGAATTGACTCTAAAGAAGCTAAATCTAGGGGTAAAAATTCGACTTTTCCCTGATTAGTTTGGGTTTGAATATAATCAATCGCTTGATAAGATTTGAGTTCAGAACGACAAGCAATAAACACATGATTTCCCTGTTTTGCTAGTTCTAATGCTGTCATTAAACCAATTCCAGAACTTCCCCCTGTAATTAGACAAACTTGTTGTTTCATATCAACTCTGATTAAATAAAAATGCTCTTGTAGAGACGCGCCGTGGCACGTCTCTACATGGTTTATGGCAGGTTTATCCTATTCCCATTCAATCGTTCCAGGGGGTTTAGATGTAATATCATAAACCACTCGATTCACGCCGCAAACTTCATTAACAATCCGATTAGAAATTAATTCTAATAAATCATAAGAAACCCGTGACCAATCAGCCGTCATCCCATCTTCACTACTTACAAATCGCAATACAATGGGATAGGCATAAGTGCGATGATCTCCCATTACACCCACACTTCGCACCGGAAGTAACACCGCAAAAGCTTGCCAAAAATCGTGATAAACTCCTTGTTTATTGATTTCTTCCCGAACAATTAAATCCGCATCTCGGAGAATATTTAACTTTTCAGCCGTGACTTCTCCTAATATCCGAATCGCTAAACCTGGGCCAGGAAAAGGATGGCGGCGGACAATTTCTTCGGGTAAACCAATCGAACGCCCTACTTTTCTGACTTCATCTTTAAATAGTTTTCGCAGAGGTTCTACTAATTTAAACCGTAAATCCTTGGGTAATCCCCCAACATTATGATGGCTTTTAATTTTAACCGCAACTCGTTCTCCACTTTTCGGGTCAACATTAGTATCTGCGGACTCAATGACATCAGGATATAATGTTCCTTGGGCTAAATAATCGAAGGGGCCTAAACGGACAGATTCTTCTTCAAAAACCCGAATAAATTCCCGACCAATTAGTTTACGTTTTTCTTCGGGGTCAGTAATCCCTTCTAGTTGTTTTAAGAAGCGTTCCCGCGCATTAACATATTGAACCGGAATATGAAATTGTTCATGAAATAATTTTACTAATCGTTCCGGTTCCAATTTCCGCATAAACCCTTGGTCAATAAACATACAAGTTAAATTATCACCAATGGCACGGTGTAGCAAAAATGCTAAGGTTGAAGAATCAACTCCACCAGAAAGTGCTAATAAAACCCGTTTATCACCGACTCTAGCGCGAATTTCTCGAATGGATTCTTCTACAAAAGCTTCCATTGTCCAAGTCGGTTGACAGCGACAAATATGATAAATAAAATTGCGAATTAAGGCTTGACCGCCAATGGAATGAACGACTTCGGGATGGAATTGTACCCCATACAATTTTCTCTCATGGTTAGCAATAGCGGCGCAATGCGTGTTATCGGTATGGGCTAAAATTTCAAATCCAGGGGGTAATGTAGTACAGGAGTCGGCGTGACTCATCCACATGGTTGCGCCCTGTTCTACATTGGTCAGTAAGTCGGTGGGGTCATCAATCTGTAAGGATGCTTTACCGTATTCCGCCCGTTTAGCCCGTTCTACGCCACCGCCTAACTGTTTCACCATTAACTGCATTCCATAACAAACCCCTAAAATGGGAATGTTCAACTCCCACAGTTTGGGATCACATTCTGGCGCTCCTTCATCATAAACAGAATTAGGGCCACCGGAGAGGATAATGCCTTTGGGGTTCAGTGCTTGTAGTTGTTCGGCGGTTGTCCGATAGGAAATCACTTCAGAATAAACTTCAGTTTCCCGAATGCGACGGGCGATTAATTCGGAATATTGGGAACCAAAATCGAGAATAACAACCATTTGTCGGTTCAATTTTTCAACGGTCGTATCAGTATTTTGGTCTTGAGTTGGCGTTTGAGTCTGGGGAGACATATTGAGTTTAGGGTAAGGGATAAAAATTCAAAGGTTAACAATTATAAAACTCAGACCCCCTCTAATCCCACTGCGGAGAATAATAGAGGAGGTTGTGATTACAGGTTTAGAAATCCTGAATTAGCAGTTATGGGTCACGATGGACAAATCTTGACAACAGCCTTCAAGAGTGATTCTGATTAGATTGACACTCCCCAGCCTGAAGGCATGGGGATTCTAGGTTCAACGAAACCACTTAATCAAAGTACCTTGCAGTGCTTTAACCAGAGGTGGGATTCTCCCCAAGCGTAAATTCGGATATGCCCTATCCTATTCGCATTGCTGCGAGTTCTTTTTGACTTGAAACAAATTTGTTTCAAAAAACTGGTTGTCTAGCTCCCACGAATCTTTTACCCACTGCTGGGGGAAACTAGAACTGTGCAGTAGAACCCTATAGATTCAATTGTCAAGGTTCAGCGTTTTGCCGTTAGGCGACTAGGTTTTTAGACAGGTTGTTCACCTTTCCTGTTACCGGAAATGGTAGCACAATTAGATTTGAACTGAAAACCTAATATAAAGCCTAACTAGAAGTTAGGGGTTTAAAACCCATTTTTCTGATAACAAATTTGCTCTAAAAGTGCATCAGCGATTTCACTTTTAATGATAATTTTACGCTTCCGGTCGAACATTAGGGAAGCTACCTTGACATTTTTTTCGCATTGGGTATAAATATAAGCCTGGGATCGGTGATCAATAGCTGTTGCGATCGCTCCATACACCCGATCTACCCAATTTTCTCCCGCTATTGCATCTAATTCCCGCAGGTATTGTAAACCATCTTCAGCCGTGGAACTGTAGAAAATTTGTTGTAGATCGGGGGTAGGTAGTCCCACAATTGCACAATGGGCGGTTAAAATTTCTAATCGGGCATCTGCAAGATAATGATGGGTGTGAAAAATTCCTCCGGCTAATTTGATTAATTTGCCATGATAACCTAACAATAAAATTGAGTTAACTCCGGCTAGGGCGGCTGAAACTAACATGGGCCCTAACCAATTGGCTGTTTTAATAATTTGTTGGGGTGAAATCCCTATTTTTTCAGCAAAGTCTAATCCATTTTCACCCACACAAAAGACTAAACAATCAAATTCTTGGGCTTTTTCTTGTAATTGGGTTTGATATTGTTCCAATTGTTCAGGAACAGTTAAAGCTTGAGAAATTCCTGTTGTTCCGAGTAAAGATAATCCTTCAACAATTCCAAACGCAGCGTTAGAGGTTCGGGTTGCTAATTGTTTGCCTTCGGGTAAAATAAAGGTAATTAAAATCCGTTCGTTGGGTTGTAATAGTTTCTCAAGATTCGCTAATAATAATAATTTAGCATAACGATAAATTGCTGTTTTTCCGGTGTTTTCATCATAGCCAATTCCTTCTCCTCCTTGAATATAAATAGCATCAGAAAGTTGATCCCCCCTAGTCCCAGGGGTGGGCACATTTTTTAGCCATTCCACCATCGCCCAAATCGGAGTATTTCGAGTTAAATCTAAATTATCCCCCGGTTCAGAACGGGTAATTGCTAAAGCAGAATCTTCTGTTAAAATTGCGATTTGTTCGATTGAAATATTCACGATTTCCGCAGGTTCAATTAAATCAATAGATACCTGTTGAATGGACTGATTTCTATTTTGTAAATATTGCAAAGCCGCCACAGCCGCCGCACAAGCAAAAACAGGAAGAGTATATCCAGAACGAGGTTGATTTGTTGTCATATTGGAGTCATTAACCTCAGATTTTAAGATTTTGGACAATTTTGAGTTAGCCTCTCGAAAAATCAGTTATCCTAGACTAAAAACGGATTACCCTTAAGCATAACCATGATTGATATCAACTGGGATACCTTTTGTTCTGAACTGTTGGGGATTGAAACTATTCGGGATCAAACCCAAGTGATGAAACTTTCCCAAGACTATTATCATTTTAGCCCAATTTTGCAACCGTTACTCCAGGATAAAACCGGAGATATTGTGGTGCGTCCCGCAACAGAAGCCGAAATTTTACAAGTGGCTAAACTTTGTGTTAAATATAAAGTTCCGCTTACGGTTCGGGGTGCGGGAACGGGAAATTATGGACAGTGTATTCCCTTAGAAGGAGGGGTGATTTTAGATATTTCTAAATTGAATACTATTAAATGGATAAAACCGGGGTTAGCTTGTGTCGAACCTGGGGTTAAATTAGCAGCATTTGATAAACAAGCCAGGGAAATTGGATGGGAATTACGCATGGTTCCTTCTACCTATCGGACAGCAACTATTGGCGGATTTATTGAGGGGGGAAGTGGCGGAATTGGTTCGATTACCTATGGACAATTACGCGATCGCGGTAACTTACAAGCAGCACGAGTTATCACAATGGAAGATGAACCTGGGATTATTGAATTAAGAGGCGATGATGTGCAAAAAGTCAATCATGCCTATGGTACAAATGGGATTATTACGGAGTTAGAAATTCCCTTAGCTCCTGCCTATCCTTGGTCAGAAATTATTGTCACCTTTGATGATTTTATGACCTCGGCTCGATTTGGTCAAGCCTTAGCCTTATCCGATGGCATTATTAAAAAATTAATCTCTGTTTGTGCGTCTCCCATCCCCTCCTATTTTACTGCATTTAAAGATATAATTCTAGCAGAAAAACACGCAGCTTTATTAATGATTTCCGAAACCAGTTTAGAACCATTTCAAGAATTAGTTAAAGAATATAAGGGCACAATTTGTTATCAAAAGTCATCCCAAGAAACGGGGAAAGGAACAACAATAATAGAATATACTTGGAACCATACCACGTTACACGCCCGAAGTGTTGATCCGTCTATTACCTATTTACAAACCCTGTTACCTACGGATCGAAAATTGGAATTACTGGAACATCTTTATGATCATTTTGGGGATGAAGTTATGCAGCATTTAGAGTTTGTAAGACTACATGGAGAAATGCACCCGATATCTTTACAATTAGTGCGATTTACCACAGAAGAAAGGTTAAATGAAATTATTCGTTATCATGAAGATCGGGGGGCTGTTATTTTTAATCCCCATACTTATATTTTAGAGGATGGAGGGATGAAAATGATTAATTTAGAACAATTACAATTTAAACAACAAGTTGATCCTTATGGATTATTAAATCCTGGAAAAATGAAAGCCTGGTTAGAACAAGAAAAACATCTCTAACCGTACCTAAATTGAAGACTTGATTGAAACTAGGCTGAATAGCTTACTGAAAAGTTAAAGCAAAACTGACTATTTTCCAATGGGATATAGAAACTGTTGTTTCCTGGGGTTGTTCTAATAGATTGACGGAATAGTCTATGGTTAATCCCAGGGAATTATTGAATTTTAAAAGAGTCTCTTTTCCCTGACATTCATAACATCTTAAAATCCACTGTTTGGACTGGGTTTCTGCTTGTTTAAACGCCATTAAAATTAAATGTTCAGAACCTAATTCTAGGAAGCTTTGACAACCGGATGATTCTAATTCAGGTGTTGATGATACGGAATTAACCGGAGAATAGACTTTAACCTGTAACGGACGATTGAATTCATAACCTTTTTGAACGGTTTTGGCTTGTTTCCAATTACCAACATGGGGATAAACTGCATAACTAAATTGATGCCATCCTAAATCCGCTTCTGGATCTGGCCAAGTTGAACCTCTTAATAACGTTAAACGCAGTTGATCACTTTGGGCATCATAACCATATTTACTATCGTTTAATAGGCTAATTCCATAATCGCAGCTACTAATATCTGCCCAATGAATTGCCGGAACTTCCCATTTGGCTTTTTCCTGCTCGGTTTGCGGGTTTGTAGACCGTTGAATCACTCCACAGGGAATTTCATAACTAGCAGAATCCGCAGCAATTGTCAGGGGAAAGGCGGCTTTAATTAAAATATGACGCTCTTGCCAATCTACCGTTGTCTCTATTTTTAATAAGGGTGACTCTTGTTCCAGAATATAATCTTGACAAAATTCAGATTGATTAAATCGTTTGATAATTCTCAATTTCCAAACTATCGGCCCTTGTTCTAGCCATTTAATTGATTCTAATTGGGGTGAGGGTAAGGGATATTGTTGATAATTGGGGTTGATATTCCATCCATCCCAATATTGTCCTGAATCTTGAAAGGCTTGTAATTGATTTCCTTGTCCATGTTTGAAGATGTTTCGTTGATTAATTATGTCGAAAACTTGTTCTAAATTTCCGGTTTCGGTATCGACAATAACGCGCAAAATTCCATTGTCAAAGCTAATCTTTTCCGCTTCTAACTGATAAGAATTGACAAGTTCATTTTTTTCTGCTATACTTTCAGTAAAATCGGGAATAGGTGCGCTCATATAGGGTATTTCTGACGACATTTCAAGGGTTTCAGCTTGTTTCACCCCCAACCAATACACCTGATACCCCACACTCGGAACATTTTTTACCAGAAATAGCAATTGCGGATTTTCCGACGTTTCCCCCCGAACTTGGGAAAGTTGGGCTATTCCTTGAGTATCGTAAATTTGCCAAGAGATATCGGAATTAGGAATAGGCACAGCAACGACTTCTGAGCGTGACCAGTTGAGGGAATTAAAGATCAAAATCGGTTGGGCGTTGGGTTGGGGTGGGGGTGGGAGAGGAATAGAATTAGCGATCGCCTCGAAAGACTGTTGGAGGATATTATTCGCTTTTGTAATAGCGGTTTCCCAATCTTGATTCGCCTGTTGATAAACGGAATTAATCGCAGATCCGGGGAGAATATCGTGAAATTGGTTGAATAAAATTTGCTTCCAAGCTGTTTCTATGTCTGTTTGGGGATAAACACAACCTGCATACAGGGTTGCGATGGATGCAAATAGTTCTGCTTCATATAATAAGGTTTCACCTTGACGATTAAACCGTTTTTGATCGGCGTGGGTAGTATAACAACCGCGATGGAATTCTAAATAGAGTTCATCCTGCCAGATGGGAAGGGTTGCGGGGGAATGATTGAGGACTTCTTTTAAATAGTCTGTAACCGTTTGAAACTTAAACTCTGGAAAAATAGCAGACTGATTCCAACGTCGAGTTATTTCTAACATATCACGGGTCGGCCCTCCCCCATGATCACCAACTCCTGGCAACCATAAACTCTGATTTAATCCGGTTTGGGTTTTCCATTCCACCGCAGCTTTAAACATTTTCACAGGTTCAACTCGTTCTCCAATTAAAGCGGTCATGAAACTAATGATTTTTGTTCCATCTAAACCCTGCCATTGAAATAACCCGTAGGGAAATTTAGTTGTATCATTCCACCGCAGTTTTTGGGTAATAAAATAATCGATACCGCCTTGTTGGAAAATTTGGGGTAATTGCCAACAAAAGCCAAAGGTATCGGGTAGCCAAGCCACTGTTGAAAGTTGACCCATTTTTTCTAAAACATAACGTTGTCCGTATAAGACCTGACGGACGATAGATTCTCCATTAATAATATTGAGTTCCGGTTCTACCCAGAGTCCGGCGGCGATTTCCCAAATTCCTTGTTCTACGTTATTTTGAATTTGGATAAATAAATCAGGACGATGCTGTTCTATCCATTCATAGAGAATGGGGGAGGAATGACAAAAAATTAATTCAGGAAAATCCGTTTGTAATTGTAGAACAGACTCAAAGGTTTTTTGGGCGGCTATCCAAGTTTCTGCTATCGGCCATAACCAAGCTAAGTCTAAATGAGCATGACCCAGTAAGCTAATTTGATAAGACGGAAGTTGAGGAATAATAGAATGTAAGGTTTGACGAAGTTGGAGGATGCTATTTTCAAATTCAGCAAGATCTTGAGGAAGGATATAGGCAGAAATAATAGCTAAAATCTCGACTAGGTAAATTAAACCGGGTTCTAAGTTGGGAAGAAGCGGTTCTGCGGCTAAAATTATCCCTAAAATTTCTAATTCATCAGCTATAAAAACCGGATCTATTCGAGAGGAGTCCGAGACTTCATACCAACAGAAAGCAGAAACTAATGCACCTCGGTCATGACCCGGACTGACTAACTGCAATTCCACCTCAAATTCATCCCCTGGCTGTACCGACGAACTTAATAAAATTCGGGTATAACTATCAAATAGATCTCCGGCTTGTACAAACTGATGATTAACATAGATTTGAACATCTTCTGCCCACCAACTTAACACTAATCTTAAACTTAAACCCGTTAACGGATAACCCTGTAATTCAGTCGGAACTATGATTTTCTGTCTTAATCTCAAGATCTCTTTTCCCGCCGCCCAAGCAATATGTCCTCGCTGATTAACTTCAACGGGTTCACCGGACTGCTGCATAGCGTCGATAACTTGCCATTGTTGCTGAACATTAACCTGTGTCAACAGACGTAACTGTTGAGTTACTTGCGTAAGCTGGGATAGGAGGGTCGCTGTAGAAAAATACATTTACTGCTATATTAAATAGGGGACGAATATCGATAAGCCATCTGTTACCATGTCTGTTGCTGACTCCGGGCCATACAAAAGTCGATTATTTAATCTGATCTCTCAAACGGCTCAGAAATTGAGCGATGAGGGCAGTCGAACTTGGCGCTATTTTAGATTTGCCACCGAAATCACTCTGCAAACGGCACTCTATCCGGTTTATTTCCTCCTGCAAACGGTTCGAGTTACCACCCAAAAATTAGGAACTGCTATTAAACAGCATTTACCACAAATCGAGTCTGTGGTCAATTCCCATTCTCCTCAACCGCCTGATGTCGATACTGCTATTGTTCAGATTCTGAATACGGTGACAACGGAAACAGAATCTCTATTGCAAAATTCGATAACTTCTCAACCGCCAGAATTAGAAATTCAAGGAATAGCCAGCCAAATTGACTCACAAACTTTAGTTTTAGTTAAAACCGATAATCAAATTTTAGATAGTCTCACCGTTGAACAGCAACATCATCTCCAGGAACAGATTGTTGTGGAAGTAGCAGACTATTTCTATTTTTATCAAAATTTAGCACAACCCCAAAACCCTTTTTCAACTCCAGTTCCTCCCCTTCGTTGGTTTTCGCAGGTGATGAGTTGGATACAAACCAGTCCCGTAGCGGTGAAAATTAATTGTTTTGGAGAATCGGATGTTGTTGACCCTGTATCTTTCCCCTTACCTTCCCCGGAATTTATTTATACTTTAGATGGCGCGATCGCCCAAGTTGAAAATTATTCTCTTGTTCCCCTATCCCAAGTCACCCATAGCTTAGTTCAACAAAGTCAAACCTTTGGAAAAACGGTAATTCAAGTTTGGCAACAACCGCCTCACCCCCATTTATCGGTTAAATCAGAATCTTCTTTAGAACAGGGGTTTGATGAATATTTTTATAAGATTCAATCTCTAATTCTAGCGGCGGTTGATTATTTCTTTGGTAACCATCATCCTCCTATTTCTACACCAGAAAGTCCCGAACAATTTTCTGGCGTTATTTCGACTTCGGAGTCTTCTTCCTCCCCAACTCTTCCTCCCTTAGAAGACCCTTGGTTAACCGCCGATGATCTGACTAACAATATTTTATCAAAACTCCAAAAACCTAAAATAGCAAAATCTCGTCCATCTTCCCCTTCCCAAAAACCCTTAACCCCTAACAACCTTCCCGACAAAAACCCAGTTTGGGAAAAAGTACCATCTTCCTTAAACCGCTTCAAAACCCCAGAAACCCCAGTTCCCCAGAACCCCTTGACAAAATCGGAAAATTATGTTAGGGAATCCCCGGAAGCCAACGCCGAATGGTTAGAAGCAAAAGTCACCGCAACGGGATATATTAAACATCCCCTAGAACAGATTTTAGGGTGGTTAGATCAAGTCATGGTTAGAGTTGAAGAGACGATTGCTAAAGTTTGGTATTGGTTAACCCATTATCAGAAGCATTAGACTGCCTTTACGCTGTTGGCAAAAATGACCTTGTAGGCGCGCACAGATTCCCTATTATAATATTAACACAAAGCCATCCTTTGTCAAGGGGGTAGAAATAGAATCCTTAAACGAAAGGCTAATTTAAGATATGATGATAAAGTTGTGCTTCCGGCATAACATTTATAAATAGACTCTTGCAGCCCCGGAGACATTCGCAAATGCTGACGCTAAAAATCGTCGTTAATATCGTCATTCTGTTCTTTGTTGCCTTATTCGTGTTTGGATTTTTATCCAACGACCCAGCGCGTAACCCCAAACGCAGAGACTTAGAATAGGGCAATAGGCAACGAGAAAGTTGTCTCAATAGAAGTTGGGGCATAAACACCTAAACAATATGCCAATCACCCAACCTCTGTGAACAAAGTCCTTGATATGATAAAAGCTTTAAAGGCTATTAGCTATCATCCCCAGTGGCTGATAGCTAATCAGCTTGTGTTAGCCCAATCCCTTACGCGGTCGAGTTCGGGCTATTTTTGTGTAATTATGTTGCTGAAGTATGCCCTATCCGGTACCGCCACCTGAACCGCCTCCGTTAATCCGTACTCTTCCGAAATCAGACGCAACTCAAGCGGAAAAAATAATAGCCCTGAATGGGTTAGTGCAACCTGCGTCTTCCCCCATCACTCCTACTAGGGTTTCCACTCACGCCACCATAACCTATCCCCTTCCTTTACCTACGACTGAGGAAGCAGATGTGCTGTCGGCAGAATTGCTTGGCCCTCCCGTAACCTTAACCGCAGATTCCGAACCGACAACCCCGATTCAATATAGCTTTAATACCTCCTTTTCCTTTGCTAAGGAGGATACCAACGAAATTGCCCTCACCCCCACACCAAGGAAACCGCAACAACCCACCGTTATCCCCGTTCCCACCCCAGAAGATATTGTAGAAATCACTGCTGATCGGCAAGAATATGATCAACAACGGCAAACCGTCACCGCCACAGGTAATGTTATAGTGCGGTTTCGCCAGTCCTTAATCGATGCGGATCAAGCCCAAGTCAATTTAAGTACCCGTCAAGTGATTGCAGAAGGTAATGTCGCCCTCACCAGGGGAAATCAGGTGGTTCGGGGCGATCGCATGGACTATAACTTCGTGCAAAATACTGGGTCAGTGTACCAAGCCAACGGTGTTGTCTTCACCCCCTCCACCGCCACCGATCTCGCGGTTGTTGATCCCCTAGTAACAGGAGTCACTTCTACCCTTCCCACCCCGATTAGCGATCGAATTACCGCCGCCCAACCGTTACAAAAAGTTAAAGCCGATACGGGATTAAACGCCTCCGTATCCGCCGGAGGGGGGTCATTCTTTGGTGTTCAAGGCAGTGTTAATCGCCTCAGATTCGCCGCAGAACGGATTGATCTGTTTGCCAATGGCGGCTGGGAAGCCCAAAAGGTGAGAATTACCAACGATCCCTTTTCCCCCCCGGAACTAGAATTAAGGGCTGATACCGCCCGATTTAACAGAATCTCTCCTCTGCGGGATGAACTAATCACCACGCGATCGCGTCTAGTTCTGGATCAATCCTTCAACCTGCCTCTATTTCGAGAACGTACCGTTCTAGATCGAACGGAAAAGCAACCCCTACCCTTCTCCTTTGGCTATGATCTTAAAGATTTTGGAGGCTATTATGTTCAAGGTAATGTTCCTTCGGTTCCCCTGGGGCCATTAACCTTACAAGTGGCCCCTCGATTGTTACTGCAACGGGCTTTTCAAGATAACCTCGCTCCCTTTGATCCGAAAGCCTTGGGGTTAGAAGCTCAGTTATCAGGATCAATTACTCCAACCACCGAGTTAAAAGGGTTTTTATCCCTGAATACCTTAGAAAATTTTCCCGATCTGAATGAAGAAGCTCTGCGGGGGAGTTTTCGCGTGCGCCAACAATTGGGGGCTGGGTTTGCTCTCAACGGAGAATATAGTTACCGCAACCGTCTATTTAATGGAACTTTGGGCTATCGTACCGTCCATAGTAGTTTAGGGGCTGTTCTCACCTCTCCGGTGATTCCCTTAAACGATCAAGGCGCTCAATTAAGCTTTCAAACCTCCTATCAATCGGTGAATGCTAATACTGATCGCCCGGAATTATTGAAACCAATTCGTCCGAATGATCGGGTAACATTAGATCGGTATGAAGCTTTGGGAACCTTTATTTATCCGATTTTATTATGGCAAGGGGAAAGGCTTCCCCCGACCGCAACAGAAGGATTACGCTATACTCCTCAACCTGTAATTCCCTTCTTAAAATTAGCGTTTATTACCAGAGGTGTTACGACCCAATATAGTCAAGATTATTCCCAATCCTACCTCAGCACTTCGGTCGGAGTGCAAGGACAATTCGGTCATTTTTCTAAAGATTTTTTAGACTATACGGGGTTCAGCGTCTTTTATACTCAAGTTTTATTGGATGGACAATCTCCGTTTTTGTTTGATCGCTTAGTCGATCAACGAGTCTTAAGTATGGGGTTAGTTCAACAAATTTATGGGGGATTAAGGGCTGGGATTGAATCGGCGGTGAATCTGGATAATGGTTTATCATTAAATAATGAATTCACCTTAGAATATAGTCGTCGTACCTATGGGGTAATTCTCCGCATTAATCCGGTGCGTCGCATTGGGAGTATTAATCTTAGAATTAGTGATTTTAACTGGATAGGAACTCCAGACCCGGATTTCGGATCTCCCCCTGAACCTTAAAATTGGGTGTCGGGTGTCGGGGTTTGAGTGTCAATTATTTTCTTCTCTCCCCCTGCTTCATGGCTGTTTCAAAGTCGGGTCAGAAAGAGTAAAGTCATGGCGATCGCAGCCTGATAAAATGAAGAGCGATCGCCATTTTTTTCTAAAAAAAGATGCTAACAAGTTTAATAGAAAATTTAAAAGAAGTCAAGGATTTCC
>CAITND010000014.1 GCA_903893625.1 uncultured Oscillatoriales cyanobacterium
CAAGAAGATATTATCTTCCTATTTTAACATTGATTATTGTCTGTTTTTAAATTGTTCAGTTGGGTTCCATACCCAGGAGTTAGAAAACGCGATTTTCCATACAGGGCTACGCTACGCTATGCGTAGCTGCGTAAGTCCTGTTGTTGTTAATTTTGTCGGGATTGACCGCACAAAATTAACTTGGGGGAGTCCGTGTATCCCACGCTGATTTCTCGTTATTTTTTTAACTTGGAGAAATTCAGTGTGGGACTTACCGCTCCCCCAAACCCCCTCTTTAGTTAAGAGCCTTGACCAAATTGGCGGGCATAGACTTCATCTTCTTTTCCAGTAGCCAGTTTCAAATTAGACCGGGGATAGGCGATACAAAGAAGGACATACCCTTCTTTTTGCAGATCAGTACCTACTCCCATGCCCTCACTTTGCTCAACTTCACCTTCGATAATTTGAGCAGCACAGGTGGTACAAACCCCGGCATTACAAGAATTGGGTAAATCAATTCCTGCCTTTTGTGCGATTTCGAGAATGTGTTTATTCTCTGGAATTTCGACGGTTTGGACTTTGCCGTCGTGATAAAATTCAACTGTATAGGTTTTAAACGTTTTAGACATCGTGTTCTTTTTAACTTACGAGGAGGTTTGGGGGAGCGATAAGTCCCACGCTGAATTTCACGCCTGCTAAAAAATAACTAGAAATCAGCGTGGGATACATGGACTCCCCCAAGTTAATTTTGGTCGGTCAATCCCGACAAAATTAACAATAATATGTTAAAGTATATCCCAGAGTTTTGAAAGCGACAATGTTTCAAGCATACAAATACCGTATCTATCCAACGATTGAGCAGCAAATAGCCTTAGCCAAAAGCTTTGGTTGTTGCCGTTGGTATTGGAATTATGCCCTGAACTTGTGCCAAGAAACTTATAAAACAACAGGAAAAGGGTTATCAAGAACAGCAATTCAAGGATTGTTACCTCAATTAAAGCAGGAATATCCTTGGCTGACAGATGCCTATTCTCAATGTTTGCAAGTTGTCGCACTCAATTTATCTACCGCTTACAAAAACTTCTTTGAGAAACGGGCGAGATTACCTCAGTTCAAATCTAAACACGGCAGACAATCAATTAGTTATCCCCAAAATGTTAAGTTTGAAGGAGATTACCTGAAACTACCCGGTAAAGTGGGGTCGGTTGATTGTGTGGTTCACCGAGAATTTGAAGGCACAATAAAAACCGTTACTATTTCAAAGAATCCTGATGGGAAATATTACGCATCTGTTTTAGTTGATGACGGGAAAGAAACACCTAATTCATTAACAAACGGAAAAGCAATTGGAATTGATTTAGGATTAACCCATTTGGCAATTACCAGTGATGGGGAAAAATATAGCAACCCGAAACACTTTGCTAAACATCAACGCAACTTAAAACGAAAACAACAGAAATTATCTCGTAAACAAAAGGGAAGTAACAGTAGACAAAAAGCTAGATTAAAAGTCGCTAAAGTCCACGCTAAAATCTCTCGTTGCCGGGAAGATTTTCTACACAAACTATCCCGCAAGATAGTCAACGAAAACCAAGTGATTGCTGTAGAAGATCTAGCAGTTAAGAATATGGTGATAAACCCTAAATTGGCTAAGTCAATTAGTGATTGCGGCTGGGGAATGTTCGGCACAATGTTGAAATATAAAGCCGAAAAAGAAGGGAAAACCTATATCGAAATTGAGAGATTTTTCCCGTCTTCTAAAACTTGTAACGTCTGTCTAAATCAAGTGGGGAGTTTACCGCTTGATGTTAGAAGTTGGACTTGTGAACATTGTCAAACAATCCATGACCGAGATATCAACGCTGCGATCAATATCAAAAATGAAGCCTTGCGGATACTGTCGTTGGGAACCAGCGATACTGCCATGTTGAGGGGGTGTAAGTCGTTTGAGCAAACTTCTGTTTCTTCAGATGCCCCTCCCGTTGAAACTGGAAGCCCGTACAGACGTGCCATGGCACGTCTCGTAGAGAAGTGGGGGTAGTTCACACCCTGAACCATTGTATCGTTAAGTGCAGCCGATCTGAGTAATGACCCACCGGAATTTGAGCAGCTATCAATTTTTGATCTGCTTAAATAGATGGAATCCCCGTCCGTTCACGGCGGGGAGGATGTCAACGTTAAGTCTTTTTCGGGTTGACCGATAAGAGTTGAAACCGATGTGTTATTGTTAATCCCATCCGATCAAGACTAGGAAAAGAAAGCTTAGGCGAAAAGCGGGTTTGATGAAAAGAGTGCATTCTACACAGTCTTTGTGTTATTGGTATAACTAGAGAACAACTTTCCCAATAGGTTTTGGAGAGTTTCGCCTTCTTCCCAACGTCTCGTAAATTGCCTGCTCCAGTGTTTTGTAGTTTTATTCACTAATTTTGTAGTGATTTTAGCCTTTCTGATACTCAGCCATGAATAGATTATGGCGAAACTTTAGACTTACGATGTGTTATCATCGCCTCACCCTGTTGTGCCAATTTTTGTAACTAATTAATCGAAAATGTAGCCGATTTCACGCAGTGAGCCTGTAGAAACTAGCATGAAATGTTTAACTTTGATAGGATAGGATATCTGTGTTCAAAACAATGAAAAATATGAATCAATTTGATACTCAACTTTGGCAACGATTTTTGAAAATTGCTCAACCCTTCTTTTATCCTGTAGAAGCAGGCAGTGGCAAGGTTTTTTTGAATTTATTGTTGTTGTTATTAATCTTTCTATTTGCTGCTGTTTTTGTTTTAGTAAGTGGCGTTTCCATTGCCAGTCAATACATTTTTCCTGATTTCTTTAATAGTATTGCCCCCGGTTTATATGAATCCGTAGCCAGCATTATTTACTCTCCCCATATTAATATTGTTATCTTAATGCTTGTGGTTCCGATGGCAACATTTTTTTTGTATCGAAACAAAATTCAAACTCGTTGGCAGCCTTGGACGTTTTTAAGTGTGCTTTTATTTCTATCCATATCCGTCAGTGGATTGAATGTCATTATTAGCTATGTCGGTAACTTTTTTACAACGGCGTTAGCTGAAAAAAGTCAGGATGAATTTTGGCGATTTCTCTATGTTTATGCGGGTGTCTTTGTGGTGGGAACTCCCATTGTTGTCATGTATATGTATACCCGCGATCGCTTAGGAAACTACTGGCGAAAGTGGTTAACCGATGAATTTTTAGATCGTTATTTAAGCCAACGGGCATTTTATCAAATCGAATCCGATGGCAAGATTGATAACCCCGATCAACGAATTACCGAAGATATTAAATCCTTTACTATTACCAGTTTAAGATTCTTATTAATTCTCCTGGGGTCAATTATTGATGTAATTTCTTTTACGGGAATTATGTTTTCGATTTCCAAATCACTTTCGATTTTTCTATTAATTTATGCAGCCATCGGTACGATAATCACAATTCTCATTGGACGGCGTTTAATTCCCCTCAACTTTAACCAACTTAGACGAGAAGCGGATTTTCGTTATGGATTAGTTCATGTCCGAGATAATGCTGAATCTATTGCCTTTTATCAGGGAGAAGATCAGGAACTCAACCAAGTCAAACAACGGTTTTTTCAAGCCTTTCAAAACTTTAATGTATTAATTGGTTGGCAACGAAATGTTAATTATTTTACCAAAAGCTACGAATATGCGGTAATTATTCTTCCCTCGTTAATCTTAGCTCCCATTTATTTCGCTGGAACAATTAAATATGGGGATATTACCCAAGCTAATTTTGCCTTTGCTCAAGTTTTAGGAGCCTTTTCAATTGTTGTCAGTGAGATTACAATCTTAAGTGCATTTGCAGCCGGAATTAACCGTTTAGCGACGTTTTCTGAATTTTTAGAATATCCCCAAACCGTTGATCAGGGACATACACAGATTGATATGACGGTTGATTCTCCCCTGGCTTTAGAACACATTACTCTCAATACTCCTAATTACCAAAAAATATTGGTTAAAGACTTATCTCTGACTTTAGCCTCTGGTCAAGGATTACTAATTATGGGTCAAAGTGGAGTCGGAAAAAGTTCTCTATTACGCGCAATTGCTGGGTTATGGACATCAGGAACAGGACGGTTAGTTCGGCCTGAATTATCGTCGATGTTGTTTTTACCCCAACGTCCCTATATGATTTTAGGAACCTTGCGTCAACAATTACTCTATCCTAATAGTAATCGAGAGGTGGATGAAACTGAATTACGTCAAGTATTGAAGTTAGTCAATTTAGAAGATCTACCAGAACGACTGAATGGATTTGATACTGAATTAGATTGGGCTAATATTCTTTCTTTAGGGGAACAACAACGGTTAGCTTTTGCCCGGTTATTACTCAGTAAACCTCGCTACGCCATTTTAGATGAAGCCACCAGTGCCTTAGATTTGAAAAATGAAGCACTACTTTACCAAAAATTACATGAAACCGAAACAACTTATATTAGTGTTGGGCATCGGATGAGTTTATTGCGCTATCATCAAAACGTTTTAGAACTGATGGGAGATCAAAAATGGCGCTTGGTTTCGGCTAAAGATTATCAAGCTGAAATGAGTTTATTAGCTCAATAAAATTTGTTTTGGGGGATGGGTTCAGGTTTTCTAATAGGTTTAAATGGGTTCATAAAACTGACAGTCTTGACAAGGGCCAGAGGGATTCACCGCACAGCGCATTAGTTCTGAATGAGCGTTAAACCGACAGTTGACATCCCCAATCACCCAATGTCCATTGCTCAAGGTTGTATCTTCAGGTCGTTCTACCGATTGTACATACAAGGAAATTTTATGCAGTCGGTAACGACCCGATTTGAGTTGATAGCGATGACGACGTTCTAAAACCGTATAAGTTTGACCCTTCCAGTTAAGATAATGACCCGGTTGCGGTGTCCAATCTAAACAAACACTTCCCAGGGATTGACAGGAATGGGTCAAAATCACCTCCGTTGGTAATGAATTTGGCTCCATGATGGTTTAAGTTAATCCAATACGTTTTGAGATTGTATCCTATTTGATTGTTGTCGCCCAACCGGAATTGAGATTTATCCTCAGCTTATTTTTGATTTTGCCATTGACTGACCAGGGAAATCGCCCCAATTAAAATTTTATGCTCTTGAACTTGAATCCGGGCGTGTAATGTTTCGGGGGTATCATCGGGTAAAATCGGAACCGCCGATTGCATTAAAATAGGGCCGCTATCGACTTCTACTTCAACTAAATGAACACTACATCCTGTAATTTTGACTTTCGCTTCTAGGGCTTGTTCTACTCCTCGAATTCCGGGAAAACTTGGCAATAAACTCGGATGTAAATTAATAATTTTTTGAGGAAACGCATCTACTAAAACTTGGGTAACAATTCGCATCCACCCTGCAAATACAATCCAATCGACATCATGTTCTTTCAAAGTTTTGGCAATTTCCCGGTCTAAATCTTCCCGCTTTTTATAGTGGCGATGATTTAAAAGAATCGTCTTGACTCCAAACCGTTGCGCCCTTTCTATGACTTTAGCATCGGGGTTATTATAAATTAAAACTTGAATTTTAGCATTGAGTTGTTGGTCTTGAATCCCTTGAGCAATCGCCTCAAAGTTGGTTCCACTTCCAGAGGCTAAAACCCCAATTTTTACTGGAGTTCCTTCCACAAACAAAGGGGAAGGAATCGCAGGAGAAATTAAACAATCAGTTGAGTCGATTCCCATCACAGTAGCATTCATTAAGAGTTTTACCCATTTATATAGTAACTTAGCTATTATTATCAGAGAAAATGACAAGGATGTTAATTTTTTTATTTTAAATTGGGAATTCAACCTCACCGGACACCAACGTTCCTTATGGTGCGGGTCTTCTTACTCCCATTTTTGATCAACTGATTCAGCAAACCTAGATAGAGAAACCTTTTTCTTTCTGTTCCCTGTTCCCCATTCCCTATTCCCCATTCCCCATTCCCCATTCCCCATTCGTAATTCGTAATTCGTAATTCGTAATTCCCTGTTCCCTGTTCCCTGCTATAAAATATTTTGAGAAAACTTTATCAAAATTGATTCAGCTTATGGCTTCTTCACCCGTTTCTCAGAAACAACTTCTGGATCAAGATGCAATCATGGCTTGGATTTTTCTAGCCCCCGCTTTACTACTGATGGGGGTGTTTATTTTAGGGCCAATTGTGTATTTATTTTACCTGAGTTTTACTCAAGGAAGTTTTACCCGTTCAGGTGTTCATGGGGTGGGACTGAACAATTATTTTCGTCTATTTCTAAGTCCTGATTTTTGGCAAGTGCTGTTTAATACTATTTATTTTACCGTCGCAACGGTGATTCCTACTTTAATCCTTCCTTTAGGGTTAGCGGTACTTTTAAATCGGACTTTTGGCTTACGAGATATTCTGAGAACCGCTTATTTTATCCCCTCAATTACCTCTTTAGTAGCCGTGGGATTAGGATGGCGTTGGTTATTTCAAACCGATGGCCCCGTGAATGGATTATTAACTCAATTTGGACTTGATCCGATTCCTTGGTTAAGTAGTACCACTTGGGCAATGCCTGTGTTAATTTTACTCAGTATTTGGAAGCAATTAGGCTTTAATTTAGTGGTGTTTTTAGCCGGGTTACAAACCATTCCTCAAAGTCGATATGAAGCAGCAGAATTAGATGGGGCAAATCCTTGGCAACAATTCTGGTATATTACCTTACCCGGTTTACAACCAACGGTGGTTTTTGCGACTGTAACAACGGCAATTTTTACCTTAAGAAGTTTTGAACAAGTTTATGTGATTACCGGAGGCGGCCCCTTAAATTCTACCAATGTTTTAGTCTATTATATTTATGATCAAGCCTTTGCTCAATTTGACTTTGGTTATGCGGCGGCGGCGGCAACTATTTTATTAGCGATCGCCTTAATTTTAGTTTATATTCAACTGCAACTGTTTGGAGAAAATTAATCTACAGCAACCGCAGCAATTGTTAGGACATACATTAACGGTTTGATCAACAATTTGACCCACTGAACCCGAAATATCACCTAAGACATGGAGTAATTTTAATAAAGAAAAGCCATAATTTGTAATTAATTTGGGAATTACCACCTGTTTACCGGAGTGAGCCAAAAGCGCACCCGCAACTAAACCACCGATACCACTGCCAGTGACAATTATAGCAGTCGCCAAGGCAGTTAGGACATATACTGATGCTAAAACCTAAACTTGTGTCCCTCTTTTCCTGCCTGTTCCCTGTTCCCTGTTCCCTGCTCCCTGTTCCCTGCTATAGATCAAAATTTTGCATCCGTATTGATCAGGTTGTGGAGGTTAAGCGACAAGATTCTACAGCTATTTTAATAAAAAATAGCGTAAAATATACTAAGCTACTACGCATTAAAATTGTATTCTAGGATAAGGGAATGGAAAATGGGGAATAAAAAATAAAACCTTTTGTTTGTACAATTGAGATGTGTTTTAGCAGATCATCAGGGATGCGTGCATTTCTTCTGAACAGTCCTTTAAATGGATGTAAACTTAAGCAGATTTGGAGTGTGTTCACAATATCAAAGGTCTGAAAAATCTAATTGAGGAATAATCATCCCATCTGATAAACCCGATTAATTCGGGTAGCAGTGATCCTCTAAATTTTTCAGAACTTGGCTGAACATAATCCATTTTTAACGGTTCAAGCACCCTGGGATTAATGTTATTGTCCATTGTCGATTGTGCGTGATGAGTTTCCTGTTTCTCCTCAGTACCATCCGCTTCTACATAAAACCCTAGTGCCGGATACGCTTAAGTCACTTCGTAAACTGTTGACTTTCTGTATTGGAGACTAAAATGCCAACCCCATCCCACCTAAATGAAGTTGTTCAAAGTTTAGAAACCGATCCGAATTTAACGCGGATTAAAAAGGTTTTATTGTGTGCCCATAACGGCAAATGGGAAAATGATACCCAGATCCTTGATGGCATCAATTTGAATAGCTTACTGCAAAATATTTATCAAAAACATCCCCAATTTGAACCCCTGAGAATTATTCTAAATAATATTTTATCACGGTTGAATAAAAAGAATGAATATAGTCGTGTTGTTCATACAATTGAAGAACAAGTCAGTCAACTCTATTTTCAGCCTGTCCATGTAGAAACTCAAGGAACTAATCAAGCTTCAATTACCGCTTCAGAAACTGTAAAAATTAGTCCTGAAGAGTTAAATTCTCTATCTTCAGCCTATTTAAGTCAGGGGACTCCCGCTTATTCGATCCGAAATATATCGGATTTATTTGATGTGCGCTTTAAAATCATGCAGCATACCAATCCTCTGCGGGCGAAACTGGTGATTTTTTCGAGTTTAGAACGGGAATTTAATTATAGAGACGAAGATTGGTCACAACTCAAAAATCAAAGTCTGGATGATTTACTCAGCCAACTCTTGCAAACCTTTCCTAATTTAGAACGGCTGAAATCTCATCTTTATAAAATGGCGGAATATTTAGAAGATGTGGATGAAAATATTCAGGTAGTGACGGTTATTTTAGAGGCACTCAATCCTTATTATGAACCCAAACATAAATCCTATTCTGAGTCCAGGTTCAATAGTTATGAGAGTCTTAATCTGATTAATACAAAAGTTGCTCAGTCTTTAACAATTGAGGGTGCAGAAGTTTCCCCCCCTTCAATTTTGCAGCAACACTTTTTAACTAGCAATGCTATTGATATTAACGAAAGTGAAACCCTGCATTTATTACAGCCTAAGTCTGAGGAATTTGACTTTGCTTTAGAAGAAGAATATCAGGCTCAAATTCCCGTGATCAGCGAGGGTCAGTTTTCGGATTTTACCTCAGCAACGTCGATTAGCGATGTTCAGATCCCCGGAACAGATTTAATCGGGATGAATGAGGAGCTTCAAAACAAGCTAAGATTAGAGATAGAACTTGAGGAAAAAATCGAGCATAGTGTGGCAGATACTTTAGTTCCCTTAACAACGATTTTAAAACATTTGGAATTATCTCTCAATGAACAATTAAAAAATCACTCTTCTGAAGTTCAGTTAGACATCAAATACAAATCTTTACGAAAGTTTATCCATTTACTTCAAGGTAAAATTGTAGATTTAGAGACGGTAATTAATCAATCGGAAGTTGAAGAACAGCAACGATTATCTGTACAGAAGACAGTGATGACGAATGAGGCTGAAGGCCCAGAAAACCTGGAACCCCGACTGACTCAACCCCAATTGCTGGAACTGGCTAGACAGGGCCATGCTAAGGCGATCGCAACGGTGATCAGCCAATTTCTAAAATCGAGGGGAATTAACACTCTAGCGAAGTCAAAAGACGCTTGCTTGCACATTATACTAGAGTCAGATCAAGTGCCAAATCAAGCCTCTATGAGTCAATTT
Source organism: uncultured Oscillatoriales cyanobacterium (assembly GCA_903893625.1). Lineage (GTDB taxonomy): Bacteria > Cyanobacteriota > Cyanobacteriia > Cyanobacteriales > Microcoleaceae > Planktothrix. The sequence goes on from CAITND010000014.1 coordinate 9,390, forward strand.
GTCCATCAAAAACTTCTAGATTTGAAAATCAAATCGATTCAGAAGGTAAAAGTTTACGCTCGAACTCCTGGTAATAAGTCAATTGCTTGGGTGCAAGAATTTTCCTATACGGGGACTGATAAATAATCGATTATGGATGAGGAAACATTACTCGAACAGTATCGAGCGGGACAAAAAAATTTTAAAGGCATTAATTTAAGGGGTGCTGAACTCAGTCGTGCTGACTTGATTGGTGCTAACTTAAGTGGTTCAGATTTCCAAGGTGCTAACTTTGTTTTAGCGTATTTGAATGGGGTTAACTTTTCACGGGCTAATCTAGGAGGAGTACGATTTAATGGAGCCATTTTAAATAAAGCTAACTTAAGCAGTGCCAACTTAAGTGATGCCGAATTTCATGGAACAATTTTACAAAATGCGGATTTTCGTAAAGCCAATTTAACCTTAGCAACTTTACTCGATGCTAACCTAATTCAAGCGGATTTAAGAGGAGCAAATTTACAGGGAGCCGACTTAAGAGGAGCTTGTTTAAGGGGGGCAAATCTGCGCTATGAAGCGAGGATTTATGACAGTGTGAATTTGCGAGGTGCCGACTTAAGAGGAACGGATTTACAAGGGGTAAATTTAACGGGGGCTGATTTAACCAGGGCGAATTTAAGTGGGGCTAATTTAACAGAAACCGTGTTGAGAGGTGCGATTTTAAGTCAAGCCAACTTAAGTCAAGCTAATTTACAATCGGCATTTTTAACAGAAGCTATTCTCACAGAAGCTAACTTAATTGGGGCTAATTTAAGAAAAGTTAAATTAGAACGGGCTGTCTTAATTGATGCTCAATTACCGGGGGTAGAATTATGTGATGCGATTCTTCCTGATGCTCAACTGGGTAATGCTAATTTAAGCAATGCGAATTTGAGCCGGGTTAATTTAGTTCGTGCTGATTTAACTCGAACCAACCTGAATTCTGCTAATCTCACTCAAGCAGATTTAACCGATGCCTCTGTTGCTCGAACCAACTTAAGAAATGCTAATCTAAGTTATACCTATTTAACTCGTGTAGAATTTAGCAGTGCGAATACGGCTGGGGCAATTTTGCATGGTGCGATTATGCCCAATGGTGAAATTCATGATTAAGAATTCAGAATTAATTCTTAATTCTTTTTTTCCCATCAAGTCGCCCTAATTCATAAATTCCCCCACTAATACAAGCAATAATTCCTACACTAATTGACCAACTTTTACCTAAAGCGATTTCAGTCCCCCAATTACAGAGTGATCCTACAATTAAAAAGGGAACAATACTAAAAATGGAAGCATAAAACGCATTTTGGGACTCTCTACCTTGGCGGGTGCGCTCATATTCTGCTTCCGAAATATATAACATTCTTTCTGCATAATTAAACCAACGATTTAATTGGTGGATCACCCATTCACTCACGGGTGAAAATCCCCAATACAAAGCTAAAGACCATAGGGTTGCACCTGCGATCAATTTGGGGTCAAAATGAAATTGGAAGGGAAAGATATCGAGCAACATGGGGATAAAGTTTAAGATATTACAGAAGTTTTTCTATTTTAATTGAAAAAATTGCTAAAATAACAAGAGAAGTCACAATCAATTGATATGAACATTATCCGTTTAATTGCCGCCGTTTTTCTGCCCCCCTTGGGCGTGTTTTTGACCGTTGGTTTTGGGGGCGCATTTTGGCTGAACATCCTCCTGACCCTGCTGGGATTTATTCCTGGGATTATTCACGCCGTTTGGATAATTGCCAAAAGCGATCAAAACTAACCTGGGTCTGCTCAAATTCCTCCTATTTCTACCCTCATTCTAAAAATGGGAGGAAGTTCTATTAATCAGTAATTAGTTATCAGTTATCAGTTATCAATGTTATTCTGATCAAAACAATAAAACGCTGACAAACCAAGCTATAATGGAAACAATAACTCAAAAAATTCTGATTCAAAAAACAGAAGATTCCCGTCTTTCTTCTGAAACTTTACATAATATTCCCTTTGGTCGAATCTTCAGTGACCATATTTTTATTGCCACTTACGATAACGGAACTTGGCAAGATCTGAAAATTATGCCTTATGGTGATTTAAGTATGACTCCGGCGATGGCCGTGCTGCATTATGGTCAGGCTGTTTTTGAAGGGATGAAAGCCTATAAAAGTGCAACCGCAGAGACGTTAATCTTTAGACCCGATGCTAATTTTAGACGGATTAATCAATCGGCTCATCGACTATGTATGCCGCCAATTCCTGAAGCAATCTTTATGGAAGGATTAACGGAATTAATTCGTTTAGATTCCGGTTGGATTCCTAAATCAGAGGGGAGTTTATATATTCGTCCGTTGTATTTTGCTACCGATGAATTTATTGGTTTAAAACCTTCGACTCACTATACTTTTATTATTATGAGTTGTCCGGTGGGAGCCTATTATTCTGAACCCGTTAAATTAATTGTTACTGATAAATATATTAGAGCTTGTGAAGGAGGAACGGGTGCGGCAAAATGTGCCGGAAATTATGCAGCGAGTTTATTAGCAGATAAAGAAGCCAAAGTATTAGGCTATGATAGTGTAATTTGGCTCGATGGCATTCATAAAAAATATGTGGAAGAATGCGGAACAATGAATTTGGCATTTGTGATTGATAATGTTGTGGTGACACCGCAATTAACCGGAACGATTTTAGAAGGAATTACACGCGATAGCGTGTTAACTTTATTCCGAGATCAAGGTGTTAAAGTAGAAGAACGGTTAATTGCCATTGAGGAAGTAGCAGAAGCTTACGACAAAGGGATTTTACAAGAAGCATTTGGCATGGGAACTGCTGCTACTATTGCCCAGGTTTCTAAAATTGGATATCAAGGACGAGATTTAATTTTACCCCCCATTTCTGAACGTAAATACGCTCAATCTATTTTAGAACAATTGGAAGCAATTAAAACCGGAAAAATACCCGATCCCCATAATTGGGTTCATAAAATTTAACCTCAAAACGTGGGTCTAAACCCACCCCGTAGGGTGCGTAAGCTCCGCGCACGCACCACCCAAACTTTTATTAGTAGGTAAAACTTCCGTCTCTTAATTCTCAATTCCATGACCTCACGCTATCTCTTATATAAAGATTATGAATCTGGCTTAAATAATAACTTAATGGGGTTAGAAATAGCCGTAGGATTAGCTTATTTAACCCAACGAAAGTTAGTTTTTTACGGTTCAGTGGGAGAAGAAAAAAATATTCTACCTGTGCGGGGAGGATATTTTTTATCGGTTCCCGAAAGTCGAAAACATATTATTAATATTGATCAATTACCAACAATTTTAGATTTAGTTGATCAACTTCCAATTCCAATTTTAAATTATTCTGAATTTTTAGCAGAAACTCAAGGAAAAAATCTCAGCCATTATCATAGTGATGTGAGATTAGTTAATGCCGTTTTTGTTCCTAATAATATTACTATTGACCCTAAAGTTTTATCAGAATTTGCCGAAAATCGCATCATTGTAGAGGATGTGGAACAGGATATTTTACAATTTAGTGCTTGTAATTTAGCCTATTATTCCCGATTTTTTTATCTTCCTTCACCTTCGCTATATTCCTTGATGGAAGCGATTAATTTTAAACCAATTTATCGTAATTTAGCGGATAAAATTTCTCAAACCCTCCGACAATATAATGGGATTCATATTCGGTTAACGGACTATCGTAACTGGATTCCCCATCGAGAAGCGGATCATCCCTATTTTATCTTAAAAACTCTCAAAGAAATCTTTCCTCCTGAAGAACTTTTATTAATTTGTACAGATGAATCTGAAAATATGGATTTTTTTACTCCGATTTTAAACTATTATAAAAATAGCATTTTTCTGGATACTTTTATTATTTCAGAGTTTCTACAGGAGTTTAAAGACTTACCCTTTACCGATGAACAAACTCTAGGATTAATCTGTAATATGGTGATGTGGAATTGTCAACAATTTGCGGGCAGTTTTCGCAGTACCTATACGGGAATTATTCATAGAAATTGGTTGAGAAACCAACTCAAACAACAAGGTCATTCTTCTGGATTAACCTTTAAATTTGTTGAAAGTGGTTTATCCCCTGGAGAGGTTCAATTTCATCAGGGTTTCTATCCTGAAATTAACTCCGGTTTGTTTAGTTGGAATCGAATTTATCTCCCTATTGTTAGTGAAATGAAATCCTGGTGCAGAGAATGGCCGGAATCTGTTTGTTTAATAATTTAGGCGTGCAATAGCATTGTTTTCTTGTTTAAACGGCAAACAAAAGTGCATACTAGAAGAAAGCGATTATGGAGCCGTTTTGAATGTCAACCCTGCTGGAAAGAATCACAATCAATCCTAGACAATGTGGGGGTCGTCCCTGCATTCGAGGGATGAGAATTCGGGTGTCAGATGTTTTAGACTTGTTTGCGGCTGGACTCAGTGCTGAAGATATATTGGAAGAAATGCCTGATCTCGAAACAGATGATTTGAAAGCATCTCTTTTGTATGCCTCGCGGAAACTAAATCACCCGGTATTAGTGGCATGACAATCTGGGTAGATGCACACCTATCTCCTGCAATAGCAACCTGGATTACTAACACATTTGGATTGACAGCAGTAGCATTGCGAGATGTTGGACTTAGAGATGCTGAAGATGATGAAATCTTTGAAGCCGCAAAAGCACAAGGCGTTATTATGATGACTAAAGATAGCGATTTTGTTGATTTAGTTGACCGACTGGGTTCACCGCCACAGATTATTTGGTTGACTTGTGGCAATACCTCGAATGCTAGGCTACGCGAGATTTTAAGCGAAACATTACCTAGAGCATTAGAACTTTTGGAGACTGGGGAGGCGTTAGTGGAAATTAGAGGAGACTAACAGCACAGGCTAACACTTCATAGCAGCAAAAACTTTGAATAGGGTTTAATGGAGGAAGCAAAATGAATGAACAATTACTACTTAATAAATGGCACAAATTAAAATCAGAAGATCAAGAAAGGGTTTTAGCTTTTATAGATGCTATTGACCCAGAAAAGCCAGAAGAAAAATTATCTGAACCTACTGAACTTGTTTATCAACCTCAGACCAACTTAGGTAAAAAGCTTTGGGAAATTAGGCAAAAAATAATTAAAGATCCAAATATTAAATTATTAGATTTGGATGATATAGAAGCTGAGTTAGATAAAATTAGAAGTAAAAGACAACTAAACCCTTACATCGAGTCCCAGAAATAAATGTTATCTTTCTGGGTAGTTAAACTCAGTCCAAAATCTAAAGGAGTTTTTTATGAACTTACAATTAGTTGATTCTCTTGCTAAAATTATTAATAATTTAACTCCAGAAGAAAGACAAATTTTACAAACAAAAATTATCCC
>CAITND010000015.1 GCA_903893625.1 uncultured Oscillatoriales cyanobacterium
GCTCCCCCTGCTCCCCCTGCTCCCCCTGCTCCCCTGCTCCCCCCGCTCCCCCCGCTCTCCTACTCCCCTAACCCGGTACGGTAAACACAACAAAAAAAATCTGTCAAGGTATTGCAATATTTTTTAACTATCTGTTACAATCGTTTACATAGAAGACAAGCTAAAGCAGGTTAGGAGAAAAATTATGTTTACCGTTTTAATTTCCTTATTCATTGTGGGTTGGGTTGCGGCTTCTGTGATTGGGACTCAAGCTTACTTCCGAGGTGAACAAACCAAACCCATTCACCAACGGAACTGGAATTCTGACTCCTTTGAGCAAATTGCCAAGTCGGTTACAGGTCAAGAAACCGACTACAGCGTCCGCATCCCCGCCTATAGTTTGGATGCTTATGCCAGCAATAACTTAAGCAACTAATTCTCTAAGGCTCAAGCTAAGAACACAAAAAATAAGTAACGTTTTTACCCCTTCAATTTGTGGAAGATTGAAGGGGTATTTTTTTTGAAAAGAAGCAGAAACCGGGTTTCTGGCTGAGATTTTGCGGATGAAATTCAGATTTTTTGTTCATATTCTTGAATATCCTGATTTATTGTTGCTTTTTTGGCTTTGGATTTACTCAATAAAAACCACCACAATTCTAATCCGATTAAGGCTAAACCTCCCGCCGTAACTACCATTTTTGTTGATAAGGGCTGTTCAATTGTCCGCAATTGATTGTTAGTGGGTTCTGAATGGGCTTCCATTGCCCGAACTGGAGCATAATTTACGATTAAAACCGATAGCAAAATTCCGCTAAACTGCAATCCGGTTTTGATTTTTTTGTTCATGATTTTATCTCCTAATTTTAATAATAATCGTATTTTTGACAAAGGTTAGTTCAATTTAAACTGACGTAACCGTAAAGCATTGGTAACAACAGAAATTGAACTCATCGCCATTGCTCCTCCTGCAATTATTGGATTCAGTAACCAACCCGTTAAGGGGTAAAGAATTCCGGCTGCAATTGGAATTCCGGCTGAGTTATAGATAAAGGCAAAAAACAGATTTTGGCGAATATTATTCAGGGTGGCTTTGCTGAGTTTAATTGCTGTTACCAGTCCCATTAAATCCCCTGAAATCAAGGTAATATCACTAGCAGCGATCGCAACATCTGTTCCTGTACCAATAGCAATTCCCACATCCGCTTGAGCTAAAGCAGGAGCATCATTAATTCCATCCCCCACCATTGCCACAATTTGACGCTGTTTTTGTCGTCCTTTGCGTTCAGTTTGCAGGGATTTAATCATATTCGCTTTTTGGTCAGGACGGACTTCTGCAAATATCCGTTTAATTCCTACTTCCGAGGCGATCGCTTCTGCCGTTTTTTGATTATCTCCGGTTAACATAATCACCTCTAATCCCATTTTTTGTAACGCTTGAATGGCGGTTTTTGATGTGGGTTTTAGCGCATCGGAAATCGCAACTAATCCTTCAATTTGTCCATCTACTGCCATCCAAGCTGTGGTTTTTCCTTCCGCCTCCCAATTCGATTGATACTGTTGTAAAGGTTCGATTTCAATCCCTAATTCTTGCATCCAGCGAGAGGTTCCAATTTGTACAAATCGATCTGAAATATAACCTTGAACTCCCATCCCCGCTAAGGCTTGAAAATCGCGAATTTCAGGTAAGGGAAAATTAACCCCTTGTGTTTTAGCATATTGAACAATAGCCTCCGCTAACGGATGTTCAGATTGTTGTTCTATTGCTGCGGCTAATCGTAATAATTTTAATTCATGGTCGTTATTTATTCCTCCAACGGTTATATAGTGGGTTACGGTGGGTTTTCCTGCGGTTAAAGTTCCGGTTTTATCTAATACAATAGCTTGAATTTTATGGGCTAACTCTAAACTATCTGCACCTTTAATTAAGATACCATGTTCTGCCCCTAAACCTGTTCCAACCATCACAGAAGTTGGTGTTGCTAATCCCAAAGCACAGGGACAAGCAATAATTAAAACTCCGACGGTTGTTGTGATAGCAAGGGTGAGATTTCCGGTTAAATTAAACCAGAGAATAAAAGTAGCGATCGCAATCGCAATCACAACCGGAACAAACCAACCTGTTACCTGATCGGCTAATTTTTGAATCGGAGCTTTTGACCCTTGCGCCTGTTGAACTAACTGCACAATTTGCGCTAATACCGTATCTTTTCCCACCCGTGAAGCTCTAAATTTAAAGCTTCCCATTTTATTAATTGTAGCTCCAATCACTTCATCCCCCGGATGTTTTTCAACGGGAAAACTTTCCCCCGTTACCATTGCTTCATCAACGGTAGAATTCCCTTCTATTAATTCCCCATCAACGGGGATTTTTTCACCCGGACGGACTCGAATAATATCACCAACATTCACCGCTTCAATGGGAATATCAATTTCTTCTCCAGACCGAATCACACGGGCGGTTTTTGCTTGTAATCCCATTAATTTTTTAATCGCATCGGAGGTTTTTCCTCTGGCGCGGTGTTCTAATAATTGACCGAGTAAAATCAAGGTAATAATCACAACGGCTGATTCATAATAGACATCCGCCGATAAGCCTTGATTTAGGAAAAATTGTGGAAAAAAGGTGACAAAAATAGAATACAAATAAGCCGCGCCTGTCCCCACCGCTATCAAAGTATTCATATCCGCTTGATGACGTTTTAACCCTTTCCATGCTCCCATAAAAAAGGTTTGACCCGACCAAAATAGAATCGGAGTTGTTAGGATTAATTGTAACCAAGGGTTGTGCATCCAAGGGGGAATAAAGGGTAAATTTAAACCCGTCATCATCGGTAATCCTCCGATGACTAAAAACACACTCACAATGGCACTTATTAACACTTTTTGCGTTAATTTTTGTTCGATTTCTCGGTTCTCTTTTTCGCTATCTTGGAGATCAGATGTTGTATCTTCTATGGGGTGAGCAGTATATCCCGCATCTGTAACCGCCTGTTGAATTTGCTCAATATTAGTTTGATTAGAATCAAATTCAACTGTTGCTTGTTCTGCGCCAAAATTAACATGACAAATCGCAACCCCATCAACATTTTGAATCGCTGTTTCTATGGTATTGGCGCAGGAGGCGCACCCCATCCCCTTTAATCGTAAATAGCTTGTTTTCATGGTTTAAACTCCATTCTGAGTTCAGTTAGGCTACAATTTGCTGTTAGCTTTTATTCTAAAGTCTCCTCTTTACTGGAGTGTCAAGGGGTATGGAAAATTAAATTTGTAATCGCTTATAACCCGCTAGGATGTATGGGTAAGGTGACTGTAACGGTTGTTCCTTGATTAATTTGACTTTCTAAATACATTTGACCGTGATGATTTTCCACAATGGCTTGAGCGATCGCTAAACCCAAACCTGACCCCCCACTATGGCGATGAGTACGAGAGGGATCAACGCGATAAAAACGATCAAAAATATGGGGTAATGCTTCAGAAGTAATCCCAATTCCTGTGTCTTTAATTATAACTTGTAATCCTTCAAATTTCAAGAGGGAATAATTTTTTCCCAAGATTCTGTTACTTTTCCTAATCCGGGTTGTCGTTTAGATTTAGACAGTTGTTTTAATTCAATATTAATCTTACCACCAGAGGGCGTATACTGCACAGCATTACTGACTAAATTTGTAAATAATCGCACTAATTGATCCCAATCTCCCTGTAAAGTAAAGGGTTCAGTTTCGGCTAAAGGAGGGTTATCTGAATTAACAATAATATCTTTAGAATCTTCAATAAAATTTAAGCAAAGATGGATTCCTTGTTGAGTTGCGATCGCTGTTTGTTCTTCGATAATTTCCATCAATAACCCATCTAAAGGAATAGCAAAAAATTGCGGTTTAACAATACCGCTATCCTGTCGAGCTAAAAATAATAAATCATCCACTAACCGACCTAAACGGCGAGTAATTCGTTCAATTACTTGCAGTTGTTGTTGTTCGGAACTGGATAAATTAGGTTCTGCTAAAGCGACTTGTACATTGGTTTGAATCATCGCAATCGGATTTCTTAATTCGTGGGACGCATCGGCGGTAAATTGTTTTAACCGTTGATAGGAATCTCGCACAGGTTCCATTGCTAAACCGGATAAAAACCAGCCAATTGCAGCTACAGCAATTAACATCAAAATTGTTCCTAATGTTAAATCTAAAATTAACTGACGGATGGGTTTTGTCACTTCAAACCAAGGATGACTAACTCGTAAATAGCCTAATACTTGTCGTCCAATTTCTACCCGGTCTGTGACTTGTCTTAAAATCATTTCTGAAGCGTTCAATTGTTCAGAAATATGAACAGTTTCTCCACTACGATTAAGATGAACTGGAATATCCAATGCTTGAGAAAACGTAGACCATAATAATTCTCCCGTCGAACTAAACCATTCAATATCAATATGATCATCTTCAACGGTATTGGAATTATTTCTAAAACTGGCTTCAACATTGACTTGAAATTGACCTGCTAAGACCACAGGAGACATCGCCGGAGGGGTAGCAAAAGGTTCAATTACCAGAGAACGTTCTACCACTTCTACAACGTGATTTAAAGTATCGTCAATGCGTTCAATTAAGGTATTTCTAACATAGAAATAAAACCCACTCGCAAATAATAATAATAAAATAGCTGTTACTGCGGTATACCAAATTGCTAACCGTCGCCGGGTTGCTTGAAACATAAGTTATAAATTTTTGCTAATCTATGAATAGGTTACAATTCTATTTTAGGATAAGGAAAACACAATGATTTTACAAGTTGAAGCCCAACAAATCTATACCCTTGAAGAATATCTCGATTTTGAGGTTAATTCCTCAGAACGCCATGAATATATTAACGGTGAAATTAGACTCATGACAGGTGGAACTCCCAATCATAATCAAATTGCTCTTAATTTGAGTGGAACACTAAATTTTGCCCTCAAGCGTCAACCCTATCGCGTATTTGTTACCGATCAACGTCTTTGGATTCCCGAAAAACGCCTCTATACCTATCCTGATATTATAGTTATTCAGGGTGATATTCAACTGCAAGAAGGCAGAAAAGATACGATTACAAATCCGTTAATCATTGCAGAAGTGTTATCAGCATCAACCCGAAATTACGACAAAGACGAAAAATTTGCAGCCTATCGCACCCTCCCCACTTTTCAAGAATATCTTCTTATTGATCAATATACGATTCATATTGAACATTATTATAAAACAGATGAAAAACACTGGATATTTGTGGAGTATAATGATAGCAATGAAACCCTATCCCTTAACTCTATTTCGTTTGAAATTTCTGTGGCTGATATTTATGATAAAGTTGAGTTTGAGTCCTAAATCTGATCATCTTGTTGTAGAATTTGATCAATACTCTCAACCACTTGCTCAATAAAGGTAACAGCATCATTAACTAGGTTGTCATCAATAGGCCAACGATCACCAATATTAAAGGTTGGATTTCTATCTGCTTCATGAGCAATTTTATTTCTTCGCTCAATAATCGCATTCAGTTGTTGTTTAGTATCTCGTGTTGATCTTCCTATTTTAACAGCGACTTCATCCCACAATTTTTTATCGGAAATTAACCGAATCACATCAGCAATTTTATCGGGTTGTTGAAAGCTTTTATAACTTAATTGTTCTCTAATCTCATTTTCTAACAAGGAAATATTATTTAGTTTATTGGAAAGACTCTGAGATATTACAGGAAGTAAATTAGAGAGGGTTTGAGGTTGTTCTAAAAATTCCTCACCCTGTATTTGTTGCACTTCATCTTTTAACCAAGATTCAATATCAAGAGCTATAATTCTATCTTGGCGTGCTGTACCTAACGAGACTTGAAAACGATCAAAGGCTGATTGAGTTGTATTCGCATTAATCCTGGGTTCAGGACGTTGACCTCGATAAATTTCTAACATCCCCAACGTGACAACTTCATGAACATAATAATCTAATGCACTCACCGCTAAAACCAAAGCACCTCTTAAAATATCTGAGATATCTAAAACATTAGTCGATTGAGCTTTAATAGAATTATGCAGAGCAATTAAATCTCGAACACGACCTATACTAATCCGAAATTGATCAATTACTGACTGCATAAGCGGAGGTTAATCCAATCACTTTATCGGCTAAGTTTGAGAAACAAAGTCTAAATTCTTGTTGCTTATTTTGATTTTGTTCTAATAAGCTACCCGTTAGCTTTACATGATCTGCTGTTAAGGCATAAACTGGGGTTTGGTATTCTTGAGATAATGCAATTAAACTATTGAAATCAGGAATTTTTGCTAAAGTAAATGTATCTTGAATCCCCTCGTATTTATAAGCTCCCTTTGGTAATGTCATATTATTGGTTTGTAAAATAGGAACTAGCTTACAACTCACAGTTTCCTCGATTTTTTGAATCCGCTTTTGAAAAGCCCTTGTTTCTTGGCCATTTTCAATCCGATAATTCTGTATAATTGTTCCTAGAAAACGTAATGTCACATCAGGAAAAGGATAATCAGCATCTCTTAAAATTGGCAAAGCATTAGCTGATTTAGCCCAACGATACCACTTCGGTAAGACTTTCGATAAAGAATCAATTGCCATGACTGAGAAAAAGTCAGCCGTTGTAGGAACCATAAAAAAGTCACTAATCATCAACAAATTCTGATTAATTGCTCCTAAACTGGGACTCATATCAATTAAAATATAGTCAGCCTCAAACTTTTCAGCCGTTCTTTCAAATAAATAATTAATCGCACCGGGTAAATTTTTCAGCGTTTGAATTGATCCGCTTAACTCTTGTGCAAGACTCAGCGTAACTTCATACTCGGCAAATCCCACATTACCTGGAAGCAAAAATAATCCGTCTCGACCTTCTATTGGGATACAATCTATAGCTTCAATCGCTTTAGGTTGAGACTCAAATGCAGGAGCCAAACCTGTTTTAATGTTAGATTTTGTATGATAAATTTGTTCTATTCTTTCTTCACCTTCTTCTGTTCCTTCTCCTAATGCCATTCCCGTTAAATTACACTGAGAATCGGTATCGGCTAATATTACTTTCTTACCTTTCTCTGCCAGCATCCAACCTAGATTAAAGGTAGTTGTTGTTTTGCTAACACCACCTTTATGATTAAAGAGAGCAATTTTTTGAACCATTGTAATTAACCTTGTAATTAACAGAATGGAATAGTTTGATTATAGCTTCAAATTGTTTATCATGTCAATGTATTTTATCCTAGAGTCTCTTTTTCTTCTACTTTTAAATGATTGATTTCTAGTTTTTCCAAAATAAAATGCTTTTAATTAATGAAGTGAACCCTCCTAAACCGAGTAAATGGTAATCATCATTCCAGTTCTTCATTTAATCGTTCTCCTGTTTGATGGGTATTTTCTAGAAGATTACCTAAATTATCGCGGGTTTGTAATAGACAACTCTCTCCTCTTTAAAATTGCAAAATCCTGAACACAAGACGACTACTTTACAGCCATCTCGCGTTCAGGATTAAGTTGAATCTTCCGCGTTTTAACTAATTATTCGGCGGCGGTTGCTAACTCTTCCGTTGACCCTTGGTTACGGCGGCGAGTTAAGCTATTGAATAACATTTGACCAATGGCTTTAATTAAATTGCCTTCTAATTCATTGAACATTTTCATATTCATCCCGAAGGCATCATTGGCTTCATTAACAATCCGAGTCGCCATGTCTTGATCAATATCAACACTATCCATTTGTTGACGATAATTGACTTTAAAAGCTTTTTCGTCAGGAATATCGTTGAACTCATAAAATTGAGTTCCTTTTCCATCTGGCAGGTTCATGGCATTTTGAGCAATTCCTTTGAGAATTTGCCCCCCAGATAAATCACCCATATAGCGAGTATACAAATGAGCAATTAGCAATTCGGGTTGAGAATTTGATACTTCCCGAATCCGAGCAAGATAGGCTTTTCCTGCTTCGGAAGGTTGTACTTCTTCCTTCCAATTTTCTCCATAATAAAAGTGTAAATCCTGCTCTAAATTTTGCTTCCGATTCAGTTCAGGAAAATACAATTTAGACAAAACAGGATGGTTGCGGTGGCGTTCCATCTCCTCTTCCATTGCGGAGTAGACAAAATAGAGATTTCCCGCTAATTTCCGGTAAGATGTCTTTTCTACCGTACCCTTTAAAAAGCACTTGATAAAACCGACATTTTCCGCCATTGTGTGAGACTTCTTCGTGCCTTCTCGCAGTTGGGTTGCTAAGTTAACGCTCATACTAAAAATTTAATCCCAAAGCTAAATTCAACAATAGGCGTCTTGCTAATGACAGCACCGTGAAAAACCGCCTAATTATTAAGATTAAACTGATTTGATAAAAAATAGTGTTAAGAATTGTCACATTTACGGTTTGAGATGCTTCACGGGTCGTTCAGAAACCGGGTTTTTGCCCCAACATTTAGGATAATTATCAACAATCTAGCTAAAAACCCGGTTTCTTTCTAACCTACAATTTAATTAAAGTAACAGCGATTTTCCCCCGGAAACAAACCTCGACATCTGTTCCCAGTTCATAGGTGCGATCGCTATAATTTCCATGATAATAAAAATAATCTCCTTCTCTTCTATAGTTAATTGGTAAAGATTGGGTTCCTAGTTTACAAAATACAATATCTGGGTCGGGTTCTTCCGGTTCTAAATAGGGAAAATTGACATTCCAAAAACACCCGCGTTGGGGAGGATGTTTCATTAATTCATCTAAGACTAAATTTGCCCAACGAGTCGCCGTTTTCCAGTTTACGGGTTTTCCTCCTTTCCGATATTGCGATAAAGCGATCGCCGGAATTCCCTGAATTGCTGCTTCCCGAACCGCCGCTACCGTCCCGGAAATATAGACATCAACCCCCATATTTCCTCCTGGATTAATCCCTGAAATTACCCAACTTAAATCAGGACAAAGATCAGACACCGCTAACCGAATACAATCTGCTGGAGTTCCCCCAATTGCATATTCGATTTCAGACCGTTTTTCAACATGAATTCCTTGGTGAGTTGTGACTTGATGACCACATTGAGAATATTCTTTTTGGGGAGCAATCCAGATTTTTTCTCCAGAAATTGCCTTCCCTAAAGCTCGAATTCCCGGCGCATCAATGCCATCATCATTCGTTAATACTATTTTCATTTTTTTTAGGGAATAGGGAATGGGTAATTACAAATTACAAATTACGAATTACGAATTACGAATTACGAATGGGTCATGGGTAAATAGTTTATGTTAAAATACTCCCCCCCATAATCTTAATATAACGACGATTTAATTCCTCCCGCATTAACGGCCAACTGTGTAACGTTCTATCTTTTTCTAAGACTTTTTGTGCAGCTTCCCTGGCTAATTGTAACACCTCCTGATCCTCCACTAAACTCGCTAAAGCAAAATCCGGTAAACCCGATTGACGAGTGCCTAAAACTTGTCCTGGCCCCCGCAATTGTAAATCCATTTCTGCAATCAAAAACCCATCCTGAGATTGTTCTAAAACTTGTAACCGTTGTCGCGCTTCTGGGGTAGAACCTCCTAACAGTAATAAACAATAGGATTTATCTTTCCCCCGACCCACCCGTCCCCGTAATTGATGCACTTGAGATAATCCAAACCGTTCGGCATTTTCAATTAACATTACCGTTGCATTGGGAACATCAACCCCCACTTCCACCACCGTTGTTGAAACTAAAATTTCCGTTTCCCCATTTCTAAATAGAGTAATTGCCTCATCCTTTTGGGCACTATTCATGCGACCATGCAACAACCCTATTTTAAACTCAGGAAAAATCTTAGACTGTAATTTATGATGCTCTTCCACTGCGGATTTGACATCTAACTTTTCTGATTCTTCAATTAACGGTAACACCACATACACCTGTCTACCTTTAGCCACCTCTCTCCGAATTAAATCATAGGCATCTTGGCGTTGTTTTCCCGTTAAAATAGTCGTTTGAATCGGTTGACGTCCGGGGGGAAGTTCATCAATTTGACTGACATCTAAATCCCCATGTAACGTTAACGCTAAAGTTCGGGGAATGGGTGTCGCCGTCATCGTTAAAACATGGGGAGATTCCCCTTTTTGTTGTAATCTAGCTCGCTGTTGAACTCCAAATCGATGTTGTTCATCAATTACCACTAAACCCAAACGATGAAAATTAACCTTATCTTGAATTAAGGCATGGGTTCCGACTAAAACAGGCAGTTCTCCTGTTTCTAAATGGGCATGAATTTGACGGCGTTTGGCAACTTTTGTAGAACCCGTTAATAATTCTACAGGGAGGTGCATTAAATTAAACCACTCTACTAATTTCCGATAATGTTGTTCGGCTAAAACTTCCGTCGGAGCCATTAATGCGGCTTGATATCCCGCTTGAATTGCGGCTAACATTGCCACCACCGCCACAACGGTTTTACCCGCCCCCACATCTCCTTGAACTAATCGATTCATCGGTTCAGGAGAATATAAATCCTGGAGAATTTCTTGAATCACCCTTTGTTGAGCATTGGTTAATTTAAACGGTAACATTTGATAAAATTCATCAATCAATTTTCCCATTGGAGCTAAAACTGCACTGGTTTCAACTTGTTTCTGCTGTTGTCTCCGGGTTAATAATCCCAACTGCAAATAGAAAAATTCATCAAACACTAACCGTCGTCTCGCCGCCGATAAACAATCTCGGTCTGGAGGAAAATGAATATTCTCAATTGCAGCAGTTAACCCAATTAATTGATATTGATTTAATAACCCTTCGGGTAAGGCATCTTGCAATTGCTTCGCCGCAGGTAAAGCCGCAATTACCGCTTTTCTAACCACATCCGCCCCTATCCCTTCTGATAACGGATAAACAGGCAAAACCCGCCCAATCTTCATCGATTCAATTTGACCCCCGGCATGATCTAACACTTCTAATTCCGGGTTATCTAAGGTAATTCCATATTGATTTTTTTTGACTAAACCCGATGCTGCAATTAACACCCCAGTAGCATAATTATTTTTTTGTTGATGTTGCCAACCTTTACTACTATATCGATTTCCTGCATAAAACCGACTAATTTTAAGTTGTCCGGTATTATCGCTTAAAACTAATTCTAATATCGTTAATTTTTTATTACGAGGACTACTAAAACAACTACACCGTTTCACCTGAGCAATTAATGTTACCGTTTCCCCAGGTTCGAGTTCCTTAATTTTCACCTGTCGCGCATAGTCAATATGATCCCTGGGATAATAATACAGTAAATCAAATACCGTTAAAATTCCTAATTTGGCGACGCGATCACTATTTCTTGGCCCGATAATTTTTTCTAAGGATTGTTCTAAGGATACACTGACAACCTTTGCTTTTTCTGTAATTGCAGTGGTATTCGGAACTGTTGGGAGATTTTGTTTTTGCTCCTGTTCCATTTCTCGAATTTCTGATACCTGATTCCGACAGTCAAACAACCGTTGTAATTGCAGTAAAAACCGTCTCGTATCTGCAATTAAATGTTGTCGGTCTTCTAACGCTAATTCAGGATAGCGCAAAAATTCCTCCGCCAAATCTTGACACCGTTTTTGCGTCTCTGGCGGTGCATTTTCAAACAGTTCCTTTAAACTCACATAAAAAAATTCATGGAACTGATATTGATTCCCCTGCAAATTCGTAAAACCCCGTTCAGCTTCAACGGATAACGCTTTACTAAATCTCCACCAGTCCGGTTGATAAGATTTCATCTTACTTAATCTCTGTTCCTAATTACCCTGTCTTTGTGACTCACCTAAGCCTATTATAATATATCGTATTTTCAGCGCAACAGATATTTCCTGGGCTTTTCTTTAACCTCTCTACTCAGCATTTTTTATAATAAGAATTAAAGCAAATTTTAGAGGGGGTTGACACGAATAAATCTGTTGTGTTACAATTTTAGCAAATGCTACTATGGGGAGTATGGGCTTACGCTTGATTTTTTAGACAACAAAAGTCCCTAACCCCTATCCGATAAGCATTACTGGCATTTTCTAATCCTCATACCAACTAGCTCTCCAAGCTGATTCTGCCTGAATCACGGCTCTCTGGCGTAATTTTTTTTGATAGTCCCGACGAATACTACTCAACTGTCCTAACAAATGCCGGAGTTGATGACGTCGCGCCATCACATTCGCATCCGCAAACTCAATTTCCCCCAACCGCAGATGAACGGCCGTTAAGCGCGTCACCATTGAGGTTTGGGAATCATCATCATCCTCCGTCTCAATCATAATCTGGAGCAAATTCGGTGGCCCTGCCACCCCCTCACTGGAAGCTTCCGCCTTAGATGCCACTTCCAGAATAGCTTCTGGTAATTTTTTCGGTAACATCCCAAACCGTTGTAACAACAGATTGGCATCCTTGGATAGCAGTTTCAACATTTTAATGATTCCGGCTTCAATTCGTTCTTGCCAAGCCAATAAACGCTCAGGCGTTAAGGGTTTTGGAATGGGAGAAACCTCTAAGGCTGTGTCGGTTTCCAGTTCTTCTTCCTCTTCCTCTTCCTCTAAATCTTGAACTGCAAAAGCTGCCGGAATTTGGAGAGACTGACACAAAGCCATCTGCATTTGTTGGGCTAAATTTCTCAGCCCCTTTTGTAATCTTTGTCGTTCTGAAACTGATAATTCTAAAAAGGCTTCAGGATAGGTTTGAGTACAAAGGTGATAACTCGCCAAAATCAACTGTTGACGTACCCCTTGTCCCAGAGCCATCAAATACACTTCATAAGCTTGATAAAATTCCTGAGCAATTTTAGCGATCGCTTCTTCTAACGTAGCGATATCCTGCTCAATTCGATTTATTGATCCAGCCATAAAGGAATTACGAATTAGGAATTACGAATTACGAATTAGGAATTATGAATTACGAATTATGAATGAATGAACTCCGATCTTTGATTAAAATCAAATCAGATCGGAGTCTTATCTTAATTAAGCTTTGGCTTCAGGAGTAACTTTAGGCTTTGCCCATTTGTTCAGCGACTTCATCGGCAAAATTCTTTTCTTCTTTCTCTAACCCTTCACCCAGAACAAACCGAGCAAAGCGACGAACTTTAATATTTTCCCCTAATAGAGAAATACTTTGTTTCACCAACTCTGCCACCGTAATATTTTGATCTCGGATGTAAGATTGATCCAGTAAAGATATCTCCTGGAGACGTTTATCAATTCGTCCTTGAACAATTTTTTCTTTAATGTTGTCGGGTTTATTGCCTAAATCATCCCGCTTCATTTCAATTTCTTTTTCTTTAGCGATAATCGCTGCGGGAATATCCTCAACAGAAATATACTCCACATTCGGACAAGCCGCGATTTGCATCGCAATATTCTGTACTAAGGCTTTAAATTCATCCCGACGCGCCACAAAGTCAGTTTCACAATTGACTTCCACTATGACGCCAACCCGTCCGCCGGTGTGAATATAACTTCCCACTAAGCCTTCAGTGGCGCTGCGAGCCGTTTTTTTATCCGCAGAACTAATCCCTTTTTGGCGCAACCATTCGATAGATTTGTTGATATCGCCATCATTTTCTTTCAGGGCTTTCTTACAGTCCATCATCCCCGCGCCTGTTTTATCGCGCAGTTCCTTAACAGTTTTTGCTGAGATTTCCGCCATCTTGTCCTCAGTGGTTTCGTTGATGTTTGCCTACCGCCATGACCCATCTGTCAAAAAAATTATAACAAATGAATCTAGCTTTCTCCGGTGTTGACCGTGATTATTTCCCTGGAGTCAGGGCAGGATAATAAACCTTGAACCTGCCCCGAAAAGTGACTCCTAAGCCGGGTTTTACTCTTCCGAATCGGTATCGGAATCTACTTCATCGATTTCTTCAACTTCTTCATCTTCTTCGTAGTCGTCTTCGTAAGCTTCATAATCTTCTTCAACGACTTCGGCATCTAACTGACCATGACGCCCTTCATAAATTGCATCGGCTAATTTACCGACAATCAACTTAATTGAACGAATGGCATCATCATTAGCGGGAATATGAATATCGGCTAAATCGGGATCACAATTCGTATCTAATAAAGACACAATGGGAATATCTAATTTGCGACATTCCATCACAGCGTTATATTCCCGGCGTTGGTCAACTAAAATTACCACATCAGGAACGCGACGCATCGCTTTAATTCCACCTAAATACTTCCGTAATTTCGTCAATTCTCGACGTAAAACGGAGGCTTCTTTTTTAGGAAGATAATCGAAATAACCACTAGATTCTCGGTCTTCTAAAGTTTTCAGACGTTCAACCCGGGTTTTAATCGTTGTCCAGTTGGTGAGCATTCCTCCCAACCAGCGTTGATTGACATAATATCCCCCACAGCGTACCGCTTCTTGGGCGATAATTCCGGCGGCTTGGCGTTTAGTTCCCACAAATAAAAACTTTTTCCCCTGTTCAGAAGCGTCTCTGACATAATCATAGGCATCTTCCATCAGTTCTGCGGTTTGAACTAAATCAATAATATGAACCCCGTTACGCTCCGTGTAGATATAAGGAGACATTTTCGGGTTCCAACGGCGGGTCTGGTGTCCAAAATGAACTCCAGACTCTAACATTTCTGCCAAACTAATAACGGCCATTCGTCATAACTCCTAATTCGGGTTAATCCTCCATCCAGGCGTATTCGCTAAGGGTTCAAACCCTAGAAACACCCGAATCCCTGGATGTGTGATTTTTAGACAACCTTTCCACTATACCATGTCTTGAGGATTCTGAATCCAAGAATCAAAAGATAGTCAGTAGGGGGTCAACTTTTCCGTTATCGTATCAGTATATAAGTGGAATAAACACAAATGACTCATCAAACAATTGCTTATACCAATTTCAAAAAACAGTGCTACAATGAGAGAGGTGTTATAAAGCGCTGGCTCTTGAACTTTAATTAATACCAACAAGCGATAAAGCATTGACAATAAAATCCCATCTTGCTAGGGATTGTATGCTAGAGCAGCTTAATTTTCCGAGAATCTGAGTGATTTTTTCCCTCAATTCATCTAAGTTTTCAAAAAGTAGCCATTTTAACTCTTGTTTAATTTCTAACCACAGTCTTTCTATGGGATTTAATTCGGGAGAATATGGTGGTTGAAATAACAAATGATTTGTTGGTTATCGGTAAGAACTTGATTTAATCTATCGAAATAAAGTTATCTTTGGCTTTAAAAAAGGTAGAAGTATTGAGCAACAGATGCCGATAACCTCAAGTGAATCGGAGAACAACAACTAACAGCACAGGATATTCAAGATTTTTATCCAAAATAGACGAATCCATGTTAACATGATGGAAGCTTTAATCAAAGCTTGTCGCCAAAATTGCCATAAAATTACCGATTTAGGTTTTTTGTATACAATTAAGCAATTATTTATGATCTAATGATCCCATAAATTAATGAATTTTGATAATCATCAGTTAAATCTTAATTTGGCTTGGCGGATTGGGGAAGAAGGATTCCTAAAAATTGTTGACTTGATCAATGAGAAAGTTAATTTGCCAAATTATATTTTAGAATTTGGTAGCGGTGCAAGTTCCGTCCGTCTAGCTTTAAGTTTTCCTCAAACCAAAATAATCTCAATAGATGCAGATTTAGACTGTTATCATCAAACTCAAGAGCTTGCTAAAGAATTTCTTCAACCAGAATCTCTCTTTGAGTTAAAATATCAGCCTTTGAGTTTTCAAGAATATGGTTTGGGTACGATTTTTGCTTATACTCAAGATACTTCCTTAAACAACCTTAGTTTTGACTGCGTAATTATAGATGGGCCACCATTCTATACCTTAAGAGGAAGAGAAGCCTGTTTATATCAAGTCTATAACCAACTCCGTATTGGTGGTATTGTTATTTTGGATGATTTCAATCGAGAAAGTGAAAAGATTATTTTAAAAAATTGGTTGTCAGTATATCCCGATAGTTTTGATATAGAAATTATTGAATCAGGACATCACCTGGCTATTCTTCAGAAAAAACAGTCAGTAAAACCTGATTGGCTTAATGAATATAGACACAATGATGCCATGGAGATTAACCAAAAATACAGGAAACTTCGGGCTGCATTCTTAAACCTAAAAGATGCCGATTTTATTAAAATACTTGAGTCTTTACCCAGCAATGTAATTATCCCGGCACTCAAAGATAAAGATAACTTGGATGATTTTCTCAAACTAATGTTGACAATTCAAACAACATATCAAAGTGCTTCTGATCAAGTTAATTTTATTTCTGAGTCTCAATCAAATTTGACGGCTGAAGAAATTTTTCAGCAACAAACTGAGATTTTCTGTTCTTGTTTAGACTTGTTAAATTTAACCCAATCAAACCTATAATTTTCCTCTCTCCAAGAGTCACGGAGGAGAGTTAAATATACTTTTAACCCAGGAAAAAATGCAGTATTCCGATGACATTTGGCTAAATTAGTTTATTTAATAATTGCTTAATTCCGAAGGTAACAACAGAAGACGGATCAATTTAAGTCCCCCATCATCAAGGATGAATTTGTTTGAGAATCACTCGCAAGCGATCATAATCATCTTTTAATAAAATACTCACCGTTCGTCCTGCTTCAATTAACCAAGCTCGATCTAAGGTTCTGAGTTTATAAATTTCTCGAATAGCCGCCGCCACTAAAGAATCAACAGGGGCATGACTTACATCTAATAGTGTTCTTAAAAAATCTAATTCCTGACTAAAATCAACAATTTCTTCCGGTTGACATTCATAGACTGCCTGATGAATTTGAGGAGGACGAGGCGGAATATATTGATAAATTTTCCCCCGTTGCGGTTGAGAACCCTTGTTCTCACTCGCTAACTCAAACCCCACAATTGCTACCCGAAATTCCGTTTTTAACATCGCAAAAATTTGCGGTTGCTGTTCTCGCAATTCCTCTAAACTTAATCCTAGCGCCCTCGCTCGATGCACTGAATCAATTGGGCAAGTTGTAGCATGATAAACTACCCCATAAACCTTATTTCCCGACTCCTCATCCATTGCTTTAACCCAACTGCCAAAGGCAGGCATTACCGGAAAACTTAAGTCCTCCGGTTCTAAACATTGAGCTAAATATTCCGTTGTCGCCGTTTCAATAACTTCGGCAATATGTTGCTGAGAACGTCGAGAAGTCGAAAATGCAGTAAAAGGAAGACGCATAATTTATTCAGAAAACAGAAGACAGAATCAAGATGGGTTAGGGGAAGCAGGCTGGGGCTATTTCATGTTCGGTTCAGAAAGGCTAAAGAAAAAACGATCACAATCTGATTCAATCAAAAGCGATCACTATTTTTGACTAAAAAAATTATGATGATTACTATAATAGAATACCGCAAAAAAGTCAATAAGTTCCAAATTAATAGTTATCATTCTCTGAAAAAACTCAAAGAATGATAACCCATAATATTAATGACCTTGCGCTTCTCCCTATTTAAAAAAAAAATGGTTCTGCGATTTGAAAAGGGGGTTTTTCTCCTAAATAGAAATTACTTGAAACTGATTAGCTGTGATTAAATCTACATTAATACCGTTTAATCGAGCCAACTCTTGTCCGGTATTTGTTAAACTAATAATTACGGAATTTTCTCCTTGAGTTAGGGTAAGTTGAGCGAAGGTTAATCCGTTACTGAGTCCTAAAGTATCTAACTCAAGATTAAAGTCAAGAATCAAGTCACTTCCGGTATTGATTTCTAATACAAAAATATCTTGATCTGCTCCCCCAATTAAGGTATCATTTCCCCCATCTCCCCATAAGAGATCATTGCCACTTCCTCCTATTAAAGAATCATTCCCACTGCCTCCATATAGAGTATCATTTCCAGCACATCCATCTAAAATATCTGTACCTGCATTTCCTAACAGCAAATCCTGATCATCTCCTCCACAAATACTATCATCTCCCATATCTCCAAATAATATATCTTCACCCTGTTCACCTTTGAGAATGTCCTGACCCTGACCGCCAAATAAACTATCGTCTCCAGACCCCCCATCGATAAAATCGTCTTCTGAATTTCCGAATAAAATATCGTTTTCGCTTCCACCGATTAAGCTGTCATTCCCTAAATTTCCGTATAAAATATCATTGCCTTCATCCCCCTGTAACTGATCATTTTCTTTCCCCCCATATAGAGTATCTTCTCCTATATCTCCCTTGATAAAATCGTTATTGCGATCGCCAAATAGCAAATCATTATTTTCATTTCCTTGCAAAATATCATCATCTTGTCCTCCATATTGGGTATCGTCTCCTAACCCTCCTATAAAAATATCTGCACCTTGATTTCCGAATAACCAATCATTTCCATTTCCACTATTTAAGTTATCTGCACCTCCCATTCCTATTAAGGTATCATTTCCTTCAAAACCATTGATTTGATCATTAAAATTACTTCCTATTAAGTTGTCATTTCCTGTTTCCCCATCCAAGCTTTCTTCTACAAGATTTTGTGTTTTTCCTGGGTCTAAATTAGGTGTCGGAAATTGGTCACACAAACAGTTATCTTCACCAATAGGAGTGGGTGTAGGTTGCGGTGTCGGTGTTGGTGTCGGTGTCGGTGTTGGTGTAGGTTGCGGTGTCGGTGTTGGTTGTGGAGTTGGTGTTGGTGTTGGTGTGGGACTCGGTGTAGGACTCGGTGTTGGTGTGGGACTCGGTGTAGGACTCGGTGTAGGAGTTAGAGATGGGAACTCATAAGCACCACTATCAATTATGGTTGTACCATTTTGATCGCCATCAATAGGACGAGTTTGACCGAGTTGATCCGTTGTGGGTGAATTATTATTTGTTCCCGTATCAATAGCGGGACTTCCTGTTAATAACGGATGAATTAATACCCCATTAACTGTTTGCAAATCTCCTAATAAAGCATCAGCAACCAATTGAATATTAGCAGTTGCTTTAGTATCATTTGGGTTTAATTCATTGGTTTGAATATTTCCCCCGCCATCATTATATTCAGTTCCGGTATGGTGTTTAACGTTCCAAGAATTTCCCCCATTATTGGCAAAATTTTTCGCTAAAATCGTATTTATTAACGTAACATTTGTACCTCCTCCCCAAAAACCTCCTCCTTGAAATCCAGCATAATTACTGGCAATTGTTGTATTAATAATATTAGTTAAATTTGTGCCATTAGCCAGCATTATCGCACCTCCTAAACCACTATTTCCATCAGAAGATTCGGCGCGATTTCCTGAAAAAGTGTTATTTGTAATAGTAGTGGGAGAGGTTTCACCGATCCATAAACCACCCCCTTGACTATAGGCTCGGTTATTGGCGAATGTTGTATTATTAAGGGTTAATTCTGCATTTCCGGCTCGGAGTCCACCCCCTAAAGAATCTCCTTTATTATTAGTTTGAATTGTATTATTGATAATTGTACTATTTTCAACAATAATTTTATCAGGAGGATAAGCGAATAAAAATAATCCTCCTCCTTGTCCGGCTCCTGTATTTCCATCAAATAAAGAATTACTAATTTTAATAATTCCGCCTGTTAATCCTGGCCCAGAATTCGCTCCAGAGGCATTTGCACCATCGGTATAAATGGCTCCACCTGCACCGTGATAATTATTAGAGCCGTTGGGAACTATACCTCCTGGAACAGAAGTATTATTGATAAATTTAGAATTATCAACCGTTAAATTCCCCAACAAATGATTAATTGCTCCCCCATTAACTCCTTTATTATTAGTAAATTCACTGTCTGTAACGGTGAGAGAACCTGCGCTTTTTGTAGCGATCGCACCTCCCCCTCGTTCACTCCCTCCTAAGGTGCCATCGTTATTATTAAATTTGCTATTAATAATCACCGTATTACTTTTAAATCCGGTATAAATTCCGCCTCCAAATTGAGCAATATTATTATTAAGTTCACTATTTTCTAAGGTGAGGTTTGTTGAACCTCCCATGCGAATTCCTCCACCCGCACCTGCTTCATCAATTCCTGTTGCATTACCATTCGCAATAATTAGATTTTTAAGAGTTGTATTCGTGGGTTGAAATTGAGGATCAACTTGTAGTTCTAAAACTCGAAATTGGTTCTCTCCACTAATCGTTATTTTGGCGGAAGTAGTACCAGAAATTAGTCCATCAATGGTAATACTTTTATTAATATTTAATTGACTACTGGTAATTTTTATGGTAGGATTGGATAGACTCGCTAAACTCGAATCAAATTGAATAATATCCCCTGGTTGAGCTTGAGCGATCGCATCTCTTAAAGAACCAATTCCATTATCATTTAAGTTGCTAACAATTAAAGTAGCCATTCTGATTCATCCTAATATTGACTTTTATTTCCAGATAATGATTCTTTCAAGATCAGTCCATTGATATCCGGTGATCTGGGATCATTTTTATCAATCTTAAGTTTTTCAAAAATCCCATTCTTATGTTGATCAAAAAGATGGGATCTGACCTAATTTTTTTATAGTCTGAGTAAGCTTAGAATCATTTTCTAAGCTGATGTTAAGCAAAACAAGAGATGAATGGAAATTGACAGCAAAGCAATAAGAGAAAACTAAGATTAGACTTAATTTCAATAAATAGACTGGCACTTTCACCCAGCCACTACGGGAAAGCACCAATCTATATGTGGCACACTGCCAGGAAGCCACAAGAGCATATCATTAAAGCCCAAATGATGCAGATTTAAGCTTTAACTTATTAATAGCTTAATTTAGAGGTTTTATGCATCAGAAATTCTACGGAACTTTTGAATTTAAAAAAACATTGTACCTCCGGGAAATTATTGAGAAGGAATGCTAAAAATAAAGGGGCAAGGTATCCCTCACCCGTTTATACACTTAGAGATCAGCTATTCTGCATGTGACATACTCCCACATCAAATCTGAGTACAGATTATGATGTGGGCTTCTTGGCAGCCCGATGAAGGGTATGCAAGATTTCCTTGATGGTACTGTTATCCATAGAACCGACTACAGAAAGATTCCCACTACGGCGTTTTATACTGGGGAAAATGCCCAACCCCAGTCTTTTTAGGTTAATCGCAGCATTGATATCACGATCAACCATCAAAGAATTTTCATCATCCCAATAGTCTCGGATACTACAATCGCTAAATTTCATCGGGCTGTATTCCCCACAACCCAGACCCGATTTCAACAGCAAGTTTAGTTTTTAGAGGGGTCGCTGAACTATCCTGGCTGGAATTAATCCCGATTAAAGGCAATCAGTAAGCGCAGAATGAAGATAAATAAGTTGATGTAGGTTAAATACATCGACAATGCTGCGGATAAATACTGATTATCGTTGTAGGCACGGGGAAGCAAATAGAAGTCAACCACCGCCGCCCCAACAAACAACACCACTCCAATACCCGAAATCCCAATTTCTAACCAAGAGGGCGCAATTACCCCAAAGAAACCGAGGACAAATTGCGCCAGAACCACAACAAATAGGGCAATAATTCCTAGACTGATGGTTTTGGTCAGCGCCATCCCATCGGACTCGGAGAGGTTAGACCCAATCGAACGCGCCCCGATAAAGGTGACTCCACATCCTAAAGCGGCAACACCAATCCCGGCAATGCCAACGCCACTGGTACCCAAAGCCAGGGCAACTAGACCCGTGAGGGTGTAGCCTGTGAGTAGGCTGTAGGTCGCTAATAGGGGTAAGGCAGCTTGACTATTACCCTTGTTGGCAACACCGGAAGCGACAAAAAACAGAGCAATTTGTGCAATCAGGGCTACCCAGAATGTCGTCATGAACAATCCGGGGTTGGTGGCGGCAACATTCAGACCCCCAAAGGTGCCAACGGCCGTGAGAATTAACCCACCGCCGACATAAGGCAAAGCGTTGGCAATAACATTAGGGCCGAGAATGGCTTCATTTTTAGCCTCTCGTACAGCTTGACGGAAGTTACTGGTACTGGTCATATCGTTCTTGTATGATTCACAATCAGAATACTATTATTTTATTGTGACTGATTCAGGCAAGGTTGGTAGAGCAAGGCACCAGCAAAAAGCCAAAACATCGATTTTCAGATTTTAATTTCTTAAATCAAGCACTGTTCAATCAGTGATGTCAAAGCAGAAGCAGCTTCAATATGGAGATTGTGTCCTCCTGAAACAAAGACTTGTTTTGCTTGAATCATAGCGATTTGCTGTTGTTGCAAATCTTCTGGACGATTCAGTTTACTACGATCTCCATAGACTAATAAAGTCGGAACTTGAATCTGTTTGAGCATCGCTAAATATTGAGATCGACCTCCATTAAAACTGCTAAAACTTAGGGGAGAACGGGTACGAAGAATCGAGTCCCAACTCCAGATCACTCCCCCCTCAAAGGGTTGGGTTGTTCTTTCAGCTAGGATATAAGAAAATTCTGACGACAGCGCGGGTGTAACTTGACGCAATCTTCTAGCCGCAGTTGCCACATCTGGGAAGATCGGATGTTGAGGGCCAGAGGCAAAATATTCTAAAAAAGTCGTTAGCTGATTAACTGGCTCTTGCTTATTTTCTTCCGCAGGTAGTGGCGGTTCTACTAACATTAAACCTTTGATTTTATCGGGTCTTACACTCGTAATCATTGCCGCTAACATCGCCCCCATAGAATGACCAACTAAAAATAAAGGTTGGTCGGTTAATTCCTGAATCACTCGATCTATTTGAGCCAAAAATGTTAGAGAATTGTAAGAGGTTGCTATCTCTAAATGATCAGAACGTCCATGACCCAATAGATCAGGAGCCACTACCCGATAACCTTTTTCTGCTAGAGGAAGTGCTACTTCTTGCCAAGCTAATCCTTGTTCCAAAATTCCATGAATACACAGGACTACAGGATGATTTTGGGAACCCCAACTACACAAGCAAATCTGCTTGCCTTTGAAATCTAAAAACTTTTCCTCATGCTGATTCTTTCTCGAAGGAGTGATAGAAACTTCGCTTTTATTAATATTAGATATCCTGTCAATTGGGTTAGGTAATTCATAATTGAATTGCTGGGCAATCTGTCGCGTTGCTTCCCCTAAGCACTCAGGTAATTGAATCGTTTTCCACTTGTCTCCTAAACTGGAATCAACAGAATTGTGTTTCAGAAAGTTGGGATCACTGATTGACAAAGAACTTTCATAAACCCCCGCAGTCATGCGATCACCCTTGTAGGGTTGCAAAAGTGCAGAATCAAAATCAATCTTCAGAAAATCGCATAATAGTGATAGAATTTTATCGGGTTCTTTAACCAATTCTTCATAGCAAATCTGATGGTGACGTTTTGGTTCTATCTCTGTGAGAAAATCTAGGATATTTTGATTACTCTTAGTCCATATTTGCTGGGCTACTTGGTAAGGATTTTCATCCCCTAATCCTGCTATTTTTTGCATCCGCATCCGCACAAATGATTCAATCACTGAATAGGGATGACGAACTAAGTGAATATATTTGGAATTAGCAAATAGAGATTCTGCTCTTTCTAAAATTGCACGATTTATGGCATAAGAGGGAGATTTATCGACTAACAAACGGGGGGCTATATTTTCTTGAATTTCCTGATACATCTGGTGAATAGACAAATTTTTCAAGCATTTATCTTGAATTAAGGCTTGACTAGCAGTTGCACTAGATTTGTAAATTTCCATCAAAGCCTTCTGGAGCCCTTCACCCAAATGAGAAAGCTTGAGTTGTTCCTCTCGTTCTCTCATCGTATTAAACGGTAAAAGATGCAATTCGGGTGGAGAAAATAGGGAAGGATGACCCGCTAACATCACCCTCAGCAACGTTGAACCAGACCGAGGACTAGAAAGAATAAAAATAATCCCAGGGAGACGTTCTGAACTAGCAGTTAGAGGAAGAGAATTAGGAATAGATTGTGTCTCTAAGATTTCTAAAGTTTTTGGGGAGGGTTGCGGGGAATTAAAAGCAGTATCTTGCTTCCTAAGTTCAGCACTCAAATACTTAGTTAGGGAGTCTATTCTCGGTCGTTCATAAAATTCTCTCGGATAAATTATAAAGTTCAAATCCTGACTCAGTTGATTCACAATTTCCATTGTCATCAGAGAATCCATACCCATTTCAATTAGATTAGTCTGGGTAGGAATTTCTGATAAATTAATTTGCAGGGTATTAGCTACTAAAGAGAGCAGATACTTTTGCAATATCTCTTGAGATTCTGTTTCCGTTGCTGCTTTTAATTTCTCTAAAATTCCTTGATTATTCTTTTGTTGTTTTAATTTAGATTGTTCTTGTACTTTATCCTGTTGTAACAGTTCCGAAAGTAATGAATTGGGGTATCCTAAACTCCATTGTTTTGTTAAAATCGACCAATCTGCGGGCAGAACCCCCACCTGTGGTTTAGACTGATTGAGTAGAAGTTCTTCTAATATTTCTAGCCCTTGTTCTGGAGTAATAAAACTGATACCAGAGGTTTTCCACCGACTCTGATACTGACTAGCTACGCGAGTCGCCATCCCAGCTTGCGACCATGCTCCCCAGTTAATACTTAATCCGGGTAATCCTATCTGGCGACGATAATGAGCCAACGCATCCATAAACGCATTCGCCGCCGCATAATTTCCTTGACCGGGGGAACCCAATAACGAAGCCATTGAAGAGAAACAAACAAAGAAGTCTAATGATAGATTTTGAGTCAGTTGGTGCAAATACCAAGCACCTTTTACTTTCGGTGCCATCACCTGAGTAAAACGCTGCCAACTAATATGTTGTAGAACGCCATCATCCACAATACCAGCCGCATGAATTACCCCTCGCAGTGGAGGTAAAGATCTGTGAATCTGGTCTAATATATTGATAATATCGGCTTCAATAGAGATATCACCAAAAAAGAGATAAATACTAGCTCCTGCGGTTTCTAAATTCTCAATTTTTTTCTGTGCTTGTAAAGATGCTTGGTGGCGATTAATGAATACTAAATATTTGGCTCCCTTCGATACCATCCACTCGGCAATCTGTAATCCTAAAGCTCCCAAACCTCCAGTAATTAGATAGGTAGCTTCTTGATGGAAAGACAGAAATCCGGTTGCTAATTTTACCTGTTCTGAGTCATATTTAACTAAAGAAGCTGTGTATAATTGTTGACCGCGTAGAGCGAGATGGTCTGGTTTTTGCGAGTCTATTACAAGTTGCAGTAGCCTTTGCGTTTCCTGTTCTGAACCTTGGGGATCTAAATCTACTAACCCCCCCCAAAGATGCGGATGTTCCCAAGATATTACTCGACCTAATCCCCACAAGCATGATTGAGTTACGGCTAATTTCTCTGTGTTTGATACAGGCTGAGATCCTCTAGTAATTAACCACAATTGGGGTAAGGTAGTCTTGGGGTTTTTGACTACAGCTTGTAACCAGTGCAGTACGCTACCGCATCCCCAAAGTTGTGCTGTTTCTAAGGCAGAAACGGTTAAATTCTGTTCGCCTGTGGTATCTAAACTCCACAAATGAATGATTTTTTGTAAGGGTAATGTATTGGTTTCACTAATAGCTTGATAGAGTTGTTCAAATTCCTGGGGATGTTCGGGATTAATGTAATAAATTCCTGTCTCAGAATGTTGATAGGTATCGGCTCGATAAACTAAACTACATTCATGTCCTTGGTGTTGCAATTGATTTTTTAAGGTTTCTCCTAATCCTGTGGAATCAGCAAAAATTAACCAATGACTCGGTTGAGAAATATGAGGCGATTGACTAATATTTAAAGGTTTCCATTGAATTTCATAAAGCCAATCGTTGAGATTAAATTTAGATTTCAATAAATTGAGTAATAATTCCAACTGTTCATCCGAAAATTTACCTGTTTTTGATAGTTCTTGAATTAATTTTTGAATGTCTTTTTGATTCCGTCGGTTAACGAGAGGAGGATTGTTTTTTTCGGGTGAGGCTGGGAAAGTTTCTATCCAGTAGCGTTGCCGTTGAAACGGATAGGTTGGTAATATTACTTTCCGACAAGGATAATCTTTATAAAACCCTGACCAATCTATTTTAAATCCCTGCACATATAACTGCGCCAAACTAGAAAGTATTTGTTGCGAATCAGTTTGAGGTGGATACAAAGAAGGCAACCACATTGCTTGATTTTTGGGCAAACATTGACGTCCTATTCGCAATAGAATCGGCTTAGGGCCGATTTCCAAAAAAACGGTATATCCCTGCTGATGTAACGTCTCAATACCCTGAGCAAACCTCACAGGTTCTCTGAGATGTTGCACCCAATATTGATAGGTGGCAATACTCTGATCATTTTGTTTTCCAGTAATATTAGAAATTAGTGAAATTTGAGGTTGATTGTAGTTTATTTGTCGAGCGATCGCTGCAAATTCTGTTAATATTGGTTCCATTAATGGAGAATGGAAAGCATGAGATACCTGTAATTGCTTAGTCTTGATTCCTTGAGATTCTAGGCTATTACAAATTGCTCTAATTGCTTTTGTTTCTCCAGAAATCACTACATTTTCAATCCCGTTAAAAGCAGCAATAGAAACTTGTGAATTATAGGGTGTGATCGCTTTTCTAACCACCGACTCTGAAGCTAACACTGAAACCATTTCACCCGCTTGGGTTAACTGCATTAACCTTCCTCTAGCAGCAATTAATTTCAAACCTTCTTCGAGACTAAAAACTCCGGCAACAGTTGCGGCAACATATTCTCCCACACTATGACCCATCAGAATATCTGGTTTGATTCCCCAGGATTTCCATAACTCGAATAAGGCATATTCAATGGCAAATAAGGCGGGTTGAGTATAAACAGTTTGGTTAATAAGATCGGGATTTTCTAAATTAGAATAAAGTGCTTCTAGGAGAGGAATTTCTAAATAAGGTTGTAGAATGCGATCGCATTCTTGCAAAACTTCCCGAAACCGGGGTTGAGTCTGGTATAACTCCCATCCCATTCTTTGATATTGAGAACCTTGACCTGTAAATAGAAAAGCGATTTTAGGAGGTTTGCTACTATTGAGAAATTGACCGAAAAATAACCCTGGTGCTTGATTTTCTTTCTGAAAATTTGCTAATTTTTCTCGAAGTTCGGCGGAGGTTGTTGCTAACACAGCGAGACGATATTGAAAATGAGAGCGTCCTGTATTAGCGGTGAAGCAAATATCTTCTAGTTTTTGTTCTGGATACAGTTGTAGATGATTGTGATAACAACTCACTAAATCTTTGAGAGCATTTTCAGTTTTCGCCGACAGCGTTAACAGATTCACAGAACACTTTAAACCGACTTCTAATTTAACCTGTTCTGGAGCTTCTGACAAAATCAGATGAACATTACTACCACTCATACCAAAAGAACTCACCCCCGCCAGACGAGGTGCCTTTTCCCAAGGCATAACTGAAGTAGGAATCACCACCGGAATCTGATTCCAAGGAATATAAGGATTAGGCTTGCTAAAATGTAAATGAGGGGGAATTTCCTGATTTTTAATCGCTAAAACCACCTTAATCAAACTCGATATTCCGGCAGCGGCTTCTAAATGTCCAAAATTGGTTTTCACCGAACCTACAATTAGAGGTTGATTGATAGGCCTGTTTTTCCCATAAACTGCTGCTAAAGCCTCTAGTTCAATCGGATCACCCAAAGTTGTGCCTGTACCGTGAGCTTCTACATAACTAACTTGATGGGGTTCAATTCTAGCATTTTTCAAAGCTTGCTCAATCACATCTTTTTGAGCTTTTTTATTAGGAACTGTCAAACCACCACTCGGCCCATCATGGTTGGTTGCCGAACCGCGAATCACTGCTAAAATTCTATCCCCATCGCTGATAGCATCGGAGAGACGTTTGAGGACGACCATCCCACATCCTTCTCCCTGACCATAACCATCCGCCGCAGCGTCAAAAGTTTTGCAACGACCGTCAGGCGCCAGAGCTTTGATTTGGCAACGAGCAACCGTATTTCCTGGGAACAAAATCAAGTTAACTCCACCCACAAGGGCGAGATTGGATTCCTTTAAACGCAAACCGCAGCAAGCTAAATGTACAGCAATTAAAGAAGAAGAACAGGCTGTATCTAACTGAATATTTGGCCCTTGCAAACCGAGAAAATGGGAAATCCGACCGACTGCTATACTGCGAGTGCTACCAATACCAGAGTAGGCATCAACAACTGTTGACTGCTCATTAACAAATCGAATTGTGGCGTTGACGATTTGGTTAGATACATAATCGTCTGTGCAAATGCCCACATACACACCCGTGAGACTGTTTCTAAGCTGATTTGGTGCTATTCCGGCGTTTTCCAATGCTTCCCAAGTCACCTCTAAAAGCAGTCTTTGTTGCGGGTCTAAACTCGCTGCTTCTCTAGGAGAAATGCCAAAAAATAAAGGATCAAACTGGTCTATTTGCTGAAGGAAACTACCTTGTTTGGTATAAGCTTTCAAAGGTGTTTTGGGATCGGGATCATAGAAAGCTTCAATATCCCATCGGTCTGATGGGATTTCTGTGACCGCATCTACACCTTTGCGTAATAACTGCCAAAATGAAGCCGGATCGTTGACGTTACCGGGAAATCGACAACCTACACCAATAATCGCAATGGGTTCGGTTTTTTCCCGCTCAACTGCCTCCAATTTATTGTGAACTTGTTCTAAAAGCTCAAGTAACTGTTGGGATGAAAGAGGTTGATTCATGTCAAATCCCCTTATTGAGTAGGTTTTGGATCTGTTGGAATTTTTGCGCGATCGCGTCTGTCACTTGATCACCAGAAACAGAGGGCAATTCTGTCTGCTGTGAATCGGTATTCTCAATCGTCGCGTCTAACTTTTCTGCCAAAACCTCAGTCGTTAAATACTCAGCAAGAGCCTCAATATTCGTGTACTCAAATAAGATTGTGGCAGACACCGAACAACTCAAACGGGTTTGCAACAGATTTCTGAGTTCTAAAGACAACAAAGAATCCATTCCCATATCAAAAAATCCTAACTGTGGGTCTAGCATTTGAGCGTCAGAATATCCCAGTAACTTAGCCACCACACCTTGCAAATAATTCGTCATTAATTGGGTGCGATCGCTATTTTTTGCTGCCTTCAATTCCAACAAAAATGGGTTATGTGCAGTTTGTTCTGTAGCACAGGCATCTTGCCTGTAATCTTGCCTGTAATAGCATTCCATTTCCTCCAAAACCGGCATTTTCATCCCAGAAGGTAACGTAGCTGTAAATCGAGACCAATCAATGGGAGCTACAGTCACTTGGGTTGCCGATTCTTCTAATAACTGCGTCAAAATCTGCAATCCCTGTGCCGGTGGAATGCTACCTATCCCCAAAGAACGAATCCGACTTTGGAACTGACTTGCCAAACGAGATGCCATGCCCGTTTCTGCCCAAGCACCCCAATTAATACTTAAACCGGGTAAACCCAAACTGCGCCGATAGTGAACCAAACCATCCAAAAACGCATTTGCTGCCGCATAATTTCCTTGCCCTGTTGAACCTAAAACCGACGCCGCCGAGGAAAAACAAACAAACAAATCTAACGGCAACTCCTGAGTCAACTGATGTAGATACCATGCTCCTTGAACTTTTGGAGCCATTACATTAACAAAACGTTGCCAATTCATCTGTTGTAAAACCCCATCATCCAAGACTCCAGCGGCATGAATTACACCCCGCAAAGGTGGCAGAGACATTTTAATTTGTTTGAGAACATTAGCGACATCTTTTTCCACAGAAACATCTGCCAACAGTACAGATATTTGTGCTCCCATCTGCTCTAATTGAGCAATAGTTTGTCGTGCCGTTTCTGAAGGTTCCCGACGCCCAACCAGTACCAAATATTTAGCACCCTGATCCACTAACCACTTAGCTAATTGTAATCCCAAAGCCCCTAATCCACCCGTAATCAAGTAGCTACCTTCAGGAACAATATTAACCACTTGTTTGCCTTCGGTCATCTGCTGTTGTCGGCGTACCAGTCGTGCGACCTTACGCGAGTCTTGTGCATAGGCAATTTGGTTTTCTGTTGTGGTTAATGTTAGTTCTTGATACAGCAACTTCACCACTTCTTCTGCTTGGATATCTGTTGGCAAATCGAGTAACCGACATGACAATTCTGGATGTTCCAAAGCCACTACCCGACCTAATCCCCACAGGGGTGTTTGTTGAACATTTCCTGCACTTTGGGTAACAACCCATAGAGGCGGCATCTGGGGCTGTTTTGTCTGGATCAACGCTTGTACCAAGTGCAGCAAACTCGCGCAACTATATTCTAAAGCTGTTTCTAAATCATCCGCACTTGTTGACAAACTCCACAGATGAATAATCCCCTGAAGTTGTAAATTTTCAGCTAGAATTTCATCCAGCAATTGCTGAAAATCTTCTGGCAGCGTTGGGTTGAGTTGGTAATGTTTGGCATCGATTTTTTGATAACTCAAACCTGGAGAAACTAAAACAGATTTTTCTCCCAATTTTTGCTGTAATTCTGTCGCTACAGCACCCGGTTCTACCAACACTAACCAATTTCCTGTTGTTTGTGTTGGCAGTGTTTCTGACGTAAAGACGTGCCATGGCACGTCTCTACGTTGCCATTCTAGTTCATAGAGCCAGCGCTGGGGTGTCACCTCGGAGTAAGATGACAATTGTGCCAGCATTTGTTGATTCCATTCGGCTATTTCCTGTTTTGATAACTGAGGTTGTTTTTGAGCCGTCAGTAACACATAGCTCGCCAATCCCTTACTCAGAACCTTGCCTAACTGATAGTAAGACTTAAACCCAGCCTTAACATTTTCATCCCGATTTTTTTGATACAACTGTTCTAAACTTTGCTCAAAGTCGGGGTCATACAAAAAGTTAGAGATTTCTGGACTAACATCAATCGCAGCCACTAACTGAAGTTGATGTTCTGACAAGAGTTGTACCCACTCAGATTTAGTAATAAAGTAAGAAGATGTTTCTTGATGATCGATGGCAAAATTGCTATTAGAGATAAAATCTGCTAACACCAAATATCCCTGTTGGTTCAAATGATTGCCGATATTAGCAAATAACGACTTTTTATCGAGAATATGGTGGGCAACTTCAAACCCAAACACCAAATCATAGAGGTCGGTAAACTGATCTTTAGCACTATCTCGATTAAAGATTTTTACCCGTCCTTGGAGTTGATTTTTAGTGACTCTTTGCAGAGCAAACTTAGCCTGTTCACTAGAAATCGTATATCCACTTAGCTGCAAATGTTCATATTTTTCAGCCAATTGAATCAAATCGGAACCATAGCCACAACCAAAATCTAAAACCTTTTGACAAGCGGAGAAATTAACTAAAGAAAACAATAATTTTCTTAACTCTTTTTGAGACTCAACAATCATCTCACGAGATTGTTCTTGATTCGCTTCTGTCAGACATTTAATCCAAGAAAAACCGGGAACTTTTTCTGGAAACAAACCAAAAGTTAAGTAAGGGGATTCTGCTAATCCATCTGTTTGACTTCCCGCTTGCTCTTGACCCAAAGTGGCAACCGCATTGTAATATTCGTGAACAGTTCCCCCTTTGAACTGCAAATAATTTTGCTGTCGTTTAATCAGAAGTTCGAGTAGTTTTGGCAGTAATTGTCGCTCTTGTTCTGTCAATTCCCCAGCCAATTCTACCTCAGTTGCTAACTGCTCAGTTGCCCCTTGATTCAGCAAATTAATAATCGGTGTAGAGACTGTTTCATCCTGGGGTTGCTGTTGGTTTTTCTCTATTTCCCACCAATACCGTTGTCGTTGAAAGGGATAAGTTGGCAATGCTACTTTATGACAGGAATAATCCCGGTTAAAGCCTGACCAATCTATTGCCACTCCCCGGATATAAAGTTGCCCTAAACTAGAGAGAA
The DNA here is from genome assembly GCA_903893625.1 of uncultured Oscillatoriales cyanobacterium. GTDB lineage: Bacteria > Cyanobacteriota > Cyanobacteriia > Cyanobacteriales > Microcoleaceae > Planktothrix. Next base: position 31,787 of record CAITND010000015.1, read on the forward strand.
TTTGCTGCCAATCTTCTTGAGGCGGACGTAAACTTGGCAACCAAATTCCCTGATTTTCTGGCAAACATTGACGACCCATTCCTAACAAAATTGGCTTGGCTCCAATTTCTAAGAATAGTTTATATCCTTGCTGATCAAGAGTTTGCATCCCATCACTGAAACGGACAGGTTTTCGGATATGGTTCACCCAATATTCAGGAGTTGCTATTTCTTGTGTTGCTAACTGTCCTGTAACATTAGAAATTAGCGGTATCCCCGGCTGATTGTAAGTAACCTTTTTAGCTGCGAGTTCAAACTCTGCTAACATCGGTTCCATCAAAGGCGAGTGGAAAGCATGGGAAACTTGCAGAGGTTTGGTTTTAATTCCCATCTCAGTTAATCGGCTACAAATTTCTTGGATGGCTTCACTAAGACCAGAAATGACAACACTTTCCGGGCCATTAATCGCAGCAATATTAACTTGTGAATCGTAGGGAGTTATTAATTCTTTGATTTGAGATTCTGTTGCCAAAACTGACACCATTTCGCCACCAATTGGCAACTGCTGCATTAATTTTCCCCTGGTCGCTACCAACTTCAAACCTGCTTCCAAACTGAATACTCCAGCGACAGTTGCAGCCACATATTCCCCCACACTATGACCCATGACTGCATCCGGTTTAATCCCCCAAGATTGCCACAATTGAGCTAAAGCATACTCGATGGCAAATAAGGCGGGTTGGGTGTAAATGGTTTGATCAAGTTGTAGAGATTTGTCATGCTTTTCTCCAGTGGGATAGAGAACTTGCAATAAAGGAATTTCTAAATAGGGGCGCAGAATTTCGTCACATTGCTCTAGGGCATTTCTAAAAGTAGGTTGAGTTTGGTACAACTGTAAACCCATATTGACAAATTGGGAACCCTGACCCGTAAACAGAAAGGCTATTTTGGGTGAACCTGTTTGACTAGAAATTTGACCCGAAAATACTCCAGAAATTTCTTGATTTGTGGCTAAGTTTTTCAGTTTAGTAGTCAGTTCAATTTTATTAGACGCAATCACAGCCAATCGATGATTAAAATGAGAGCGTCCGGCATTTGCCGTATGACAAATATCTCCTAACTCTAATACTGGATGATTTTGCAGATAATTGACATAATCAATCGTTAATTCTTCAAGGGCTTTTTGAGTTTTTGCTGAAAGCGTTAAGAGGTGAAAACCAGGTTCTAAAGACTTTTCAGTTTTGACGGTTTCTGGTGCTTCTTCGAGAATAATATGCACATTTGTACCACTAATTCCAAAAGCACTAATCCCGGCAATTCTAGGCTGATTTCCTCGCAGCCAGGGAATGCCTGAAGTGGGAATGACGAGAGGAAGTTGATGCCAAGGGATATGAGGATTGGGTGTTTTTAGGTGCAAATGGGGCGGTATTTCTTGATGCTGAAGCGATAAAACTATCTTAATTAAACCGGAGATTCCGGCGGCGGCTTCCAAATGCCCGAAATTGGTTTTCACTGAGCCGACAACCAAGGGTTGATTGATCGGCCGATTTTTACCATAAACTGCGGCTAAAGCCTCTAATTCAATGGGATCTCCCAGGGATGTTCCTGTGCCATGAGCTTCTACATAGCTAACATGATGGGGTTCCACTTTGGCATTTTTTAGAGCTTGCTGCATGACTTCTTTCTGAGCCATTTTGTTCGGTACTGTTAGACCGCTACTGGGCCCGTCATGGTTGATAGCAGAACCTCGAATGACGGCTAAAATTGTATCTCCATCGGCGATCGCATCCGAAAGACGTTTCAGCACGACCATCCCACATCCTTCTCCTTGACCATAACCATCTGCTGAGGCGTCAAAGGTTTTGCAGCGTCCATCTGGGGCTAATGCTTTTAATCCACAACGACCGATAGTGCTTACTGGCCATAAAATCAGATTAACTCCCCCAGCGAGGGCGAGATTACATTCTTTTAAACGCAAACTTTGGCAAGCTAAATGTACTGTTACTAAAGAAGAAGAACAGGCCGTATCTAATTGAATATTCGGCCCTTGTAAGCCCAGGAAATGAGAAATGCGACCGACAGCCATACTGCGGGCGTTACCTGTGCCAGAGTGAGCATCTATTGAGGACAGATTCTCCAGATTTATAAACCGTTGGCCATAGTCATCTGTGCAAATGCCTACATAGACACCTGTTTGGCTGTGCCTGAGTTTTGTTGGTGTTTGTCCGGCGTTTTCTAGGGCTTCCCAGGTCACTTCTAAAAGTAGCCTTTGTTGGGGATCTAAACTCGCGGCTTCTCTAGGAGAAATCCCAAAAAATAGGGGATCAAACTGGTCAACTTGCTGAAGAAATCCCCCTTGTTTGGTGTAGCTTTTCCCTGGTGTTTCGGGGTTGGGATCGTAATAAGCATCAACATCCCATCGACCCGGAGGTACTTCCCCAACAGCATCAATCCCTGCGTGCAGTAAACTCCAGAAGGCGGCAGGGTTATTCGCGTTACCCGGAAATCGACAACCCAGACCAATAATAGCAATCGGTTCAGTTTTTTCTCTATTGAGTGCTTCCAGTCTATTTCGCATTTCTTTGATCGTTTGAAGCACTTGTTGGGAGGAAATAACTTGTTTTTCTGGCTCTAAAATATTGGTCATTTTATATCTCCTGGTTAAGAATAAGTTGAATTTCTTTAAGTTCCTCGTTGATAGCATTGGCGATCGCTTCTTCTTGAATAGCATTGGCGATCGCTTCGACCGTTAGAGATTCTATTTCATCCTTAACAGTTGAATTTGTAGTTTCTGTTTCATTATAGCGTTCAATTCTAAAAACACTTTCAATTAAATACTGAGCCAGTTTTTGAATATTAAAATGTTCTGACAAAGTTGTGACTGTAACAGAACACCCAAAACTTTTCTGTAACAAATCTCCGAGTTCAAGCATCATCGAATAGTCTAGGCCCAAATCAAAAAATCCTAACTGTGAATCGGGAATTTGCGAGTTATTCAATCCTAATAATTGAGCAACCACAGCTTGCAGATAATCTACCGTTAGATGGAAGCGTTCTCTCTCTGGGGTTTTCTCTAGCTGTTGCAAAATGCCTGTGTCTTGTTCTGAGGATTGACCATCTTGATACCGATTGATTAAAATATTTAGCAGTTTAGGGAGCAGTTTTTTCTCTGCTTCAGTCAGTTGTTCCTCGATATTAAAATCCTGAGCTAACGATTTTATATCAATTTGATTGAGTAATTTTACAATTTGGCTGGCGTTATTTTCAACGTCTTTTTGCTGTTCATTTTCCGAAGTTGACCGCCAATAACGGGTTTGTTGAAACGGATAGGTTGGCAATGCCACTTTGTGACGGGGATAATCACGGTCAAATGCCGACCAATCCACGTTAACTCCTTTTAGATACAACTCTCCTAAATTCAAAAGCATCTGTCGCCAATCGTCTTTAACAGGAGATAAGGTAGGCAACCACATCCCCATATTTTCTGGCGGTATTGGCTGCACTCCAATTTCTAAGAATAGTTGATATCCGGCACGATGTAAAGTTTGTATCCCGGCACTGAAACAGACAGGTTGCCAAAAGTCGTTTAGCCAATATTCAGGGGTGGCAATTTTATCCGTTTCCTGTTGTCCAGTAATATTAGAAATTACAGGTATCCCAGGTTGATTGTAGGTAATTTCTTGGGCTACAGTTTCCAACTCCCCTAGCTGATGTTTACTATTAGGCGAATCTAAGTTATCGGACATTTCTGCACCACTAGGGAACTGCTGCATCAATCTTTCTTTTGTCGCCATTAGTTTCAAACCTTCTTTTAAACTGAATACTCCGGCGACAGTTGCAGCCACATATTCCCCTACACCATAACCCATAACTGCATCAGGTTTAACACCCCAAGATTGCCACAACTGAGCTAAAGCATACTCTATGGCAAATAGGGCGAGTTGGGTGTGTAGAGACTTGTCATGCTTAGTCTCTACAGTGGGATAAAGGAATTGCAACAAGGGTAATTCTAGGTATGGTTGCAGAATTTTGTCACACTGCTCTAGGATTTTTCTAAAGGTGGGTTGAGTTTGGTACAACTGCCATCCAATGTTTACAAAATCAGAAGTTTCACCAGTGAATAAAAACGCGATCTTTGGTTTTTCTCCTTTTCCTGTTTTCTGTCCGTTTGTCTGATTAATCTGGATGAAAGTTTGCAGTTGTTTTTGTAATTCAAAGTTAGATTCAGCGACAAAGAAGCATCTTTTTTCAAAATGGGTGCGTCCTGTATTTGCTGTAAAACAAATATCGGCGATTGACGTTTCCTGATTTGATTGCAAATAACTTTGATATTTTTTGATCAGTTCCGCCAATGCCTTCTCATTTTTGGCTGAAAGAGTTAAAATCTGTTCATGACGCTCAATTTCTGCCCTTTGAATTTCTGGCTGTGGTGCTTCTTCCAGAACAACATGAGCATTCACACCCCCAACTCCAAAGGAACTCACACCTGCCCGTCGGGGAATTATTGCCTCTGATTCTGTCTTTAATGGCTGCCATTCTTGGTTTTCATCGACTATATAAAAGGGGCTATTTTCTAACTCAATGCGTGGATTTAATTGCTTAAAATTAAGAAGTTTCGGCAATTTTTTGTGCTTCATTGCTAAGAGAACTTTAATCAACCCCGCAATTCCCGCCGCACCTTCGGAATGTCCAATATTAGTTTTAACTGTCCCTAAACCACAATAATGTTTTGCCGATTCTGGCAGTTTATACTGTTGATAGAGTTGTCTAAAACCTCGTTTGAGAGCATTAATTTCAATCGGGTCTCCCAAGGGTGTCCCAGTGCCATGAACTTCAATATAAGAGACTGTATTAGGGGGAACATTAGCATTAGTATAGGCAGCCCGCACGACTTGGGCTTGAGCATAAATACTGGGAGAACTCAGAGTCCGTGATTTTCCACCATGATTGACAGCACTGCCTTTAATCACAGCATAAATATGATCTTGATCCTCAATCGCTTTTGCCAGAGGTTTTAATAATATTATTCCCGCGCCTTCTCCACGGACATAACCATCAGCATCCTGGTCAAAAGTTTGGCACTTTCCTGTAGGAGACAACATCCCTAATTGACTCATTTGGATGAAGACTGTCGGTGTATTGAAAACACTAATTCCTCCCACCAAAACCACGTCACATTCGGTATTTTTGAGCGCATTAACGCCCAGATGAAGTGCTACGAGGGAACTGGAACAGGCGGTATCTACAGTAACACTCAAACCGCGAAAATTCAGGAAGTAAGAAATGCGGTTAGCAATCATGCAACCCCAACTTCCTGTACCGCTATGTCCTTCTATGTTTTCTTGATTTTGGTTGAGTAAAAGAACTGAATCATAATTACAAGCCCCAATAAACACACCGACTTGACTTCCTGATAGTTTAGAGGGGGAATATCCCGCATCTTCTAAACAAGACCAACTCAACTCCAGCATCAATCTCTGTTGAGGATCAAGGCTTTTCGCTTCTCGGGGAGAGATCGCAAAAAATTGAGCATCAAATTGGTCTGATCCCTGAATCAATCCAGCCCATTTACTAATAGTTTTATTTCGCTGTTGGGGATGGGGAGAATAATATTTTTTGACATCCCACCTTTGGGGAGGAATTTCAGTGATGCTATTGACTCCAGCTTCCAAGTTGAGCCAAAATTGTTCATAGTCATTGGCTCCAGGAAAGCGACAAGCCATGCCTATAATAGCGATCGCTTCACTGTTATTTTGCTCTGGCTCTGTCTCTTTTGTTTGGGCACTGTTGTCTTGCATTTTCTCTTGACGCTGGAAAAAATACGGTTGATCTTGTTGAGAATGTTGATTCAATTAGTCCCTCTTTCACTCAACCTTTGACTGCTGGCAAAAGTTTTATACTCATCCAGTCAGACTGGAAATTATCGCTGACAAAATCCAGTTTAGCACGAATCCGAACTAAGTAGAAACCATCTTGTTCTACCACAGGGATTGTATATTTTTCTTCCTGAATTTGACACCAAATTACAGGCAGACTGGAACGATTATATATTGTTAAGTAGATATCATAGTTGTTGAGTAATACTGGCTTAATTTCCACACAGAAAGAATAATTTTTATAAACAACTCCATAGAAAAACTCGTTATTTGTATCACCCACAGGTAAATATTCTTTCCTGACCCATTCTTGGGGTAGCCATTTTTGGCACATCAGTAGAGTGAATATATAATAATTCAGACATCGATAAAAAATATGATCGCGTTTGGTTAAATTTTCCAGATAATTATTGACATCATCAATATTAATTAATTGAGTCTTAGTGGCGTTATTTTCATCTATTTTGATCGCGGGTAAGTTAATATGCTCTGACCAATGATAGTATCTTAAACCTAAAGTATATTTGCCGGGGTTAAGTTTTAATTGAGTCCATTCTTCCTCAAGGTTTAAATGATGGAAGGTTATATGTTGAATCGATGCGGCTTCAGGAAATGTATAAATGCCTATACTCCATGATTGGGCTGAAGCTACACAGGATTTTACCTCTATGGCTAAGGATTCTTTGACATCAAAGGGGCCAAGACCAGCAGCAATAGCATGGGGATTCCACCGGGGCCCAGTCACTAAAATCGCTGGTAATATTAGAGGTTTTCTGAGTAATTCATCAGAGTATACTAGCCATCTAAAGACGGTTTTTTTGTTAATACTTGCATTGATATTAGCAAGGGTGCGTAGCAATAACCTAACTGTTTTGAAAAATATAAAAGATAAAAAAGCTGCTGGAATTTCCCACAATAGTCTTCTATATGGAACTTTTTCGCTATGAGTCATTAATTAATAATTTCATGGGATTGTATTGCTAAAAGGGGTGAACAGAAAGCAGATAGGAGGATAAAGTTTGACAGGCTCTCTGCGTTCAGCTTTCATCCCCTTTTTTCAAGCCTCAAACTCAAACATTTCTACCTTTCTCGTCGTTGCTGATCGCCATCTTAGAATTTGCCAAAAAGCCAGTTACTCGGAGCCTTTTCATCGTCTTTATTGAAATAGAACTCTCTGACATTTTTTAGAAATTCACCGATTGAGAGCCTGCCATCACCTGATTTGTCAAGCTTTTTAAATGCAATCTCAGCTTCTCTTGATTCTACGCTCAAAGCCTTGACAAACTTTGTATACTCTTCCAGAGTAATAATCGCGTTCTCATCAGGATTTATTAACGCTAGAAGTGTCTTTGCTGTCTGAATTATATAATCCTCAAATCGTTTTGGGTCATTCATCAAGTCATCGAGATAGTCGTACCATTCTTCGAGGGTTACTCCCCCGTTTTTATCAACATCAGCTTTTGAGTTTAATTCACTCCACTGCTTCTGTAACAGTTCTTCTATTGTGAGATTCTGACCTGCGAATCGTTTGATCTGAGCAAAAAAACCATCAAAGTCTTCTTGAGTTAATACGCCACTGCCATCAAAGTCTTGAGAGTCAAAAGCAGCTTTAAACTTGCGCTTTTGCAGTTCTGTTAAAGCCATAATTTGTGTCGTTGTATTGATGAAAAAGATTTTTCAGGCTCGATTTTTGCCCAACACTATTCTTTTGCCCCAATTCAGAGGGAGCAATTAATTTATAGGATTGTATTGCTAAAAGGGGTGAACGGAAAGCAGATAGGAGGATAGAGTTTGACACACCTTCTGCTTTCAACTTTCACCCGCTTTTTTCAGGCAGCAAGCTCAAACCAAGAGCAATTTCTGCCTTTCTCTGAGTTACTGAGAACCTCTTAGAATGAGCCAAAAAGCCAGTTAGCAGGAGCATTCTCGTCTTCGGTCAAATAGAACTCTCGGACTGCTGCTTTTAATTCCGCGATATCGAGTTCCCCATTACCTGATGTGTCAAGCTTTTGAAATGCAGCTTCAGCGTCACTTTCACTGACGTTCAACGCCGCAGCCAGCTGTTTGTACTCGTCCAAACCGAGCCTGTTGTTTCCTGTAGTATCTAAGGATTTCAGCACTGTCACAGCGTTACTGACGACATACTTATCGAATCGAGCCGCATCCTTGATCAACTCTTCAATGTAGCCGTACCATTCATCAAGGGTTACTCCCCCATTCTGATCAATATCAGCTTTTGATGTCAAGTCCTGCCACATTTCTGTGTATAGTTTCTTGGCTAGGTCGTTTGACTTGTTATTGATAGTGGTTAAATTTTCAATTAAACGATCAAAGTCTGCTTGAGTTAATACCCCAGTGCCATCAACATCCTGAGAGTCAAAAGCCACTTTAAACTTGCGCTGTTGCAGATCTGTTAAAGCCATAATTTGTGTCCTTATATCGAGGGAAAAGATTATGTGGACTAGATTTTGCTGACATCATCCTTCCATATATCCAGCAAAATGGTCTAATTCGTTACATTTATTTAAGAAACTGATGTTTTTGAATTTTCAAGCTGTTTCCGGCAATAAAAATCCCTCCGTAAAAATACAGAGGGATACAATCAGTTATCAGTTATCAGTTATCAGTTATCAGTTATCAGTAAAGAAGTGAACAGTTAACTAACTCTTAACTATTAACTCTTGCACTGATAACTGTTTGCTGATAACTGATAACTGTTTACTGATAACTGATTTTAGCTACGGTCAGTTGCGGCCACAGGTTCAAAACTGGGAACCACTAACTCATCGTTTTGCTTGGTTAATTGGTTATACAAACGTTCCGTATTCGGGAAATTCGCCGCAGGTAAGGTGGGATAACGACGATAGGGAACGGTATCTTCCCCGAACAGTTGAGCATATTCCACACTGTTCACCATCGCGTTAATAAACCCTTTCAACCCATCGGTAGCCAGGATTTGGTTATACAACCGAATTTCCGCTTGGTTGAGAGGTGCGCGACCCAAGAAGTGCTTGGTTCCCAACTCAATCACCTTAGTATTGGGATAGGGGGTATAGAACTCCTTGATATACAGAGAAGTGCTTCCTAACGCCTCAACGAACTCTTTCAGGTTAATTTCATTGTTCCCCAGTTTACTTTCCAGAACAGTAAACTCATTCTTGGTAACATAGGGATCAATATTGCGTTCAAAGATTTGGCGATAAACCGCTTGAATTAAAGTTTTCAGCGCCACTTTATCCGTGGTAGTCGTCAGCTTGAACACTTTGCTTTGTTCCCGTCGCTTGCTAACGCCTTGAGCAAGACGGTTATCTAACTCAATCTCACCCTTGCTTTGATCAGGAGTTCCCAGTTCGATAAACCGAGGGATGATCACTTCCTCCACCACCGGGTTTTTCTCAGCAAAGGCAGCGACACGACCTGTCCGCAGAGACACACCAGCCGGAGTCAAATACCGTTCATAGGGAACTGTATCTTCCCCAAAGGCTTCACTGTATTCCTGACTTTCGATAATCGCATCCACCAAAGCATAGAAGCCTTTTTTGGAGCAAAGATCAAAGTAGGCGTTCATTTCCTGACGACCGTAGGTGGGACGACCTAACAGACGGCGATGGATATATTCGATCGCTTTACACACATACAGCGATGTCCAATACATCTTACGGAAAACATCGGACTTCGCTAAGGTGCGAATAAACTCCCGGACGGTAATATCCCCGTTTTCCAGCTTAATTTCAGCAACGCTTTGTCGTTGACCTTCATAGAGTTCCCGACCAAACACTTGTCGATAAGCTGCCTGAATCAACGCTTGGGTGGATGTTTCCGAGTAATTAACATTGGTTCCTTTGCTGCTACCACTGCGCTTGAACCGACTGCTAATATAACCCCCAGGCAGTTGATCCAGTTTGAACACCTTCGGCCCTAGAGAACCGGGATGGTCAGCCCGGGCGGCGGGGTTGCCTAACTGATTATTAATTCCTGGCCCATTGTGAATCAGAATCCGACGGGTATCCTTCCCAAAAGGAGCCGGACGGTTGCTAGGATTACGGGTTTCTTTCGGGAAAATTGCACCGAACTGGATTTCCAGAGGGTCATTCCCGGTTCCGTAAACGTGCTGATCCCGCAGAGGTTGTTTGTAGTCTGCGAACAGCGTTACAAACTGTGGCACTTTGCGGAAAGGAGCACTGTAGTTAAACAGGTCAATTTGTGGCCCCCAGTTGCGACATTCCTGGGCTTCTTGACCCAAACCGCGCAAATAGGGAACAGTTTCTTCCCCAAAATAATCAGAATATTCCTCAGAATCCACCATCGCATCCACTAAGGCTGATAAGCCACCTTTGGACACAACCGAGAAATATTTGCTAAATTCTTCAGGAGAACTTAAACCCCGACCTAAGAAGTGACGGGCTGCCAGTTCCACCACCCGACTATTGACATAGGGTTGATAGAAATTTTTCCGGTATAACGGAGATTTCCCTAAACGGCGGATAAACTCTTTAGTAGAGATTTCGCTGTTTTTGACTTTGGATTCTAAGTCGGAAATTCCCAAGCTGTAGGCGCGGGTAATATCCCGTTCAAACACTTGGCGATAGGCGGCTTTGACCACATCTTGTTTTTCCGTCGAAGACAAGCCGGGTTTCATCACGAACTTCTGACGCCGCTCGGCGGCGTTGAAGTAAATTTGAGGCAGTTGTAACCCCTGATGGTCACTGCTGGGACGTTGACGCACTTTAGTCCCAGGAGTTGCCGCTTCAAATTCGGTGATTAACACATTGAAGTATTGCAGGGCAATTTCTTGAGCTTCTTTATCCTCTTTCAAATAGCCCAAAGCGGCTCTACGCATTTCTTGGAGGGCTACTAAAGTCGCCGCGCTGGAACAGGCATTTTCAATGATTTCCCGTAATCCCCGCACGTTAACAGCAATCAGATTCGGATCACCGGCGACAATCGCGTAGGTCACATAACGCAAGAACCAGCTTAAATCCCGTAGGGATTTAGTCATGTTTCCAGGGCCATAACGAGAAACGTTAATCGGCTGGAACCCAGGGGGTAAAAATACGGCTGGCCCTGCTCCGTTGTCTGCAAAAATTGATTTTAAGCCGTCTAACAGACCGCCACCTGAGCTACTAACATAGGAAATAGTTCCCAGTTTCATGCCTTCGGTGAGGTTACTGCTACCGCCACCAACCGTGGCCAGTGCCAGGGTTGGAGTTTCGCTAGGCTGTTCCAAGAACGCCAGAGGTGAACCTCCGGTGAAAATTCGATTAGCCGAACGGGAGACAATCAATTCTGCATTTTGTGTCAGAATTTGAGCAATCTCTAGACGTTTCGCCCCGGAACTGAAATAGGTTACCAGTTCACTTAATTCGCTTCTGCCCAAAAAGCGATCTTGTTGCTCCGCTTGGGAAATGGTTGCAACGGGTACGGTTTGATAGAGTTGCGGACGCGCAACTGAGCTTCCACCACTTGCCTTTACACTCATTCGATCTCTGTCGCTCCCTATCTGAATCGTTACAGTATGGAACCTGAACTATGGTACTGTTCTCAAACAATAAACGAAATTAGTTTTGGCTGAATGGTAAGAGTGCCTTCCAACCACTTCTGTTGCTTGAGTTGTTGCCAGTTTAATCTTTCAGATTAAAATGATTTTGGCTGATTACCAGACATTTATAAAAAATCGTACCGACAATTATTGTATAGACTTGGGTGAAGTTATCTGAGAAAAAAGAATAAGTTTTATTAAGCTGTCGGTTGTCAGTTGTCGGTTAACGCTCAACAGCCAACACCTTGTTCCCTCTCTCCCAATTCCCTCTTAATCTACTGTACAGCAATCCCTCCTTAATTCTTAATTCGGTACAAAAATGGAAGAAGTTAGTTCTGCGGTTAAACGGCTTTATGATACCTATCCCTTTCCTCCTGACCCCCTGTTAGATGAACCGCCTCCAGGGTATAACTGGCGATGGTCTTGGCCAGCAGCCTATAGTTTTTGTACGGGTCAAAAGCCGAAACATCTTGATATTCGCATTTTAGATGCGGGATGTGGAACGGGTTCGAGTACCGAGTATTTAATTCAACTCAACCCGGAAGCCTCGGTTTTGGGAATTGATCTGAGTGAAGGGGCGATCCAAACGGCCATCGAACGCTGTCGTCGCTCTGGAATTTCTACCCCCGGAACACCCTCACCTGAATTTCGCCGTTTAAGTCTGTATGATGCGGGACAGTTGGAGGGACAGTTTGATTTTATTAACTGTGTTGGTGTTTTGCACCATTTACCTGATCCGATTCGAGGCATTCAAACCCTAGCGTTAAAGTTAGCTCCGGGGGGGATAATGCACATTTTTGTTTATGCTGAATTGGGACGCTGGGAAATTCAATTGATGCAGAAAGCGATCGCCCTTTTACAAGGAAAAAAACAAGGCGATTATAAAGATGGAGTCAAAATTGGCCGTCAAATTTTTGAAGCTCTACCGGAAAAAAATCGTTTAGTCCAATATGAATCTCAACGCTGGGGAATGGAAAATCAGCGCGATGAATGTTTTGCGGATATGTATGTTCATCCCCAAGAAATTGACTATAATATCGGGAGCTTATTTGAGTTAATTGATGCGTCTGGATTAGAGTTTATTGGATTTTCTAATCCGAATTATTGGAATTTAGATCGTCTAGTGGGAAAAGCACCCGAATTAGTGGAAAGAGCCAAGAAATTAAGCGATCGCCAACGCTATCGTTTAATTGAACTCCTCGATCCTGATATTAGTCATTACGAATTTTTCTTAGGACGTTCACCTTTACCGCGTAATAATTGGTTAAATGATCAAGGGTTATTAGCCGCAATTCCTGAGCGCAGTCCTTGTATGAATGGGTGGCCGAGTCAAAATTTATTTGACTATAATTATCAAATTGTGAGTTTATCTGATGCTGAATTTGAGTTTCTGAAAGCTTGCGATCAAAATACCGCATCTCCTCGAACAGTGGGGGAAATTCTAGCTCAAAGTCAACTGGATTTAGAAGGAGTGCGATCGCTGATTACTCGACAATTCATTTTATTAAGCTAAACCGTAGGATGGGCTACGCCCATCAATCCCCTCTATTGTCAATTAAAAATCAAGTTTTGAGTCCAAAATTTGAAAGGCAATATTTTATCAGATTGTATTAGGGGTGTTGATGATGGGCATAGCCCATCCTACCTGATAAAATTCAACAATAACCTTAAATTTACAATTCAAAATCGATGGAAGATCCCCAAAAGACTCGTATTATTCCCGTTGGTATTGTGGCAGGAATTGCCGCCGTTTTAGTTGCTGTGGGTGCAGGTTTAACCTGGTGGACATTAACTTCTCGTTCTCCCCAAGAACCCGTTATTTCTTCCCCAACGACAACCTCTCCTTCCCCTTTACCCTCTCCATCACAAACTGTTGAAAAAACCGTTGCCATTTATTGGGTAAAGGATACAAACGGTAAACAGATAATCGTTTCTCAACCTGTACAAATTCAAGCCCAAAATGATCCCACGGCATTTTTAACCGTCGCTTTTGATCAATTATTAACGAGTTCTCCCGATACGAATCAATTTAGTGAAATTCCCAAAGGAACAACAATTCAGAAGTTAACTACTAACAATGATGATGTTTATATAGATTTATCCGCAGAATTTACCCAAGGTGGGGGAAGTGCATCGATGATCGGACGTTTAGGACAAGTAGTGTATACCGCTACAACCCTTAACCCCAATAGTAAGGTTTGGATCTCTGTTGGCGGTCAACCCTTAACTGTTTTAGGCGGAGAAGGGTTAGAAATTCCTCAACCCATTACTCGTCCGATTTTCGAGAAAGAATTTTCACGCTGACCCCCCATATTGTTTTAAACTCAAGATGTAATGATTTATGAACCCGCAATCTGGAATCAAATCACCCTCTGAAAATAACCCCCCAATTCCCCTAACAGAACTTCATCAAAAAATTGATGCTGGGGTTAAAGTTGCTATTGCTAAAGCCCTAGATAGACATCGTAAATTAGGAGAATCAATTAGTATTTTTCAGGAGGGAAAAGTCGTCACCTTAACCGCAGAGGAAATTCCTCAGCTTCCCTCTATGCAGCACTTCAACATCTTCTTGAAAGAGGGCTTTAGCCCAACTACAAACTGATAACTTGAATTCCTGTTTGATCCCCATATTTTCCCTATAACTTCCTCAAGATAGGTAACTCTAAGTAAGTTGAGTCAAGAATTTGGCTATTTAGTTAAAATCCTTAATCCGGTTTAACTCGCATTAACGGCTGGCCATATTCAACGGGGGAGCCATTTTGAATTAAAAGTTCCATCACTTGGCCAGAAAGTTCGGCTTCAATCTCATTCATCAACTTCATGGCTTCAATAATACAAACGGTCTGACCCGTAGAAATGCGATCGCCCGTTTCCACAAACGGCGGTTCATCGGGGGCGGGAGAACGATAGAAGGTTCCCACCATCGGAGAAGTAATTTCAACCCACTTAGATTCAGCCGAAGGAAGGGGAGGAGATGTAGATACAGTTGGGCTGGATGCAGGGGAAGTTCTGCCAACGGAATCAACAGCAGTGGGAGCCCCTGGAGACGATACCAACTGTGAACTAACCCCTGCACCCGTTAATAGCGTCTCAACAGGTGGCAGAGCCCCAGAGATCAGCGAAATTTCTTTCCGAACAGTCAGTTCAAAATCTGCGCTTTTGAGCGTTAGCTCTGAAATGTTGGTTTTATCGAGATCAGCCAGCAGTTCACGAAGCTGGTTCAAATCTAGTTGCACAGTTGGTATGTCTCCCCTAAATTTGCAGTCTATCTTGATTTAGTCCGTTAGGTGGGTGTACGACCAATCGCCCAACATTCTAAACCCTTTGTGTTTTTCTGTAAGTTTGGCACGCTTAAAGATCAAATCATGGTTTGGTGAGTCTTTATTCTCGGCCTTGATAACTGTCAGTCCGGGTATCAATCCGAATCCGTTCCCCTTGAGTAATAAATAACGGAACCATCACTTGAGCGCCTGTTTCCACAATAGCGGGTTTTGTACCCCCTGTTGCCGTGTCTCCTTTGACTCCGGGATCGGTTTCAACCACTTCTAAGGTGACAGAGTTCGGGAGTTCTACATCCAGAACTTGCTCTCCCCAACGAACCACGTTAACCGTCATTCCATCTTTAAGATATTTAACGCGATCGCCAATTTCACTTGCCTTTAAACGGGCTTCTTCATAAGTTTCCATATCCATAAAGACGTATTCTTCCCCGTCTTTATAGGTATGTTGCATTTCGCTTTTTTCCAGGGTCGCTTGAGGAACAGTCTCTCCCGCCCTAAAAGTGCGTTCTACGACACTACCGGTTTGTGAGTTTTTGAGCTTTGTCCGCACAAAGGCAGAACCTTTTCCGGGCTTAACGTGCAGAAATTCTATTACACGCCAGACTGACCCATCTAATACAATCGTGACACCTGTGCGAAAGTCGTTACTGGAAATCATGCAAACTAATACCTGGGCAGAACAATCGGCATCTTATTTTACCCCTCAACGGGGAACAGGGGATTAATTTTTTTCGGATGACTGGTGACGGAATAATGGCAAGATCAGTAAAGAGAACAAACGTTAAGATTTATGTTGCATTTGCCCAATTCCATGAGAAACACCTATAAACATTGGCTGAGAACGGGTTTGGTTGTTGTACTGCTGTTTACCCTATCGATGGGTCTGAGTGCAGCCTGGTGGGAGGGTGACAGTTCACCTAAACGGGACAGTGTTTTACCTCAAGGAAATGCCATTACTGATGGTTCGGCATTGTTACGCTATGCTCTGCCGATTGATAATGAAACGGTGAGAAAACTGCAATCGAATTTAGAAGCGATTGCGTCTCAACTGCGAGGGAAACGCTGGAATAATGTCAATGCAGATATTACTAGCGCATCAAGAGTTTTGGCGACACGGGAAGCGGAACTCTTGGCAAATATTCCAGAGGAACGCCAACCTCAAGCTCAAACTTTAGTTGACCAATTGAAACAAGATATTGATACCCTGCGTTCTGCCGTTGAGGTTAAAGATGTAGCAACGGTGTCAGCAACACGGGGGAAAATGTTAGATAACATTGGTCAATTAGAAGAATTAATGGTGCAGGAATTTCCCTTTGAAGTTCCGGCAGAATATTCTAATTTACCTCAACTCAAAGGTCGGGCTACCGTTGAAATCAAAACTAATAAAGGTAACTTAACTGTTGTTGTTGATGGTTATAGTGCCCCGGTGACGGCGGGTAATTTTGTCGATTTAGTGCAGCAAGGATTTTATGATGGCTTAAAATTTACCCGTTCAGAAGAATCCTATGCTTTACAAGTCGGAGATCCTGAAGGAGCAGATGATGGTTTTATTGATCCAAAAACTGGAAAATATCGGGGGATTCCTTTGGAAATTTTAGCTGAAGGCGATCAAGAACCAATCTATAATATTACCCTGGAAGAATTGGGTCGTTATCAAGATCATCCTGTTTTACCTTTTTCTGCTTTTGGAACCGTAGCGTTAGCCCGTCCAGAAGCTATTCCTGATGGAGGATCTTCTCAAATTTTCTTCTTTCTTTTTGAACCAGAATTAACTCCTGCCGGACTTAATTTATTAGATGGTCGTTATGCCGTCTTTGGATATGTCACCGAAGGAAAAGAGGTTTTAGAAGAACTTCGTAAAGGTGATGTGATTGAATCTGCAAAAGTGATTCAAGGGGCTGAAAATATCGTTCAAGCCTCTTAAATTATGATAGATTAACAATTAACAGTAACCCATAAACTGTTAATTGTTAATCCTGGATTTTGTGTAATTTATCTATTATTAATTATGGCTATCCTAGAGTTAATTTCTGTTGCTGGCTTGGGTGTATTGGTGACTTTATTGATTGTCAATTTAGGAAATAATCGAGAACAACAACGTCAACTAGATTCCGCATTTTATCGGTTAATTGCGGCTCAAGGAGGCAAAGTATCCCTAATTCAACTATCAGCTTTAGCCGGAGTTAGCCCCGAAGTCGCCCAAAATTATTTAGACCATCAAGTTCAAGTTTTTGCAGCATTCCCTGAAATTGATGACGAGGGAAATACCTTTTATCAGTTTCCTAAACTGCGTTTACCCCCTCGTTTAGAGCGAGAATGGTAATAGGTAATGGGCAGGGGAGGCAGGGGAGCAGGGGAGGCAGGGGGAGCAGGAGGAGCAGGAGGAGCAGGGGAGCAGGGGAGGCAGGGGAGGCAGGGGGAGCAGGGGGAGTAAACTCTTTCTATTACCCATTCGTAATTCGTAATTCGTAATTCGTAATTCGTAATTCGTAATTACCCATTCCCTTGATTAAATTTTTCGCGGAAACTTTTTTCCTGGTGTTTAACGGCGGCTAAAAGTTCGGCATTTTGTAATATTACCCCAACTTGATTATTAAAAACTTGCATATATTTCTGATCATTGCTATCAAAACTGACTCGAAATGCTTCGGGAACTTCCGTATCATAACTTAACACTTGATCATCATCTTCAACGGGTTTCTTTTTATTAACTAATTGAGTCACACCAATTAACTCACCATCGGGGTTCCAAACAGGCATACACAATAAACTACAGGTACGATATCCCGTTTTTTGATCGGTTTTTTTAGCAGTTTCCGAGTCAGGATAATCATATAAATCAAAGGGAATATTCAAAGAAACTCCCATTTCCGCAACTTTTCCCGCATACCCTTGACCCACTTGAATTCTAATTTCATGCTCTGAACCATCATTAAAAATAATCTTAGTCCAAAGTTGATGATTTTGTCGATCTAATAACCATAATGTACTCCGATCTGCCATCATTAAATCCTTGGCAGCAGCCATAACTCGTTTAAGGATTTCATCGAATTCTAAACTACTTTGACTCACAGAACGAGTCGCGGCCATTAGGGCGGCTGCAACTCTTTGTCCTCTAGCGGTTTTATGATAGGAACAAAAACTTTCTAAAATCATCCGAATTAAGGGAGCATTTTCTAAAAATTGTTGTTCATCATCACTTGTAAATCCTTGATGATCGATTCTTTCTGATAAGGAAAGACTGCGATCGCCTCCTGGTTTTAACTTATTAATCGCTTGTACAACCGTGACTAAAATTCCCTGTTCATTTAATAACGGAAAAGCCAACATTGAATAAGTTCGATAACCATTTTTCTGATCCTGTTCTTGAGCCGTTTTTGATCTAGGATCATCATAAAAATCATAAGGAATATTCACTAATTTTTTTAATTTAGCAACTTCTCCCACAATACCTTTATCAGCCGGAACTCGAATTTCCAAGGGACAATTTCCTTCACTTTCAGCAATCATTGACCAAAATTCATTCCGTTCTTCATCTAACATAAAAATAGTCGTGCGATCTGCATTTAATAACTTTCCTGTTTTTAAAGTAATTGACCGTAATGTAGCATCTAAAATTTCATCAAACCCCTGTCCATCCATAACTTGATTTAACATGGCTAAGGTTTGACTAATCACGCCTTGGGGAGTATTTTCTGCGTGTTGTTTCATAGCTTCATATTGTCTGGCATTATATAAAGCTACGCCGACTTGGGAATTAAAAATCTGCATATATTTTTGACTATTAGCATCAAAACTCGCCTCAAAACATTCCGGTGCTGTCGGCCAATCATCGGGTTCATATTCGGCAAATTCACCCTGTTTGTGCTTATTAATTAATTGAGTTACACCAATTAATTCACCATCGGGATTCCAAACAGGCATACACAATAAACTACAGGTGCGATATCCGGTTTTTTGATCGGTTTTTTGCGATATTTCCGAATCAGGATGAGCATATAAATCAAAGGGAATATTTAACGCATTTCCCGTTTCTGCAACTTTTCCCGCAAATCCTTGTCCAACTTTTAATCGCAGTTCTCGAATAGAACCATCTTCAAAGGGAATTTGTGTCCAAAGTTCCTGAGTAATTTTATCTAATAACCATAGGGTACTTCGATCTGCATTCATCAATTTTTTTGCTGCTTTCATCACTCGTTGAATAATTTCTTCACAGTCTAAACTACTTTGATGAACCGTTCTAGTGGCTTCTGTTAAGGCTTCAGAGGCTTGTATTCTTTGGGTTAGTTTATAACTTTCATAACAGCTTGCTAAAATGCGTTGTAAACCGGGAGCATATTGTAAAAATTGCTGAGGTTCGATTTCAGTAAATCCAGCTTTATCAATTTTATCTTGAAAAGAATCGGCTAAAAGATGAGTTTTTTTAAGTTTATTAACTAAATGCACAAAAGCAAAAATTGTTTGATTATCTTCTCCTAGAGGAATGGTTAACTGATTATAAATTTGATACCCAATTCTAGGATTTTGGGTTTCAGCAAAAATCGAATACCAATCCGCAGAATAATCTGAAGTCGTGGCAATCGCTTTTTTATAAATTGTGACTCGTCCGGCGGTTTGATTATTAGCTAAAATTGAAATTTTTGTGGTTTGATTTCCGGTGAATCTGGTACTAATTGACCAAATTTCGTTTTTGTCTTTATCAATAAAATAAATCGTCATCCGATCCACACACATTAATTCTACCAGTTTTAAGGCAATTGAACCTAAAATTTCGCTTAAAATATCATCAAATTCTTTGCCTTCCATTTCTCGCAACATGGACAGGAGTTTTTGTTCTTTTTCGGCAATAATTTGATTGAAATTCGGCTCTTGACTGGCTAAAGTTTTTTGTAACCAATTTTCGTTGAAAACTGTTTCATAAATTCGGTTATAGACTTTTAACTCCGTTCCCTGTTTAACCACTAATCCCGATAATCGTAGTTCCATTTGTTCCACAGTAATATCCGTAGAAATACTACCTTTTTGCAAAATATTTTGATATAAAGTTAAGCGAGATGTAATCCGATTATCGGCTTTGAGAATCCGATCTCGAATGGTTTTTAAATGGGGAGGTTCATCTTGAGATTCCCAATTTTCAATAAAACGGGTATGGATTAACTGTTCAACCCAACTCGATACTTGAGAACTAGGAATATCCAAAGGTTGCGTATTTTCAATTACTTTTTGATGAATTAAATAACACAATTTTTGAGTTAAAAAAGGTTGTCCTCCCGTCCACTCTAAAATAGTTTTTAGAACTAATTCCGGCTGACTAATTTTCCCAATTAATCCATTAATTAATGGTTGCACTTCTTGATAACAAAATCCATTCAATTGAATGGGACGACCGACATTAAAGGGATTACAGCTTTTATCCTGCATTAAATCATTGGGTGTGGCGACCCCTAATAAGGCAAAAGTTAATAAGGGATATTCGTCACAGGTTCTAATAAATGCAAAAAAATCATCCGCACAAAAATTAAGGCTAAGAATACTATCAACTTCATCAATAAAAATAATAATTGGTTGTTGAATACAGTCTAATAATACCTGTTCAATTAACTCGCTTAACCGTTGAATTGGGGGTAAAAATTCTCGTTCCTGTAACCAAGCTTTTAAATGAATTGGAAGCCGAAAACTGGTGACTAAACGCCTCATAATTCCCGCATACCATTGATCGGGTGTAATATCTTGGGAACCAATTTTTGTTAAATCTACCGCCGCACAAGCAAAACCTTCATCTTGTAGTTGATGTAAAGTTCTGACTCGTAAACTGGTTTTTCCCATTTGACGCGCATTCAAAACATAACAAAATTCTCCCGCTTTTAAGGCTTCATACAAGTCTCTGTCGGCTTGTCGAATCACATAACTAGGAGTATCTAAAGATAGATGTCCACCGACTTTATAATGATAGTTTGAAGTAGATGTTAAATTCATATAATTTAGGTTAATTATTGGGTTTTAATCATTAAACGATGACCAAAATAGTTTTGATAAAGTTCAAAGCGAGGAGTGACTTCATTTCCTTGCAAATGAACTAAACCTAAACTATGTAATTTAAACGCTAAAATTGATTCTAATTCCACAGGTTGAGAAGAACAAACCACCTGATAAAAAGCTTGAGCTAATTCAGGATGTTGTTGTAAATTCCATAAATGTCGGCGAAGATGGTCGCCATAAATTCCGGCTTCTGTTGGTGCTATTTCTGCGAATTGTTCTAAACTCATGGAATATTGAACTAGATGATAAAGTGCTACTCGAACTAAATAGGGATGTCCACCCACTATTCTCATTAAAGTTTCGACTTCAATATCTCCCCAATTTAATCCATGTCGGTGTGCTAACTCTTTAACTTGAGTTGCGGTAAATTCGGTTAATTCAATCGGTAAACCCACATTAAATGGCGATTGATTAATGTCTAAAGGAATATAAACTTCTGTGGAATGAACAATCACTAACCGCAGTTTTTCCCAAAGTTCACTATCTCCTCCCCCATAGTTTGCTTCTTCATACCAAGCTCGGAGTAAACTAAAGAAATCATCAGCAATATTCGGATATTGAAACACCCGATCTACTTCATCTAATCCTAGGACTAAAGGGGTATCATTTTCTGATAATAAATAATCCTCAAAATAAGCCGTACAATTATCTTTACTCCCAAAAGTATCACTCCAATAATCGGGAACGTGATGGGCTAATTTTAATTTACGAGTTACTTTAGAACATAACCATTGTAACAGATGATTTAAGTTAGTAAAAATAGATTTATCCGCGTGTTGAAAACTTAAAGGAACTGTGCGATAACCCTGTTCCCGTCCCTGTTCTAAAATTCGCGCCATCAGTGAAGTTTTTCCCATCTGACGGGGTGCTTTTAAACGAATTAATGCCCCCGGATGGGTCATTTCGTGATAACATTGATCTTCATGGGGAACCCGTTTGATATAAAAAACCGATTCTAAACGGACTTGTCCACTGGGTAATTCCGGTTCTGCTACGGGAAGGGGAGAGGGAATTTCCGAGGAATAAATGGGTTTAATTGAAAGGGAAGAAACCGGGGATAGTTGATGGGATTCTATGGCTAAATTATCGGGTTTTTCGAGTTCCGATTCATCCCAATTTAACTGTAAATTTTGCTGCTGAGATTCGGGAATAGACTCTTGCAAAAAACCAAGGATTTCTTGTATAATTAAAGCTGTATCTTGTTGATCTGTCCAAGTGCGTTGAACAGTTCCCAATAAATAACTTCTTAGATCATGATTTAAGGCTAAATTTGCCGGACAATTCACCCAAATTGGAATAATTATTGGTAAACGATGAAGATGAGTATCTTGTAATTCTCGGACTTGACGCAATTCTTCAATCACCATTTCACTAAGGGTTGATTGAGGGGATAAGAGTAAAATAAAATAGTCACAGTGTTTTAATTCTGTATCAATTTCAGCTAAAAAATCGGTTTCCTGTTGATTGATTTGAGAGCGAGTGACTTCCCAAGCGGCTGAGAATACAGAATGTCCAACTTGAATTAAAACCGCTTCTAACTGCTGTGCAAAATTAATATTTAACTCAGTATTTCCGTGACTGATAAATACTCGATAACAATGGGGAGAGAGTTGCAGTAGTTCCCCAGGAATTTGACTCAACTGAACAAAATTATCTTGGTTTTGATACCTTTCTACTGCTCCTTTAATCGTTTTTTTTGTGACTTTTTCTCCAAAAGTTTGAGAGATTTTCTGCCAAAGTTTATATCCAACATATTTTTCAATATAGCTGGGATTTAAAGGATAAATTTCATGGTAACTTTTCCCTTCCCAAGAGCCAATAAAAACCTCTCTCTCTAAATCATTGAGATGCTTACCCTGATGTTCAAAAATCAATTGGTCAATCCATTCTAATGCTGCTTTAGCATCCATAGTCCTGCTCTAATATATTTAGTTTATTCATAAAAAATACCGTGATCAAACTGATGATGTTACAATTCTAATCAAGATTTTTGCACAAACCTCTCTCATCCGTGACCATTATACCCTTTACGAACAGGTACATTTTAATTATAAGTATTTATTTTGATCCCGGTGTGAGTGAAATCACTGAAAGTGTATAGAGAATTGTGATAAAAGTCAAGCAAATCTTGGTAATTCCTGAATATTTCTGAGGTTTTATGAGGTTTTAAGGAGACAATTCAGGATAAAATATTAACTTAGCCTGGGGGGATTTTACAGGTCGGTAAAAATTTGGCAAAACTAATGAGTTTTTCTGGTTTTCATTTGGTTCAAATTGAATCAAGATATAAGTAAGTAAATCCATTCTTGATCACAATGGAATGGAAAATCCCCTCTATCTTTAAGGAAAACCCTCTATATGTGCTACCGAACTCAATCTCTTATGATTCAAGACTGCATTCATCGTTTATACACAGGTTACTATCAAGTTTACGGCCAGCAACAACTTGATTATGCAGACTTGATGGTCGAGGTGGCTAATTTTGCTTTGCATCGAATTTTACAAAGTGATGCTCCCTATCACAATGTTGAACATACGATTTTAGTCACCTTAGCCGGACAAGCAATTTTGCGGGGAAAATATCTCAGTGAAAAAAACATTTCCCCCCAAGAGTGGCTCTATAATATTATCGCTTTATTGTGTCATGATATTGGCTATATTAAAGGCATTTGTCGTGAAGATAGGATTGAAGATAGAATCTATTCTACCGGAAAAAATGGAGAAGTGATTCAACTTGCACCGGAAACAACCGATGCCAGTTTAACACCTTATCATATTGATCGGGGAAAACAATTTATTCAAGAATATTTTGAGGATCACCCACTGATTAATATTGCCAAAATTCAACACTATATTGAGTTAACTCGCTTTCCTGTTCCTAATGATGAAGAACATCGAAATACCAGCGATTATCCTGGTTTAATTCGAGCGGCGGATTTAATTGGTCAGTTAGCTGATCCTAAGTATCTTCATAAAATGCCTGATTTATTTCAAGAGTTTGAAGAAACCGGAGCAAATCGACTGTTTGGCTATCACCATCCTGATCATATTAGACAGGCTTATCCCAATTTCTTTAAAAATGTTATAGCCCAATACATTCAAACAGGTTTGCATTATTTGACTTTGACAGTAGAGGGCAATCAAATCATCAATCATCTGTATCAAAATGTGGAATTTGCGGAACAGTATCCTGAAACTAAGCCGATGAAATCCTCCCTGATTTCTAGTCAAAATTCTTCAATTGCTTGCAATGCCAGACTGAATTAACTCGTGATCCGACCCACTAGGAATGATTGTAAAATACCCTCAACCCGGAAACTTTTATGTTAAAATCATCATTAGTATTTCGTGCAGGACTAGGAACGGGATTATTTTTTACCCTCTGCTTTATTGCTTTGGGAGATTCATTATTCACCAGTTTAGGATTAGGGATAATCTCAGGATGGTCTGTCGGCTGTTTAGTGAAATGGTGGCAAATTGACCAAAAACCTGAACAGGCTGAACCCTTTGAAATTGAGGTAATCACCGATAATCTATCGGGTATTCTGGCTAAATCCAAGCTATTACCACCCCCTCCTAAACCAACTCCTCGTCCGACCCAAGCTACAACTCTTTTAGGTTGGATTTTTAAACGAAATAAAAATTAAACGGTCAAAAAATTTTTCTGAATGCTTTCCTATGTTTCTATTTTTATCTAAACTTTTACCTCTATTTATTTATCCTTTGGGATTGAGTTGCTTATTAATGTTTCTGGCATTATTTACCCTGTGGAAATATCCCCGATGGACAGGGGCTGTAATTAGTTGCGCCCTAGTGATTTTATTATTAGGAAGTAGTCGAGGAGTTGCTCAATTATTAGTCGGATCGCTTGAATCTCAAAATGTTCCCAACGGTGAACTTCCTAATGCTGCGGCGATTGTAGTTTTAGGCGGAGGGACTAAACCAGCTTTACCGCCCCGTCCTTGGGTAGATGTCTCCGAAGCAGGCGATCGCATTTTATATGGATCATTATTACATCGCCAGAAAAAAGCTCCTTGGTTAATCTTAAGTGGGGGAAGAATTAATTGGCAAGGAGGGGGCGATCCTGAGTCTCAAGATATGGCTAAAATTGCTGAAGCAATGGGTGTACCCTCCTCAGCAATTTTACAAGATCCGACCTCATTAAATACTTATGAAAATGCTGTAAATGTGCGAAAAATTTTGCAAGAAAAAAATATTCAAGGGCCGATTTTATTAGTCACATCTGCCTTACATACGCCGCGATCGCTATTAATTTTTAAGCGTCAAGGGATGAATGTAATTCCAGCACCAACGGATTTTTTAATGATTCCTTCTGAAATCAATGAAGCTCAAAAAACTTGGCAAGGAATTGTACTCAGTTGGATACCCGATACCCTCTCTCTCCATCAAACCACTCAAGCTTTAAAAGAATATATTGGATTAGGAGTTTATCGGTGGCGAGGTTGGTTGTAGGGAATTACGAATTACGAATTACGAATTACGAATGGGGAATGGGTAATAAATCAATTCTTACACTGATGACTGATAACTGATGACTGATTCCTGTGTTAATCTGAAAGCATTCCTTAATTTAGGATTGTGTGATCATGCCATTTGAATGGGAACAGACTATTAAACAACCCGATCAGGCTGTGGTGGCAGCACTCCAAGCTCATCAACTTACCCGTGAATTTCACCAAGAAGTTGAATATCGGGAAGAATTTACTCAATATTGCAATTGGTATTATGAAACAGCCGCACGCCACCGTCAAGAACTTGAAAAAATGCGAGGCGATATTAATATTTTTGGCTGGTTTCTAGGTGGAAAATAGGAGACCCGGAGAAACAACTGATCCAAAATTCTCCTGTCTCCTGTTTTGTGAAACTATTGTATCAATTCCAACTCATCTTCTCGGAAGTGAGCTTTAAATTTATCACCAAAATCGACGATAACAGGCAAATTAGGACTAATTGGTCTTCCCCGCCAATCGGTAATAATAGATACAATACTTCCTGCCAATCCCTTAACATCAAACTCCTGATTCCGATGTTGGGGATGGACATAAACGATAACAGATGTTTTAACAGAAACGCGATCGCCAACCTTCATAGATTCCAACCTAGTATTTCTTCTCTAAACTCCCTGGTATTAGTACCCATCAGCATCACTGGTACTCTTATCAGACAGTCTTTCTATATTTACACAAAATCGCCACAAAACCTACAACAATACAGGGAAAATTTGAGAGGATCATTTTGTCCACAGATCTGCACTCATCCGAAAAGTCCGATCTCGACAATGTAGAACCCAGAATATCTCTCTCAAATCCAATCTTCTTGATCGATCTTTTTCCCCCGATAAAGTTGGCCAGTGGCGTGAATTTGACGAGTTTTTTCAAATAAGGTTTCGTCGGTATATCCCCAAATTTGTAAAATTTTTTCTAAATCATTTTGAATATCCTTTGCACCTGGAAAACCTCGATAGCGAATTTTTAGACGAGCTAACTCAGCTAGATTATAGTCTGTTGCTTCTTGCTTTAAAAGATTGACGACAATCTTTCGGTCTGTCTTGTATTGAGGATGTTTTTGTTCTTGAGCCGTCATAATTGCGATCGCTCTCCCCCTTCTTAATCACAATATTAATTTTATTAATTATAACATAATCATCGCACAATAGATAATCTTATCATCAGACTCCAAGGTAATTATTGGAAACTTTGTATTTTTTACCGGATCAATTTAAGTCAACCCGTATTAGAGAATGGACACTCTAAAACGGACACCTGTTATGCGAATCTACAGCACTATTTTACTTTCTACTTTGTTAGTAGTTGGCATGAATCGTCACCATCCTACTCCTATTAATGTTGCTTTATCGCCAACTAGCGAAATCACAGCCGTTCTTGCAACTCAAACCAATCCAGAAGTTGATCCACAAGCCGTTCCCCACCGAGGCAGTGGACGTTAATGATCATGATTAAAACCGCTTAGGAGTGAGTTAAAAAGCAACCGGATGATCCTTGTATGTTTCTTGGTATTAAGGACTCACTCCATTTTTTAAATCCTGGTATTCATAAGATTTAACAAAAATTTACCTCTGATCTCTATTCTCTGAACTTCAGCTTCCATTGACAAGATTCTATTTTAATCTCCTGTAGTAAACCCCTTGATGCTTTAAAAATTGTGCAAGTCTAAAGTCTGAATTAAGGGGATTTTCTCAGCCCTTTGATCAGGGGATTATTAATCAGGATTTTATTAACGATCCGGATAGGGAAGTAAAGCATTGGTATTGAAAAATAGCCTACCACCTAACAAGCCAAAATGTCTAACTTCATTGCCGTCTTAATGATAAGTGCTGTTGTGGGTTTACCTCCAAGTGTGAACCCTCAACCTCAAGCAATTCAAGAGCTTGATGCAGAACAGATTCAGTCTTGTCAATCCAGATGCGCCCTGATGTCTGTGAACGGTTATGAAATACAAGTTGCCGATCATAACAGTCAGGATGAAGACCCCAGTGATATAGCACCCAAACCGGGTGATGGACGACGAGAAAACTGATCACGGATTTTAGGGATTTCACGGATTTCACGGATTTTTGGGATTTCCTGAAATTCACCTATTTTTGGGATTTTTGGGATTATTTTTTTTGTCAATCTATTGCTTCTCCTCCGACGACAACATTCCGAAGCCGTAAACTAGGGCCTCCACAGCCAACGGGTAAACCGTTTTGTCCCCCTTTTCCACAACCTCCCGATTCATCCCAGTAGAAGTCATTACCAATGGCTTCGATATCTGCCAATGTTGTGAAGACATTTCCCGATAACGTCACATCTCGAACAGGTTCTGCTAGTTTACCATTGCGAATCATCCAGGCTTCCCCCGCACTGAATGTGAACATTTCGCCATTGGTCATTCCCCCTAACCAATTGCGAGCATAAACTCCTTCTTTAACATCACTCAATAAGTCCTCAACGGATGTATCCCCCCTTTCAATCCAAGTGTTGGTCATCCGTACCAAGGGCGGAAAATGATAATTTAAACAACGGGCATTTCCCGTCGGGACTTCTCCTAATTTTCCAGCCGTTTCACGGGAATGAAGGCGACCGACTAACGCGCCATCTTGAATCAGTTGCGTTGTGGTAGCCGGAGTTCCTTCATCATCATAAAAATAGCTGCCTCGATGTCCAGCCGGGGCAGCCGCATCAAAAATTTGTAGGTTTTTGGGGCCAAATTGACGCCCCAAGGTCATGACTTCTAAGATGTCAGGATTTTCATAAGCCATATCCGCTTCAGACAAATGACCAAAGGCTTCATGAACAAATAAACCGGATAAAATCGGGTCAATGACAACGGTATAAACATTGCCTTTAACGGGAGGAAGGACTAAGGAATTAACAGCCCGTTGCGCCGCACTGCGAACTTGTTCATCCAAATTCGTTAAATCTTCATAAGCTTTGCGGGAACCTGTGGTTTCTCGTCCCGTTTGTACGGTGTCCCCATTTCTGGCGGTGGCTGCAAACCGCATTTCCATATCCACCCAAGATTGTTCTAACAGAGTTCCTTCGGAGGTAATCAGAATTAATCGTTGGGTGCTGTCATTGTAACGGACAGAAATCGTGGCAATGCAGGGGTCAACACTGCGAAGAATTTGGCCATAGCGATCGCATAATTCTTTTTTTTGAGCGAGGGGAACTTGACGCGGATCAGTTCCGGTTAAGGGTAAGGTACAGCTATCTTGAATAATAGGAATCGGTGCGAGCAGGGTTTCTTCATCCCCAATCAGTTTTGCTGCGGTGATCGCTTCTTGAATCCGATCTTCAAGGGTAGAGAGTCGATTAAAACTAGCAAACCCCCATCCTCCTCGATAACAAGCTCGGACTTGTCCCCCAATAGAAAGTCCTTCACTTAAGGTTTCAATCCGATCTCTTCGCAATAAAATATCTGTTTCTTCGGCTTCCTCCAAACGAATTGCCAAATAATCCACTTGGGATTGGTAACGGGCCATTAAATCGGCTAACAGATTCTTCACATCAGCAAGCAAACTGGGCATAATGGTCAGCAATATTGACTGTATCTCCTTATTTTGCATCATATTGGGGTTGTTGACGGTTAACAGGTCTGTGGAACAGGCATCTTGCCTGTTAAGTAGGGTGTCGGGTTTCACCAAAGAAATGTCTATTATTTCCCCTTTCCCCTCTTCCCCTTCTCCGTTTCAGGGTAAACTCCCCCCTGGGGGGTTCGGTTCTACGAATGTACGAATTAGACAAATATGGCTATTCTGAAAGCAGAACAAACCGCTTATAAATTACGAATTATAAATTACGAATTACGAATTATAAATCTTTAACTACTTAACTCGTAATTCGTAATTCTCAATTCGTAATTCGTAATTCTCAAGGGCATAATGATGAATCAAATATTATTACCTACGCTCAGTGATCTTTTAGCTCAAGATGAAACCCATATTTTGAGTTGTTCATCTTTGCCTCAATCTCCCTGTAATTCCGAAAACAATTCTCATCTTTCTTCTAGGGTTCAACAATATTTAAAAGCAGAAAAAGAATGGTATAGCGGAGTTCAATCTATCAATTATCTACTAGAAGAACTTCGATTAAATACTAATTCCATATCAGAACATATAATTTCAGATTCTCATCCCTTTAAACCCTTAGAAATTGATTCGCCGAATTCCGATCAGGCTAATTCCCTTGATTCTAACTCATTATCTCGTTTAGGATTAATTATTTCTGGCCCCGTTCCGGTTTTAATCCATCCCCATTTAGCCATTCATTTTGCAACTCAAATTTTTACCCCTGATCTCTCAAAATTGGGGGATGAATTAATATTAAAATTACGCCATCCTCTAGCCTTACTTCCCCCGTGCGAAGGAACTTCCAATTCCATCTCTCAAACCTTAGCCTGTCCTTTACACGGGAAAGATCCCTTAGTGAAAGAACAGTTTTGTTTAGTTTTAACGACTCAATTTAGTTTAGTCATGGTATTGGGTCAAGATATAACAGGAAACCCAGCTTTTCTATTTTCCTTTAATCCTGATATTATTGAAAAAGCATTATTAATGCTGCGCGATCGCATGGACTTGATTCAAGGAACAGCCAACCGAGAGTTAGGAAGGTCAGTAGCAATACAAAAAGCCAAATTAGAGCAGAGTATTGCCCAATTTTCCCCCATTGAACCCCATTATAAAACCGTTATGAAATTTAGCCGATTATTGTTAAATAATATATCCTTAGATACAGAAAAAAAAGTAGAATTAAAACCGTTAAAAAATGATTTAAAACCCGTTGAGATTAACGTTCCCAACCTGGCAAAAGTCGCTGAAAAAATTAGTTCAAAATCCTCTGCCTTCGTCCCAGAAACAACCCTTTTGGAGAATTCAATTCAAGCGGCGGAAGTCGAATTATTACAAGTAATCGCCCATGAAGTGCGGACACCCTTAGCGACAATTCGGACATTAACAAGGTTACTATTAAAACGGCCAAATTTACCACCAGAAGTAATTCAGAAGCGTTTAGAAATGATTGATCAAGAATGTACAACCCAAATTGATCGCTTTAACCTCATTTTCAGGGCTGTTGAGTTAGAAATAGAGCAACGGGACTTTTCGAGCCAAGGTGATCATCAAGAGAAACCTCTACCGTTAACAGCAATGTCATTAGGAAATCTCTTTCAAAGTAGCCTTCCTCGCTGGCAAAAACACACGAGTCAGCGTAACCAAACCTTAGAGGTGATTTTACCCCAGAAATTACCTACTGTGATCAGTGACCCTACCATGCTGGATCAAGTATTAACCGGAGTCATCGAAAATTTTACCCGCAGTCTTCCCGATGGTAGCCATATTCAAGTTGGGGTCAGATTAGCCGGACATCAGTTAAAGTTACAATTAGAATCCCATCCCCAACCCGAACAAGATGGTAATTCTACATTTGCGATGTCTCCCCAATCTCCATTAAAATCAATAGGGCCGTTATTAATGTTCCAACCAGAAACGGGAAGTTTAAGCCTGAATCTGGCGGTAACAAAAAATCTATTTCATGCGTTGGGAGGGAAACTGGTTATTAAACAGCGCCCTCAACAAAGGAACGTAATGACGATTTATTTACCCTTACAAAATGCTGCGGAAACTGAATGAAAAAACAATTAATAAAACAACCTTTTCTATTAATTAGTGCTTCTGTTTTCATCCTTGAAGGTTTAATGGCGGGGGTCGCCTTAGCTCAACCAGATCATTATGGAGCTATTGCGACCTCAATATCGGGGGGTTGGGGTTATGCTTACGATTATCCAACTCGACAACAAGCCGAACAAAAGGCATTGAGAGAATGCGGTAAATCCGATTGTCAAGTCCAGGTTTGGTTCAAAAATGCCTGTGGTGCGGTAGCAAAAAGTCCAGAAGGAAACCTGGGTTGGGGTTGGGCGAGCACTCCTGAACAAGCCGAAGCTCATGCTCTAACTGAATGTGGTACAGGGACTTGCAAAATTGAAACCTGGGCTTGTACAACCCGATAATTCAGTTCAATGGTGTTTATTGGTTCATCGATGAACAACAACTGCGAGAGTATAATGGGGGCATTGCCCACCTAACTCAATTACAATGTTTAGTGATATTGACAACTTACTTTCAGAGATAGCAGAACTTAGTGGAAAGGAGATGGAAAATAAAAAAAATGAATATGTACGAAAAATAATTCAAATTCAAAATCTTTCTAATTCAGATTTTTCGCCACAAATTTTATTTGCCTCTACCAATACTCCGCAACAAAAGAAGTTTATTGCAGCGTGTTTACTTCGGCTTCTTTGTTGGAATGAAAATGCAGTTTGGGAGGATACAGATTTTCGCAACAAAACCGTTACTCTTTTTAATGAACAGCTTTCCGAAATTTATAACAATAAAAACCTAAAAATCAGAGATAAACTAAATCATGAGAAGCTTGCTTACCTCAAAGATCTTGAGAGAAAAATGCTTGAGGATTTCAATAAGATTGTTGTATCAGATTTGATAAGTCTAAAGGGTGCAGTTAATTCTCAAAAAGCGATCATGGAAACATTAAGAAACTCCATAAATAAATTTTTTCTATGTAATTTCATCGATGCTTCTCTCCTCTCTGACACAAGGCTGCAAGAATTATTTGATGCCCTAAAGTCTTATGAAGGAACATCCGGTGTTTCTCGGATGAAAGTATTTCAGGATGTAAACAATATTTTTTCTGCATATATACATGATGTTAACCAATGCGATTCAAAGTTTGCTTCATTTTGCCTAAGAAGTTTATTCGGCAAAATTCATAGTTTAATTTGTGATGATTTTGGCAAGAGTGACATTATAAAACCAGCAAATGTAAAGCTGCTTCACCCTGA
This sequence comes from uncultured Oscillatoriales cyanobacterium, assembly GCA_903893625.1. GTDB lineage: Bacteria > Cyanobacteriota > Cyanobacteriia > Cyanobacteriales > Microcoleaceae > Planktothrix. The sequence goes on from CAITND010000015.1 coordinate 63,877, forward strand.
TCGAAAATATCCTTTTCATAAAATAAATGAGCAAATTGAACTGAAGTTCGTTTTAAAGAATGAAGGCTTGGGATATGGATTTGATATCGAAATTGAAGTTATGGATGCGGATGGATTGATATCTGAATTCAATCAGACTGTTGCAACAGAAATGAAGATCGAAAGCATCAATATCATTTTGCCAGTTGTAGTTTCATCTAGTAAAACTGAAAGTCCAAGCTTACTGATTCGCTATTCATGGCGCAATTATGATAATCAGCATATTTCTGAAGAAGAACTCTTTGAATTTGAATCCCAAAAAGAAGATATTGATTGGGATAAACTGAAATTTAAAAGACCTTATAACTTGCAAGCCGTTGAGACAGAAGAAGAACTTGTTGGTCGAAAAGAATTAGTGGAGAATATATATGCCAACTTGATTTCAGATACTATTCAATCAGCCATGATATTTGGGCAAAAAAGAGTTGGTAAGACATCGATAGCACAAGCACTAGCTAATAAAATTCAGAAAGAGATAGATTTTGTTCCTGTCTTTATCAAAGTAGGTAATTTAGATAAAACATCTCCTGAGAACTTTATCAAAACTCTCGGTGAATCCATTGTAGAAGAGACGCTATATCATAATGAATTAAGTAAGCAGGGAATTAATAAACCTGTTTTTGATAAGGTTTTGTCCCCTCCTCTTGCTAATTATTTCAAACGCATTAAAAGGCTTCTTCCAAAACTTAAATTCATTATTATTATTGATGAATTTGATGAGATACCTAGTGAACTATATCGTTATACAGACATTGGCGACACGTTTTTTCATAATATTAGAAGTTTGAGTCAAGAAGGAACTCAAATAGGCTTTATCCTTATTGGTGGAGAAAATATGCAAATTATTCGTCAATCCACTGACAGGTTAAATCTTTTTTCTCCTTTCCCAGTTGATTACTTTGACAAGGCAAGATTCTTTGGCGACTTTAAAGAACTGATAAGGTATCCTGCTCAAGATATACTTGAGTTTAGTGATGGATCAATCGATGAGATATACAAACTAACTGAAGGTAATCCATTTTTCACAAAATTTATTTGTGATAAATTATTCAGGCAAGCTTGTGACAAAAAAGATTCATATGTTTCAATTGATGAAGCTAAAGAGGCAATAGCTGATTCTATTGAATCACTTGATACGATAAATGTTAATCACTTTTGGATTGATGGCATTTGGGAAGATCAATCTGAAAGAAGAGATCAAACCCAAACTCAAAGAAGAAAGTTTTTAATAGCATATGCAGAGATCAAGCGTTGTATCGGAAGAGTTAAACGGCAAGAAATTACTAATTCTCGGATTCTAACTGACGTTGCAATTGATGCTATGATTGAGAACTTTATCAACAGAGGTATTCTTTTAGAGGAAGAAGGATATTTTCGCTTAAAACCTGATCTGTTCGATGAATGGCTTGTTCAAAGAGGTAGTCAATTACTTACTAGCAGTTTCTCAGATGCAGATGCCCTTGAAGAGTTGAAGAGTAAAGAAGATAAGGCGTTTATAACTGACAAAGAAATTATTGGTTTAACTAAGAATTGGGGTTTATATCGAAGCACAGAAATTACGCCTTCTCATGTACGCGCTTGGCTAGATCAATTTTCGGATAATCTAGAGCGTCGTCTCATGTTTAAATTGCTGGAGAATGTTACATTTTACAGTGAACTCAAAATTCGAGAAAAACTTAAAATTATTCATAACTTTGTGAAAAAAGGCATGACTTTCTCTATTAAGTCTGATGAAAGACGCAGCCGTGAAATTTTGTTGAGTAGTTTTGATAAGCCCACAAAAAGTAGTTCTTCATATGCACGCCTGTATGCAACCGAAAACAATGTTATTAGTAATAATGTGGCTTCATTAGAAGGTATTCCTAAAAGTTTAGATCAAGACCCTGATCAAAGAATTTCTGCAATAGTGTTTATTGATGACATAATAGGCTCAGGTGGATCTATCATTAACGGCATTGAGAAGCTAAATCAAATATGTGGGGAAACAATAGGGAGAAGGAACATTAAAGTTGTTATAGCCACTATCTGTGGTCTTGAATCAGGAAGAGAAGCTATTGAGAGAAAGGTGGAATCGGAAAAAATACCCTTTAAAGTTGAAATATATATTTGTGATACTCTTAATGACTCTGATCGTTGCTTTACTGATAACTCATTAGTTTTTGATGATGAGGTAGAAAGGAAGAGAGCAAAAGAAATCGCATCCAAGTATGGCAAAAAGCTACAAAAAAAATCTTCTCTTGGCTTTGATGGAGGACAATTGCTAATTGTATTTATGGATACCTGTCCTAATAACTCACTTCCTATATTGTGGTGCCTTGAATCTTCATGGATACCATTGTTTAGAAGACATTAAAACATCGCTTTTTGATGTGTAGAGGCGTTTGGGGTGCGATCGCTTTTTGGGGATGGGAGTTTGGGGTGCGATCGCTTATTACAAGCTATTTTTGGTTAGTATTATTATTGCGGGGTCTTTATTGCTCACCTACCCAACTAAAAAATTACAAGGAGGAAATTTTACAATGGCTCAATTAGAAAAATACCGCAATTCTATTAAAAAGGTATTAACAGAATATCATGAATGGGTTTCAGGTTCAGCAAATTTAGATCAAGAAAGTTGTCTGGTTTTTGATGAGATACATGATCAATATTTTTGGCTGTTTATGGGTTGGGAAGGCAAGAAAAAAATTAGACATATTCAAGTTCATATTCGCATTAAAAATGAGAAAATTTATATTGAGGAAGATTGGACAGAGGAAGGTATTGCTAATGAGTTATTAACCGAAGGTGTACCCAAAGAGGATATTGTGTTAGCATTTCATGATCCTGAAACTCGTAAATTAACTGAGTTTGCTGTTGTTTAATAGTTTTTGTTTATAATGGTAGAATTAGTGACGGTATGTGCTATATTAGGTGAGGTTCCCACTGTTGAGGAATATATGGCAATTGTGGCGCAAAAGGTTTACTGGTTTAAGAGTGATTGATACCATTATCTCAGTTTTGATGCAATTGAGGGTTTCGGGCGGGTGATTCCTGTGGAGGGGAAATGCCAAGAAAAGATATTTACCATGATTCTTTTAAAAATGCTTTAATTAAGGATGGTTGGACAATTCTAGCCGATCCTTATACAGTTGAATATGAAGATGATAACCTTTATGCTGATTTATTAGCAGAAAAGAGTTTATTACCTGAACAACAAAAGCGTATAATTGTAGTGGAAATCAAAAGTTTTATTAATCCTTCGCCAATGAATGATTTTCAAAACGCTTTAGGGCAATATCTTCTATATCGTGATTTTCTTGAATTTTCTCATAAGAATTATGAACTCTATTTAGCAGTAAGAAGTGCTGTTTTTAATTCTTTCTTTCAAAGAAAATCAATCCAACCTGTAATTAAACGTCATCAACTTAACTTGATTGTTTTTAATGATAAAAAAGAGGAGATTATATCATGGATAAAATCATAAAATATCGAGAGTTAATTAAAAGTATTTTAACAGAATATGATCAGTTAGTTCATAAATCACCTGATTATAATACTGAAACTTGTTTAGTTTTTGATGAAACTCACGATCATTATCTTTGGTTAACAGTTGATTGGAAAGAGGATAAACGACTAAAATCAACTCATGTTCATATTCGCATTAAAAATGAGAAAATTTATATTGAGGAAGATTGGACAGAGGAAGGTATCGCTAATGAGTTATTAACCGAAGGTGTACCTAAATCCGATATTGTGTTAGCATTTCATGATCCTGAAACTCGTAAATTGACTGAATTTGCTGTTGTTTAATAGTTTTTGTTTATAATGGTAGAATTAGTGACAAAGGAGGACAATGCCAGCAAAAGATATTTACCATGAAGCCGTTAAAAATGCTTTAATTAAAGAGGGTTGGACGATTACAGCCGATCCCTATCCTCTGGAATATGAGGATGTTGAACTTTATCCTGATTTAGCAGTAGAAAAGGTCATTTCAGAAGACCAAAAACACCGTAAAATTATTATTGAGATTAAAAGTTTTATTAGTTCTTCATTAATGAAAGATTTTGAATTAGCTTTAGGACAATATATACTGTATCGTAATTTAATTCAATTAGCTCAAGATGAATACCAAGAAATTTACTTAGCGATTAGAGATGAAATTTATGACACTTTTTTTCAAAGAAAATCAATTAAAGCTGTGGTAAAATCAAATCAAGTTGCTTTACTTATTATTAATACGGATAAGGAGGAAATAGTACAATGGATAAATTAACTAATTATCGTCAAACTATTAAAAAGATATTAACAGAACATGATTATCTTGCTAATCGTTCATCTAAGAAAAAATATGAAACTTGTTTAATTTTTGATGAAACTCATGATCATTATTTATGGATGTCTGTAGATTGGGTTAATCAAAAGAGAATTAATAATACTCATGTTCATATTCGCATTAAAAATGATAAAATTTATATTGAGGAAGATTGGACAGAGGAAGGCATTGCTAATGAGTTATTAACCGAAGGTGTACCGAAAGAGGATATTGTTTTGGCTTTTCATGATCCTGAAACTCGTAAATTGACTGAGTTTGCTCTGGCTTAATTGTATGGCTAAACTCAACTTTAATAAAATTGATGGTTTTAAAGAAGTTTAAAATTCGGACATTGTGGGAGTTTGGAGAATGCGTTAGCAAAGCTGACCGAAGGTATCGCTGTTTTTTGTCTTTTGCTGAGATTAAAAGTTTTCAACGAAAAGAAACAGTTGTCAAAGGAAAAAATTTATATTTCGCTATCTAATAAAGCAAATATTTTTTCTTCAGAAACAAAATCATCTTGTCTTCCTTCTTTAATGGCATTCGCTAGAGAAATTTCCTCCAATGCTTCTAGGATAAGATCATAAAATAAATCTTTTCTGGTTTTAATAATTTCTACCATTATTTCTGTAAGCATTTCTTTTGTAGTGTCGTCATCAATTGATAATTTCATTGTTTTACAATGTCAAATTTAGTTTTTCAAATTATAGCATATTTTAATGGATTTGGGTATGGCATTTTAAAGATAGTTTATTGATATCATATATTAATCTACTGCTTACTTTATAAATTAAACAAAGATTCTTCCTAAACTATAAATATTTTTTCACAAAAGATTCAGGCGTTAAACATTCAAAATCTGCAATAGCTTTGATTAATTCCCTATTCCCTGAGATAAAACAATTTGCTTTTCCATATTTTGCCGTTAGAAAAATCTCTATATCTTCTAAAGGAATATTTCCCTTAATCCTCATTTCTGTTAATAATTGATACCATTCTTGATTAGGAGTAATATAGTGAATATCTAATCTAGTAAAAATCAAGCTCAAAACTAAACCTACTTGATCTTTATTCCATAAATATTTACTAACTCGTCGGATTTGATCAATTAATTCTGCTGAAAAAATGATTTGACTTTCTAGTTGACGATCTTGTTTTCCGTAATAACCAATCGCCGTTAAAATTTTAGCTTCATCTGAATTAATATCTTGAGTTCCTATAATATAAATATTAGTATCAAGGAATAGTTTATTTAATTCAAACATCTTTAAATTATTCCCTTTTCTGTTAACATTTCTCTTTTTACTTGCTTAATTAAATCAAGTATTTTTTCTTTGGAATCATAACCTTTTTCCCTAGCAAGTTGACGCATAAATTCAAGTTCATCAGGTTCATTTTCAGCTACAATTACTAAATCAACTTCTCCATTACTAAAATCAGTGGGGATTGTAGCCGTTACTTTCCCATTATTGACTATTCCTTTTGTTTGGATAATTCTCATTGCACATTCCTTTTTAATAATAAACTTCAGATCATTATAACATTTTTGGATAGCTTGTAACCTTGGTAAAGGAGACTATCTCAAACTAAAGGATGAACTTTTTGCCCAAGAGTCGGTAGCGAGTTTGTACTCTAAAATCCTAGAGTTTCAGGCATCAAAGCGCGAAGCCTAATAACCCCAATGCACCCGACCGTCGAGAGGTTGTCTGCGGCGGGTGATTGAGAACGCTAGGGGAAAATTGAGGTGCGATCTTCGCAGCTTACCGTAGGTATCGCTTTTTTAAGGGGAGTTGGCGATATTGATTACCTAATTCTATCGCTTCCTCAAACGCTAAATTATCAGCAAATGTCCCCGTTATTTCTTCCCACCAAGGAACAGATTTTTTAACATTAATAGATAATATTTTTTTTACTTGATTCATTTTTTGTTCTAAAGAAATAACCTTTTCTTCTAATTGTTGTTGTGATAAAGACATTTTAGTCGTACTCCTGTAAAATTAACTGATTAAAAATGTTATAACATTTTTAATCAAAAATAACCTTGATTTCATTATTCTAATTCAACCCAATTCTCTAAGGTCGTATGAAAACAATCGAAATTGGGAATGTAGGGGAGTTGGTGGTGCGATCGCTTTTTAATGGTTTTATTCAGGCATAATAACAGGAATAATCTGATTTTTATATTGACGATAAATTATAAAATCACTATCTAAAGTAAAAACACTACTTCCTCTAATTAATTCACTCATTCTCACTAAACAAGCATCTGCTAAAGACATCGGAACAGATTGATATTGTTTCATTAATTGCTTAATTGCTGTTACTTCTTCACTTAAATTAAAAGGTATTTTAATTACTTCTGCTTCCAATAAAGATAAAATAGAACTTTCACCTCCATGAACATTTTGCAGTAAAAAACAAGATTCCGCAATAACCGCTTCACAAGTAAATAAAGGAGGACGTAACTTTTTCCATGTTTCGACTGTCCACTGATGAAAATTATCACTTTTATCAATAAAAGCAACTAAAGGGGAAGTATCTATAATGATTTCTGATTTCATTATTTACCAAATCCTTGAAGATACTTTTTATTAGTAGATAAATCCCCAATCCCACTTTCTACAGAACCAGCCCATTCCTTAGCTAAATCATAAGCAGAGATTTCTTGTGCTTGATTTTCTGGTAATTTATGTTTTTTACTATCCATAAATTCCACAAAATCTAAAATAGTTTGTTGTTGTTCAGTTGTTAGGTTTCTAAATTTATCTAACAGGGCATTTTCTTGAATTATAGGTTTATTAATTGCTTGAGTCATGGTTTTACTGTAAGATTAAACGGTTTTAGATGTCATTATATCACGTTTTTAGACCTTCTGCAACCTATTTGTGAGATCGCTTTTTGGGGATAGGAGGTTGAGGTGCGTTAGCGAAGCTGACCGAAGGTATCGTTGTTTTTTGTCTTTTGCTGAGATTAAAATTATCCAGAAAATTTACGGTTGTCATCGGTGAGTATACCGAAAGTTTCGGCTTTTTGTCCCCTAGTAATTGACAAGACAGAAAGTTTCAGTATAATAAATAGTTATGCGTTACATGAAAAGAGGCGGTAGATGGTGAATTTTGATATTAGCGATGTTAGAAGAATGACGAAAATGCTTGCACCGACAGCAAATTTTGATAGTTCTTTTACTTTTTATTATGACGAAACAAATAATATTAGAAAATTCTATGTAAGGGAAATTGACTTTAATTCTTCTTTTAATTCAAATTTTGTTTTAGGTGGTTTGGTTTATGAAGGAACCAGACCTGAGATTAAACCCTTGTTTGATAGACTTAATCTGCAAAAGAATATTACAGAAGTAAAACTGACGAATATATTGACACGCAAGAATTCCATTTTGGATTGGAATCCCTCAGACAAATACTCAAAGAGGCAAAGAAAAGAGATTCGCTTCCATTCATAATGGATGAAGAAGATTATATCTTAATAGAGAATTTTTCACAATTTTATCTAAGACCTATATATCTGTTCAAGAATTCAAATCATATTTTCGATAATGAGGTAGCTATTTCGGAAATTCTTGCCAGCTACAAAATTATTGATGACAGCAAAGAGATAAAAAACTATTCCTTTGTTGATTCGCAAAGTGATTTATTTGTTCAGGCTTCAGACATTTTTGTTGGTTTAATGGGTAAACTCGCTAACTACATAAATACCAGTTTGAGAGAGAAAATAATAAGTGATTTTGATTCATTATCCGAAAAGCAATTGAATAATATTGATGCTCTTATAAATTTGATAGACAAATCTAACAACAAGAACGTTGCTTTTTTACATTCGATAGATAGTTACGAAGAACTAACGAAAATGAATCTGATACATGAAATCAGAAATAGAAACCACGCATAACAACCCTGTTGGAGCGGGCTGAAGAAGTCGATCGGTGTTGTAGCAAAGGTAACTGGCAGCCGATCAACCGGAACAACGTTAGGGGGAAATTGAGGTACGTTAGCGAAGCTGACCGTAGGTATCGCTTTTTTAAGGGGAGTTGGTGGTGCGATCGCTTTATTATTATTTACCTACATTTAAAAAACGCTAATTGCTCACCCTACAGTTATTAAAAAATATTATTATTTCCCTACACTTACAGCAGTCTTATCTAAGGGAAAAAACTCAAGATTAAATTGTTCAAATAACTCAAAAAATAAATCAAAAGCTAACTTTTCATCCTCTACTTGAGATAAAATAATTGTTTCCCAACCTTGAGCCGAATTAATTTGATATTTTGCTTGTATCCATTGCTGAAATTGAGCAAATTGTTTTTCTTGTTGTGTTAATTGTAACCCTAACTCACCTCTTGACATACTGTAACCCATTAATAGCATTTTTAAACGAGTTAGAGACACTTTTCCTAAATACATTCCCGGACGTTGTTTAATTCTTGCTAACAAATCATAGAAATATTCTTGAGTATTTTTATTGCCGTTAGTTGTAGTTAAATCTAGCATAAATTTATTCCTTGTTTTTACTAAAAATCTTCTTCAGTGATGATTAACTCTTGTCCTAAGTGAATTTTACCAAAAAATTGAAAATTAGCCAACCATTCTATTTTAGGTATTCCTTGAGGATGATGATTGTCAAACACAATTTCAACTCCATCTATGATAATTATAACACCTTCATGGTATCCAGTTTCAGAAATAGCATCACCGCCAATACTATCATCATAAAGAAAACAATTGCGATAATCTAAATCTGCTTGTGCATTAATTTTAATCGGTTTACCTTTAATTCCTGCTAATTGTAGATACTTTTTGATAGCTAAAGCACATTCAACACATTGTAAATTAGGATGATCATTAGCTATTTCTGCCAAGTCTTGTTTTTTTTGTGTTAAATAGTTCATCAAGTATAAATTTTATAATTCTACCCAATTCTCTAAATTTAAACCTTCAACTCTGGCTAAATCACTATCATTAGGAACCACAGTTAAACCTTTAACCATAGCAGTAGTAGCAATTAAAATATTTTAAGTTTGAATGGGTAAACCTCTTAATCTCAAATTAGCATGAATTTCGGCAGATCTTTCTAAAATTGCTAAATCATCTAAAAGGACGGATTAAAGCCGCCGTCTTTTGGTAAGATTAGCTGTGATCCACGCTCGCTTATCAACAATTGCAATGGCACCAACCCTACTTTTTAACGCCCTTAGACAAGCAACCTATGAAGAAATGGCCCGTGACCCCAGAGTGTTTGTGTTGGGGGAAGATGTGGGTCATTATGGCGGTTCCTACAAAGTCACGAAAGACCTTCATCAAGAATTTGGGGACTTGCGGGTTTTAGACACTCCCATTGCAGAAAATAGTTTTACAGGAATGGCCGTTGGTGCTGCAATGACAGGGTTACGACCGATTATTGAAGGGATGAACATGGGGTTTTTGTTACTCGCCTTCAACCAAATTGCCAATAACGGGGGGATGCTGCGCTATACCTCTGGAGGCAATTTTAAAATGCCTTTGGTAATTCGTGGCCCTGGGGGTGTGGGGCGTCAATTGGGTGCGGAACACTCTCAACGCTTAGAATCCTATTTCCAGTCTGTTCCAGGGCTAAAAATGGTCGCCTGTTCAACTCCCTATAACGCTAAAGGGTTACTCAAAGCAGCAATTAGAGATGATAATCCGGTTCTATTTTTTGAGCACGTTCTGTTATATAACCTTAAAGAAGATATCCCCGACGAAGAATATGTTGTTCCTATTGATAAGGCGGAAGTGGTGAGACAGGGGAAAGATGTAACGATTCTGACCTATTCTCGGATGCGTCATCATGTTATGCAAGCGGTTCCAGCTTTGGTGAAACAGGGTTATGATCCTGAAGTGATTGATTTAATTTCTCTTAAACCTCTCGATTTTGACACGATTGGTGAATCCATCCGCAAAACCCATCGGGTGATTATCGTGGAAGAATGTATGAAAACCGGGGGACTGGGGGCAGAAATTACTGCTTCAATTAATGATCGTCTTTTTGATGAACTGGATGCACCTGTATTAAGATTGGCATCCCAAGATATTCCTACACCTTATAATGGTGCTTTAGAACGACTAACTATTGTGCAACCGGAACAAATTGTTGAAGGGGTTCAAAAAATTCTGAGTAAGAAATTTTAATCAGTTATCAGTTATCAGTTATCAGTTATCAGTGTAAGAGTGAACAGTTAAGAGTTAAGAGTTAAGAGTTAAGAGTTAATCAACTGATTAAAATGCGAAAACAACGTTCTGTTTTAATTCTGATTTTGGTGATGATTATCGCCTCCATTCTGGTGATTGCTAATCGTCCCTTCCGCTTAGGTTTAGATTTACGGGGAGGTTCTCAACTGACAATTCAATTGAAAACCTCAGAAGCAGTTCCAACCATTGATGAACGGGTTCTCACCTCGGTTCAAAGTGTGATTGAAAACCGAGTTAATGAACTGGGAGTATCTGAAGCGTTGGTGCAAACGGCGGGACAGAATCAAATTGTTGTGCAGTTACCAGGGGTGAATAATCCCGAAGAAGCAGAACGAGTATTAGGGGGAACAGCGCAATTAGATTTCCGTGAACAAAAATCGGGAACTGAACAACAACTTCCGGTGGAATTACAAGTCCAACAAGGAATTAAACAACAAATTGAAGCCGCTAAAAAAAAGGCAGATTCCCCAGCTTTAGCCGCCGCCATAGAATCTTTGAATAAGAGTAATGCAGCGATCGCTCAACTCTATAATAACCCCGTTCTGCGAGGACAAGATTTAAAAGATGCTTATCCTGAACCCGTACAAGGAGGAGGAAACTGGAATATTGGTTTAGTATTTAGTTCTGAAGGCGGTGATAAATTTGCCGAACTGACGAAAAATTTAGCCGGAACTGGACGAACTATTGGTATTTTTCTGGATAATGATTTATTAAGTGCTCCGTCGGTTCCTGTAGATTTTGCGGATACGGGAATTACTGGAGGTCGGGCTGTAATTACAGGACGATTTACCGTTGAAGATGCCAATGCTTTAGCCGTACAATTGCGGGGTGGGGCGTTACCTGTTCCTGTGGAAATTGTGGAAAATCGCACCGTTGGAGCTACATTAGGACGAGATAGTATTAACAAGAGTGTTTATGCTGGGGTGACGGGTTTAATTTTAGTCCTGATTTTCATGGTCGTTTATTATCGCTTACCTGGATTAATAGCGGATTTTTCCTTATTAATTTATGCGTTATTAAGTTTAGCTCTCTTTAATTTATTGGGCGTGACTTTAACGTTACCCGGAATTGCGGGATTTATTCTTAGTATTGGGATGGCGGTGGATGCTAATGTTCTGATTTTTGAACGGACTCGTGAAGAATTGAAAGCGGGAAAAACCCTATATCGTTCTGTAGAATCGGGCTTTTATCGAGCGTTTAGTAGCATTTTAGATGGTAATGTAACTACGGTTATTGCTTGTATTGCCCTATTTTGGTTAGGGACAGGATTAGTTAAAGGATTTGCTTTGACATTAGGATTAGGGGTGGCGGTGAGTATGTTTACTGCGATTACTTGTAGTCGCAGTTTCCTCTTCCTAGTTCTTGATTTCCCTGAGTTAAGAAAACCTGAATTATTCTGTCCCAATGTGAAAAAATCAGTAATCAGTAATCAGTGATCACGGATTCAGATGGATTTCACGGATTTCACAGATTTGTAGTAGGGGCGGGTTCATCAAGATTTGAGTGAATTTAGTCAAGATATCAAAGAACCC